>NZ_CP092483.1:3085416-3393958 GCF_022429625.1 Devosia lacusdianchii | reverse complement strand
CTGCGCGGGCTGATCGAGAGCGGGGAATGGTCGGCGGGGTCGCAAATCCCCAATGAGGACCGGCTGGGCGACATGCTGGGTATTTCCCGCATCACGCTGCGGCATGCGCTGCGCAATCTCGAGGAAGCCGGCATGCTGCGGCGCGAGCATGGACGCGGCACCTTCGTGCGCTCGGCGACCATGGTGGCGGGCGTGCGCGGGCTGACCAGCTTCACCGACGAAATGCGCACGCTGGCGCTGGAGCCGGGCACGCGGCTGCTGGGCGTGCAGATGCTCGACGCCACCGACGTCATGGCTGAGGCACTGGAAGTGGCGGCGGGCAGCTCGATCGTGCAGTTGCGCCGGCTGTGGCTGGGCAATGGCATGCCCATCGGCATCCAGACGACACATCTGCCGGCTGGACGGGTGCCGGGCCTCTATGATGCGGCGCCTGGTATCAGCTCGCTCTATCGCTGGCTCAAGGACAATTGCAGCATCGATCCGGTCAAGGCCAAGGAGGTCTATCGCGTCGGCAGTGTGCCGGCAGCCGATGCCGAATTGATCGAACTGCCGGCGGATACGCCGGCCTTCGAGGTCGAGCGCATCACCTTCGATCGCAATGGCCCATTCGAGTTCGCCCTCTCCATCATGCGGGCGGACCGCTACGAAATCCGCTCCACCCTCTACGTGTAGTTTCAGAAAGGCTCACCAGATGTCGACGCTCTATATCAGCAAACTCCTCAAGCTCGCCGAGCAGGCCGGCGCCGATAATGAGGCGGCCTATGAAAAGGCGTCGGCTGCCATGAGCGAAACGCTCGCCAATGGCGGCCTCGTGCATCTCTATGGCTCGGGCCATTCGGTGTTGCCGGTGCAGGAAACCTATCCGCGCTACGGCTCCTATCTGGGCTTCAATCCGCTGACCGATCCGCGCGTCATGTGGCACAATATCCTGGGTGCGGGCGGCGTGCGCGAGCTGCTGTGGCTGGAGCGGACCGAGAACTATGCCGAGAAGTTCCTCGACCATCAGCCGCTCAACGCCGGCGATACGATCGTGATCTTCGGCCATTCGGGCCGCAATGCCTCGGGGATCGACACCGCCATCTATGCTAGGAAGCGCGGGCTGACGGTGGTCGCCATCACCGCCAAGGCCAATCTCGATAAGCCAGCCACGCATTCTTCGGGCAAGCGGCTCGCCGATGCGGCTGATATCGTCATTGATACCTGCGCGCCGATCGAGGATGCGATCGTCGATATCAAGGGTTGGAGCCGGCCGGTGTCGGGCGCTTCGACCGTGCTGGCGATGATCAACATGCACGAGCTGGTGGCGCGCACGGCCCAGAAGCTGGCCGATCGCAATATCGAGCTGCCGGTGTTCGCTTCGCCCACCATTGCGGGGGTCACCCTGCACGATACCGACATCATCTATGGCCAGTATCGCGAGAAAATGCTGGACGCCCAGACCAAGCACCTGCCGCAGTTCAAACGCTCGATGGCCAAGGAAGGCTAGGGTCTCAGCTACTTAGCGACGGGCGTCTTCAGCGCCCGTCGAATCGGACGCATTTTGCCTAAAATTGGATGGGCAAAGTGCCTAACGGCCGCCATAATCGCGTCTCCAATGTCCGATCATGAGCCACGAGAACGAGACCAAGGCGCTGGCCCGTGAAGTGCGGGATCAGTTGGAACAAGCGCTGTTCACGCTGCCGCGCCAGCATTGCGGCGCGGTCGAGATCGCCCACCAGATCGAAGAGGCCATCGACGTCGCGATCGAGCTCGAATTTACGCGTCTGCCCCCGACCCGTGCCATAGACCAGTCCCGCCCGCGACCCTGAGCGGACACCCCTCGCTATTGACGTAAGCGGAACCCTTTTGGCGTTTGCGCCATTGTTTCGACAGGCAATGTCAAACAGCGGGAGCCTGACATGGCGACCAGCATAGCGGCCAGACTGACCCGGCAACGGGTACTCAATGCGGACCGGAACGACGTTCTCGGATTGGTACTGAGCGCGGCTTTGCCGCTGGCGGTTTTCGTCATTGCCAATGGCATTGCCGAGATGAATGGCGCCTTGCCGCTGTTCTTTTCACCATTCGGACTGCCTGGCTGGGTCGGTGGGGCGCTGCATATCGGCAGCCTGCCGCTGTTCGGCATTGCGCGCTGGATGGTGGCGCGTGAGGGTCGCCAGGGCCGGGTCGCCGGTTGGTGGCTGGTGGCATTGATGGCCGGCACGATCGCGTTCCCGTTCGTGGTGACGCCGCTCGATTCGCTGATGCTGAGCATCGTGGCTATGCTGCTGCTCCTCGTCGGACTGGGTGCTGCCGCCCGCACCGGCGAGGTATCGCCGCGCGCGGCCTGGATCATGCTGCCTGGCCTGGCCTGGATGGGGTTCAGCGCCTTTATCGGGCTCAGCTTTGTGGCAAGCTGGTCGCCGCCATTCGGTATCGCCAATGGCAGCCAGAGCTCCTAATCTGGGTTAGGTTACCTCGACGTGCGTTCTTGCGGCGCGTTTGCTTCCGCGCCATGTGATGGCAAAAGGATTTTGCCATGACCAAACTGCTCAAGATCGACGTGTTCACCGATGTCGTTTGCCCCTGGTGCCTGGTGGGCTCGGCGCGGCTCGACAAGGCCATTGCGGCGCTGCCCGACGATATCGAAGTGGTGGTAGAGAACCACCCCTTCTACCTCGACCCCAATACGCCCGCCGAGGGTGTGGTGGTGGCCGATATGCTGGCGCAGAAATACGGCAAGGATCCCAAGGAAATGTGGGCGCGGGTCGAAGGCGAGGCCCGCAAGGCCGGGGTCGAGCTCGATCTCAGCAAACAGCCGCGTATGTTTCCGACCAAGAAGGCCCACACCATTACGCGGCTGGCTAAGCCGCTCGGCATCCAGCACGAATTGGCTAATGCTATCGCTAACGCCTATTTCCTCGAACACCGCCAGATCAACGACGACAATGTGCTGGCCGATATCGCGGTGGAATATGGCTTCGATCGCGGTGACGCCATCGACGCGATGAACGACGAGAACGAACTCGCCATCACCGAACAACTGGCGACCGACGCGGCCGCGCAGGGCATTCGCGGTGTGCCGTTCTTCGTGTTTGGCGAGAAATACGCCTTGTCGGGCGCGCAGCCCGACGAAGTGTTCGAGCGGGCGCTGCAGCAGACACTCGCTGAACTCTAGGTCCCGGGTCGGGCGGGGGCGCGTTGCGCCGATCTCTCCCCGAAGGGAGAGGTGAAGAAGAGGCAAATTGGTGTAGGCTTCGGCCGAATCTTTGCCCGAGGTCTTTCCGTGAAGCTCTTGCGTCGCCTCCTGCTCGCCGCCGCTGTAATTCTCGTCATCGGCTATGCCGCTGTGGTCGGCTACATGTATTTCAACCAGCGGGCGCTGCAGTATGTGGCCGATGGACCGATCACCGCACTGGCCGATACGACGCTAACGGCGGCGGAAGAGGTCGCGATTCCATCGGGCGGCGGGGTGGTCAGTGGCTGGTATGAAGCGCCGAAGCCCGGCAAACCGCTGATCATCTATTATCGCGGCAATTCGGGCAGCTTCAGCGCCGAGCATGAACGCTTTGAGCAATTCGTGGCCGACGGTTATGGCTTCCTGTCGTTCGACTATCGTGGCTTTCCCATGTCGCCGGGCTCATTGAGCCAGCAGGGTATTCTCGATGATGCCACGGCGGCGTTTGACTGGGCGGCGGGGAAGGGGTTTCCGATCCTGATCTGGGGCCGTTCGCTGGGCTCGGGGCCGGCGACGTATGTGGCCAGTATTCGCGAAGCCGAGGCGCTGCTGCTCGAAACGCCGTTTCTTTCAGCGGTGACAGTGGCTGGCGAGCGCTATCCCTACCTGCCGGTGGCGCTGGTCATGCAGGACCAGTTCCCGGTCAACCAGTGGATCCTCGATGTCGATGAGCCGGTGCTGGTGGCGCACGGTACGGCTGACGTGGTCGTTGGCGTCAGCAATGGCGAGCGGGTCTATGACCTGGTCAAGAACAAGGATGAACTCTGGATCGAGCCTGGCGCCGGGCACGGTGACTTGTGGGATCGTGGCATCTGGGGCCATGCCGTGCCGTTCTTCGAACGGGCGATGGCGGAGTAGGGGGGCGATTCCAGCGCATCTTATTGCGTGGTGGAAGGTGTTTCAGTCGTCTCCCTCCCCCTTGCGGGGAGGGATCAAGGGTGGGGGATGATTGGCCCCGATATCGGGGCTCCCAACACCCCCACCTAGCCTCCCCGTCAGGGGGGAGGGACAGCGCGGTGGTCGCGGACGATCATGCGAGCAAATAAAAACGCCGCCCCGAAGGGCGGCGTTTTCGAAACTGATAACGACCAGCGCTTAGGTGCGTGGGGTCGCTGCCGCCGGGCGGCCGGGCTGGCCGGGACGTGCCGTCGGTGTCGGGGCGGGCAGACCGCCTTCACGCTGGGCGCGCTTGCGAGCCAGCTTGCGGGCGCGACGAACGGCCTCGGCCTTCTGGCGAGCCTTCTTTTCAGAGGGCTTCTCGTAGTAGTTACGCAGCTTCATTTCGCGGAAGACGCCTTCGCGCTGCAACTTCTTCTTGAGCGCGCGCAGCGCCTGATCAACGTTATTATCGCGAACGACTACTTGCAAAGGTCAACCGCCCTTTCGAAGCTTAGACATGTGGGTTTGGATCGTGGCGCCGGAGCCAAAGAACCCCGTCGCCGACCAGCTGAGCCAGTCACCGTGGGCCGCTCTATAGCCCAGCTCTGTGGGCTTGTCCACTACGACAACGAGAAAAACCGCGGATCTGCTGAGTCCGGGCTTGTCCTGCCAGCGTTGAGACGGAACAGTCGAGCCTGATGATTTTGCCAATGGAGGCCGTGCATGACAAGCGATCTGGTGCTGCTGCCGGGACTTATCTGTGATGAACGGTTGTGGCGGGACGTGATCGGCGAGGTCGATGCCCGCGCCCAGGTGGCAGACCTGACGCAGGACGACTCGATTCCAGCCATGGCGGCGCGGACGCTGGCTACCGCCCCGGCCCGATTCGCGCTCGCCGGGCTGTCCATGGGCGGCTACGTGGCCTTCGAGATCATGCGGCAGGCCCCCGAGCGGGTGACGCACCTGGCGCTGCTCGATACCTCGGCGCGGGCCGACGACGAGGCGCGCAAGGAGACGCGGCGCAAGGGAATCGAGATGGTCAGGCATGGCCGGTTCATCGGCGTGTCGCGCGGACTGCTCGCGAGCCTGGTGGCGCCGCAGCATCTGGGGACAGCGGTGGCCGCGGATGTGCAGGCCATGTCGGAGCGGGTGGGGCAGGATGCCTATGTGCGGCAGCAGACCGCGATCCTGGGCCGCATCGATTCCCGGCCCATGCTGGGCGCCATCGCCGTGCCGACGCTGGTGGGTGTGGGCGAGCTGGACAAGATGACGCCGCTCGAGCTGGCCGAGGAAATGGCCGCGGGGATTGCGGGAGCGGAGCTGGTGCGGTTCGCCGATAGCGCGCATTTGCCGCCGATGGAGAATCCGGCTGCGGTGGTGGAGGCGATGCGGGGGTGGTTGGCGCGGTAGTCCCTCACCTCTCCCCAGAGGCGCGAGGTGAGGAAGGGCTACCGCCGCACGATCTTGTTGATGTGACCCATCTTGCGGCCCGGGCGGGTTTCGGTTTTGCCGTAGAGGTGGGGCTGGGTGTTGCCGTCTATACCTGTGGGGACGGTGAAGACTTCGTCGCCGATGAGGTTCTCCATCACCACGTCGGCCATGCGCGCGGGATCGCCGAGGGGCCAGCCGAGGACGGCGCGGATGTGTTGCTCGAACTGGTCGGTGAGGCAGACGGCCTCGGTCCAGTGGCCGGAATTGTGTACCCGGGGGGCGATCTCGTTGACCAGAAGGGTCGGGCGTTCGCCGGGGATGACGAAGAATTCGACGCCCAGGACGCCGACATAGTCGAGCGCCACGACGATGACCTTGGCCAGCATGGCGGCATGTTTTTCGAGGCCGGGCGCAATCTCGGCGGGGACGGTGCTGGTGAAGAGGATGTGGTGGCGGTGCACGTTCTCGGCGGCGTCGAAGGCGCGGACTTCGCCTGATGTGTTGCGGGCGACGACGACCGAGATTTCCTTGTCGAACGGAATGAAGGCCTCGAGCACCAGCGGCTTTGGGGCCAGGTCCCTGAAGGCGGCGGCCGCCTCGCTGCGTTCGCGAATGACGCGCTGGCCCTTGCCGTCATAGCCGAGCCGCGTGGTCTTGAGCACGGCGGGCAGGCCGAGGGCCTCGATGGCGGCTTCGAGGTCGGCAAGGGTTTCGACGGCGCGATGCGGCGCGACGGGGATATTCTTGGAGGCGAGGAAGGTCTTTTCGACCAACCGGTCCTGCGAGATGGCGAGGGCATTAGCGCCGGGCCGCAGCGGCTTGCGGGCGGCGAGGAATTCCGCCGTCGCGGCCGGAACGTTCTCGAACTCGTAGGTGATGACGTCGACGGCGTCGGCGAAGGCCGCCAGCGCGGTCTCGTCGTCGTATGCGGCCACGGTCTTGTGCGGGGTGACCTCGAAGGCCGGGCTATTGGCATCGGGGCAATAGATGTGGGTGCGCATGCCCAGCTTGCTCGCTGCCAGCGACAGCATGCGGCCGAGCTGGCCGCCGCCCAGAATGCCGATCATGCTGCCTTGCGGCAGCGGGGATGTGTCTATTGCCACGACCTACTCGGTATCTGCGGGGAAAAGCGGGACGGCGGCGGTCTGGCGGGCGCGGAAGGCGTCGAGCCGGTCGGCCAGGTCGTCGTCGGACAGGGCCAGCACGGCGGCAGCGATCAGCGCGGCATTGATGGCGCCGGGCTCGCCGATAGCCAATGTACCCACGGGAATACCGCCGGGCATCTGGACGATGGAGAGGAGGCTATCCTGGCCGTTGAGAGCCTTGGATTTGACCGGTACGCCGAAGACGGGCAGGGGGGTCATGGCGGCGATCATGCCGGGCAGATGTGCGGCCCCGCCGGCGCCGGCGATGATGACCTTGAAGCCTTCGGCGCGGGCATTGGTGGCGAAATCGACCATGCGCTCGGGGGTGCGGTGGGCGGAGACGATGCGCGCCTCGTACTCGACCTCAAGCGCCTCCAGCGTCTCGGCGGCGAGGCGCATGGTGGGCCAATCGGATTGGCTGCCCATGACGATGGCGACGGGTGGTTTTGTCAGCATAGAGCCTTGTTCCCTCAAGCTCCACAAAGCGCGCATTTAGCCCAGATTTGGCCACATCTCAAGCCGTCGAACGGCTCAGGCGATGATATCGGGCAAGAGAATGTTCTCGAGCTGGACGATGCGGTCCTTGAGCGCCAGCTTGCGCTTCTTGAGGCGCTGAATGAGCATCCGATCGGCGACGTGGGACGCGGTCAGCGTATCGATCGCGGCGTTGAGATCGCTGTGCTCCTGCCGCTTGGTGGCCAATTCCAGTCCCAGACTGGCTTCCTGTTCCTTGCTCAGCTCGAACATAAAATCCAGCGTGTCCCCGACGCCCACCTCTTACCCTTGGTTAACCGATCACGCGGTGTTTTGCACCAGATTTCCAGAGGCGCCGGAAAGGCAGTCGACAAGTCGTGAATTATTTGTGACGATCGATTCGTCCATAGATGCTTCAAGGAGTTGTTATGACGACTGAAGGCCACGTCGCGGCGCTTGAACGGCGCCATCAGGAGTTGGACCGTCAGATCCAGACCGAGATGCAAAGCACACGGTACGACGATCTCACGGTCAGCGCGCTGAAGCGCAAGAAACTCGAAGTGAAGGACGAACTCTACAAGTACACAAGCGGCACTCAATAAGCTGGTCATCCCCAAGCGGATGAAAGGGTCACAGCCTTCGCTGCGGCCCTTTTTTATTGGCTAGATGCCCCAGAAGCCGCCGCGGGCGCCGTCCCAGATGAGCTTTAGGGCCAGCAGGAAGACCAGCCAGTAGGCGATGCGGTAGAACCACTTCATCGAAATGCGGCGAACGAGGAAGATGCCGATGAAGACGCCGGCAATGCCGATGGGGATTAGCGCCGCGGAGAGCTGCAGATTGTGGACGTTGAGCTGGCCGAGGAAGAAGTAGGGGATTAGCTTGGCGGTGTTGACGATGGCGAAGAAGACCGCCGAGGTGCCCGAATAGATGGCCGGGGGCAGGCGCTGGGGCAGCACGTAGATCTGGAATGGCGGGCCGCCGGTATGGCTGATGAAGCTGGTGAAGCCGGCAAAGCCGCCCCAGAATACGCCCCAGGGTTTCGACGGCGGCAGGCCTTCGAGCTTCTTGCGCAGCGGCAGCAGGGCATCGAGGATGAAGAGCAGCGTCACGACGCCGACGAACAGCAGTACCGCGGCATCTGACACGAAGGCCCAGAGCAGCCAGCCGATCAGCGTGCCGGCAGCGGCGCCGGGGAGCATGATGCGCAGGATGCGCCAGTCGATCTCCTTGCGGTAGGCGTAGACGGCGATGACATCCATGGCGAGCAGCACCGGCAGCATCATGCCGGCGGCGTCGCGGGCGGGCATGACCAGGCTTAGCAGCGGCACGCCGACCATGCCGAGACTACCGAGCAGACCGGCCTTGCTAAGGCCGACAATGAGCACCGCGATCGTGGCGATCGAGATGAAATAGGGATCGAGGAGGGGCATAGGCGCGGAGGTCCGATGGAAACGCCGCGTCATTCCCGCGAACGCGGGAATCCCCCTTGCCGACTAAGGGAGATTCCCGCGTTCGCGGGAATGACGCCGTGGGTGGCTGCGATCCGAGGCGGATGCCTCAGTCTCTGGAATCCGTACGCTTCGGCTCGGACTTGTCAACTGGTATGGTAGGGTTGTCGGCGCGCATGGCCTCACCCAAGAGGCCCATCGAGGTCCGGATCATGCCGACATAGGCGTCCTCATCCCCGCGGACGGCGAAGCTTTCCTCCAGCAACTTATTGTCGTGGCGCTCGAAGGCCTGGGCCATGTGCATGGCGTCGTTGGGCGCCACGCCGAGCTGGATGAGCACCTTGGTGCCGAGGCTGATGGCCGAGAGGAAGGTTTCGCGCTCGAAGATCTCGACGCCCAGCGCCATCAGTTCATGGGCATGGCCTCGATCGATAGCGCGGGCGGCGATGGCGACATCAGGGAAGTGCTTGCGCACCTTGCGGGCGATATCGAGGATGCGGTCATGGCCCCCGACGGCGACGACCACCAGGTCGGCGCGGGCGACGCCGGCCGCATGCAGCAGATCAAGGCGAGAGCCATCGCCGTAGAACACTTTGACGCCGAACTTGCGCACCAGATCGATCTGGGCGGGGTCGTCGTCGATGAGGGTCATCTCGAAGCCCTGGGCGCGCAGCATGCGGGTGACGATCTGGCCGAAGCGGCCGTAGCCGAGCACGACGATATTGCGATGTTCGTCGATGGGATCGCTGGGGCGTTCCGGGGTGCGGCGGGCGTCCAGGCGCGGCGCCACCAGCTTGTCGAAGGTGAGCAGCAGCACCGGCGTCGTCATCATCGAGAGCGCGACGGCCACCGTCATGAGGTCGTAATCGTGCCCGGCAATGGCGTTGGAGCTTTGGGCGAATTGCAGGATGACGAAAGCGAACTCGCCGGCCTGGCTCAGCAGGATGGCGACGAGCAACCGATCGGCCAGATGCATGCGGAATATCGAGGTCAGCACGAAGAGCACGGCGATCTTGATGCCGACGAAGCCGAGCACGATGGCGGCGATGCGCAGCGGTTCGGTGAGGGCGACCGAGAAGTCGATCGACATGCCGACCGAGATGAAAAACAGGCCGAGCAACAGGCCCTTGAACGGCTCGATATTGCTTTCGAGCTCGTGGCGATACTCGCTATCGGCCAGCAACACCCCGCCGATGAACGCGCCAAGCGCCGGCGACAGGCCGACCTGTTGGGTCAGCAACGCCGCGCCGACCACCAGGGCCAGGCCCAGTGCGGTAAAGACTTCGCGCAGGCCCGCGCGGGCGACGTAGCCGAGCAGCGGACGGACAAGGTAGCGGCCGGCGAGGATGGCCAGGATGAAGGCGCCGATCAGGGTCAGCGGGGTCAGCCAGTCGACGGGGTTCTCCAGCGCTTGGGCGGCCTGCTCGATCTCGATCCCGACCCGACCGGGCGAGGCGGTTGCCAAGAGGGGGATGGCGGCGAGAATGGGGATGACGGCCACGTCCTGTACCAGCAGCACGGCCAGGCTGGCGCGGCCGGTATCGGTGCGGGTGATGTCGCGTTGCTGGGCCGACTGGACCGCGATGGCGGTGGACGACATGGCCAGCGCCAGCCCGACGATGATCGCGGCATTGAAAGCGAAGCCGGCCGCCATCATGGCCAGCGCGATAATCGCTGTTGTCACCACGAGCTGGGTGACGCCCAGCCCCAGAACCTTGTGGCGCATGCGCCAGATCTCGGAGGGTTGCAGATCGAGGCCGATCAGGAACAGCATCATGACGATGCCGAATTCGGCGACGTGACGGGTGGTTTCGCTATCAGAGACAAGGCGCAGGCCGTAGGGCCCGATCAGCACGCCGGCAGCAAGATAGCCGAGGACCGTGCCCAGGCCGGCCGCCCGGGCCAGCGGTACCAGCGCGACACTGGCTGCCAGCAGCACGAAAATAGCCAGCAGGATGTTGTTTTCCAACGATCGGTTCTTCCCGAGAGATCGATTGGCAAATCATGGGGCTGTGGGACGGCACTGTCGAGATGCGCGCTGCGGCATAGCATCGATTTTATACAAGGACGGCGTCATTCCGATCTCCGGGATGACGCCGTCGTGACAATTGCGGGGCTGAAAGCCCGTCAGATCTAGTTGTCGGTGTCGCTCTTGAGCGACTTGAGCTTGGCGAAGACGGAATCGGCGTCGAAATCGTCCTGGGCCTGCTCGGGGCGATGATCGTTGGCGGCGAACTCGCCGTCTTCGCCTTCGGCATGGCCGCGGGCGCCTGATCGGGCCAGGGCTTCCTCGGCGGTCATCAGCGTCGTGCCTTCGCTCACCTCTTCCACGCCTGGGCCGCCCTTGGACGCGCGCTTGACCTCGAGATCGAGATCGATCTGGCTGCACAGGCCCAGCGTCACCGGGTCCATGGCGGTCAGGTTAGCCGAGTTCCAGTGGGTCGATTCACGCACCGAATCGATGGTCGACTTGGTGGTGCCGACCAGGCGCATGATCTGCGCGTCCTTGAGCTCGGGGTGGTTGCGCACCAGCCACTTGATGGCGTTGGGGCGCTCGTTGCGGCGCGAGATCGGCGTATAGCGCGGACCCTTGCGCTTGGCAGCGGCAACGCGAACCTTTGGCTCGCTGAGCTTCAGGCGATAGTTCGGGTCGGCCTCGGCCTTTTCGATCTCTTCGCGGGTGAGCTGGCCGTTCTGAATGGGGTTCACGCCCATGATGCCGCCGGCGACGTCGCCATCGGCGATGCCCTGGACTTCAAGGGGGTGCAGGGTGCAGAAGGCAGCGATCTGCTCGAATGACAGCGCAGTGTTGTCGACGAGCCAGACGGCGGTCGCCTTTGGCATCAACAGGGGCTGGCTCATAATAAATCTCTCCTGCAGGCGCGGCCGGTTTTCCTCCGGGCCGCTCCGCCTCTTTGCTTCGTGCTGAGGGGGAACAAGATTGCAATATATGGATTTGGACCCCGATCCGCAATGACAATGTGGGTTCTTTACCTCTCCCTTTGGGGAGAGGTCGGCGCGGCGCGCCGGGTGAGGGGGGCTTTAGCGGGCTCGGTGTTTGGGGAAGGCCCCCTCACCCGCCCCAAGAGGGGGCAACCTCTCCCCCAAAGGGAGAGGGGTCAGTGGCCCACGTCATATTCCGTCACGAGCACGATCTTGCCGAGATGGGTGCGGGCTTCCATGGCGCGGTGAGCGTCGGCGGCGTGATCGATGTCGAATGTGGTGATCGTCGGTTTGACGAAGCCGGGGGAGGCGAGGGCGGGCAGCAGGTCGGTGCGGATGCGGGCGGCGATGGCGGCCTTGGTGGCCGGCGTCTGCGGACGCAGGGTCGAGCCGGAGAGGGTGAGCTGCTTGGCCATGATGGCGCGCAGCGAGAGATTGGCGCTGGCGCCGTCAAGGGTGGAGACCTGGACGATGTGACCGCCGCGGGCGCTGGCGGTGATGTTCTTCTCGGCCATGTCGCCTCCGATAATGTCCAAAACGCGGTCAACGCCGCGCCCGTCGGTGAGTTCGAGAGCGCGAGCCGCGACGTCCTCGGTCGTGTAGTCGATGGTAGCGAAGGCGCCGAGTCGACGCGCATAGTCGGCCTTGGCCGCGGAGGAGATGACGCCAATGGCGCGAGCGCCGAGAATAGTGGCGATCTGGATGGCGGCGCCGCCAATGCCGCCGGCCGCGCCGTGGACGAGGACGGTCATGCCGGGCACAAGGCCGGCGCGCATGACCAAGGTCTGGGTGACGGTGAACCAGGTTTCCGGCAGCGCAGCGGCTTGGGTGAGCGTCCAACCATCGGGCACGGGCAGCACCTGGCCGGCGGCCACGGCGACATAGTCGGCATAGCCGCCGCCATTGACCAGGGCCATGACGCGGTCGCCGATGGCCCAGCCGCTAACAGCGGCGCCGGTCACGACGATCTCGCCGGATACTTCGAGGCCGGGCAGGGGCGAAGCGCCGGGTGGAGGATCGTAGTGGCCGCGCCGCTGCGCCAGATCGGGACCGTTGACGCCGGCGGCGGCGACGCGGATCAGCACCTCGTCATCGCCGCAGGGTGGTGTCTGCCAATCCTGGCGCGCGAGAACTTCGGGGCCGCCGGGGCGGGTGATGGCGACGGCTTGCATGGTGGTGGGTATGGTCATGGGCTCAGCCTGGGCGATGTGGACTTGCTCCGCAAGCCTTTGGCGCTAAGCTGATGAGCGACACGCTGGCACAGGAGGCTCACCATGAACGACGAAGAGATCAAGAAGCCAAAGGGCCATGAGGTCGGCATGCCGATCGACACGATGTCGGTGGAAGAACTGGCCGATCGCATCAGCTTGCTTGAAGGCGAAATTGTGCGGCTACGTGCCGCCATCGATGCGCGCGGCGCGACGCGCAAGGCGGCGGAGTCGGTGTTCAAGTTCTGACGGCGTGGCGGTGGCCTAGCGGGTGGCCGCCGGCTGTACCTTGGGCGGATCGGGCTGCGGGTTAAAGCCACGGGCCTCGCCGGGATGGACGAACTCGGCCGCCTTCTGGGCGATGAGTTCGGCGCTATGGCCGTCAGTGGTCGACAATACCATCAGCGCTACGAGCAAGCCGGCGGCAGCTCCAGCAGACAAAGTGGTCATCTTTCCTCTCCGGGTTGGCAAGGCGCCAACATGGGACAGAAAAGCAGATCGGGGCTGCATGGTTGCAGAACGGCCCATTCAGAATTTGTTCACCCTGCGGGCAGGGCCGGAAAACCGGTCAACGGACCCTCAAGCGGCACAGTTAAGAAATCGACTCTCGTTAACGTGCAATTAAGCTTTTGCCGGTAACCTCAAATTATTCAGATCTTTCTGGATTTTGCAGAGTGGTTTCTCCCTCTGTTTGACGCCTCCCTGTTAACTTCGAGAGCGGTTCTTACCGCTCTTTTTCTTTTTCAGGGGTCCGTTGGTCATGGTACTGCCCTGATCTTAAAGCTCCTTTCAGTTAGATCATGCTCAACAGATGACGCTGGACGCAATTGGGCCTAGCATCGGGCAGATGCTCGGAGGGAAGGGTTGACTGACGTGAACGAAACCGGTTCGGCCGTCGCCATTGGCCCACGTATCGTTGCGTCGGGTGGTTTCGACCTGCTCTATCGCGAGGGCATGGCCCTGATCGAGCAAGTGGCGGCCTATCTCGATGGTGACGGACGCTCCGAAAGCCGTATCCTCAGCCGCGAAGCCTCGTTCATCTACGCGACCGAATCCATGCGCCTCACCACGCGGCTGATGCAGCTGGCGTCGTGGCTGTTGCTGCAGCGTGCGGTGAATGAAGGCGAAATCACCAAGGAAAATGCCCGCTCCGAAAAGGAGAAGGTCAAGTTTTCCGCCACGCCATCGGAACGGGGCGGCCCGGGCTATGAGCAATTGCCGCAGACCCTGCGCGATTACATCGACAAGGGTGACCGCCTGTTCGATCGGGTGATGCAGTTCGACACGCTGGAGCGCGGCAAGATGCCGGTACTCGACCCCGGCACAGCCAACGGCATTGCCGATCAGCTGGCGCGGCTCAAGGCAGCGTTTGGCCGGGCCTGATATCTCGCTAGGCCCCTATTTCTCACATCCACCGATGCTTCCCGCGGACTTGATCCGCGGGTCTCTCGTTGCTTGCGCCGTGTGGAGAGTGACCCGCGGCTGAAGTCCGCGGGAAGCGCCGGTGGTTGGAGGAGCAAGGTGCCTATCGGCCAACTCGGGTAGGCTGCTTCCGCTTTCACTGGAATGACGCGGGCAAGGCGAGCGTCCTGCCACCGGCAACAAAAAACCCGGCACGAGGCCGGGTTCTTCGAATTCCAACAGAGATCGGCTTAGATGCCGAGGCCCTTGAAGCGCTCCTTGAAGCGCGAGACGCGGCCGCCGCGGTCGAGCAGCTGGCCCGTGCCGCCGGTCCAGGCCGGGTGGGTCTTGGGGTCGATGTCGAGCTGCAGCGTGTCGCCGGCCTTGCCATAGGTCGAGCGCGTCTCGTACTTGGTGCCGTCGGTCATTACCACGGTGATGGTGTGGTAGTCCGGATGGATGTCTGCCTTCATCGGTATCGCCTCAAATCAAACGGGCGCCGCAGCGCCCGGAGAGCATGTAAACTGGTGTTGGCGGCTTCATACAGAAAGCCCGGGCAATCTGCAAGGGCCTGTCGCCACACAGCGGGGCGCGGCAATTTCGCGCCGGACAAAGCTGTTGCCGCCGAGGGGGCCTGCGCCTATATCGAAGCCGCAGCGCGGCCCGGGCATTCCGGACCCTCTAGATGAGTGGCATAACCGAGCGATGACAGATCAGGCCGTCCGCGTCCAGGCCGACCCGGAAAAGATCGTGCCCAAGGAAGGCGTGACGACGCGCAAGCTGCAGCCGCTGCGCCGCTTGCTGCCCTTTGTGCTGCGCTATCCGATCCGGCTGAGCCTCACCGTGGCGTTCCTGCTGGTATCGGCTGTGTCGTCGCTGGCGATTCCCGCCGTGCTCGGCGGGGCGATCGACGAAGGCTTCGTCACCAAGAATCTCGAGAACGTCACCCGCTATGGCTGGCTGATCGTCGGCATTGCCGCGATCATGGGCGCCGCCAGTGCCGGGCGTTTCTACTTTATTTCGGTGATTGGCGAGCGGGTGCTGGCCGATCTCCGCCAGGCGGTGTTCTCGCATCTGCTGCGACTCGATGCGCGCTATTTCGATACCAACCGCGTCGGCGAGCTGACCAGCCGCCTCAATGGCGATGTCGGCGTGATCAGGGCCGCGGTGGGGTCGAGCTTCTCGCTGGCCTTGCGATCGATGGTCACCATTATCGGCGCGCTGATCATGATGTTCCTCACCAGCCCGGTATTGACGCTGGCCGTGGTGATCGCGGCGCCGGCTTTGCTGCTGCCGATCATCGCCTTTTCGCGGCGCCTGCGCGGCATGTCGCGCCGCACGCAGGATGCGCTGGCCGATCTGTCGGCCATGGCGACCGAAATGCTGGGTGCGACGCGAACGGTCAAGTCGTTTACGCAGGAGCCGGTGCAGTCGGCGATCTACGATGCGCGCAGCCAGGACAGCTATCGCGCCGAGGTGAAACGCCTGGGCGCACGGGCCGTGCTGGTCGGCATGGTCATATTCCTGGGCACCGGGGCCATCGTGTTCCTCGTCTGGTGGGGCGCGCGGGCCGTGTTCGAGGGCACGGTGACCGCCGGGCAACTGGCGCAGTTCCTCGTCTATGCGCTGATGGCGTCGGGCGCGCTGACCAATGTCAGCGAAGTCATGGGCATGCTGCAGACCATTGCCGGGGCGACGGAGCGGCTGACCGAAATTCTCGATACCGAAGCGGCCATCAAGGACCCGGCCGATCCGGTGGCGCTGCCGGTGCCGGCACTCGGTACGGTGGCGTTCGAGCATGTCGATTTCGGCTACCAGACTGGCGGCTACGAGCATGTGCTGACCGACCTGAGTTTTACCGTCGGCGCGGGCGAGACGGTGGCGCTGGTGGGCGCGTCGGGGTCGGGCAAGTCGACGACGCTGTCACTGCTGCAGCGCTTTTATGATGTGGGTGCGGGCGCCATCCTGGTCGATGGCGTGGATATCCGCAAAGTGCGGCTGCACGACCTGCGCCAGCGCTTTGCCTATGTGGAGCAGGAGCCGACCATTTTCGCCGGCACCATTGCCGAGAATATCCGCTTCGGCAAACCCGATGCGACCGATGCGGAGCTGCATGCCGCGGCCAAGGCGGCGCTGGTGCATGACTTCGTCACCGACCTGCCCCAGGGCTACGACACGCTGGTCGGCGAGCGCGGCGTGATGCTGTCGGGTGGGCAGAAGCAGCGGCTGGCGATTGCGCGGGCGATTCTGAAGAATGCGCCGATCCTGCTGCTCGACGAGGCCACCAGCGCGCTCGACGCACAGAGCGAACGGCTGGTGCAGACCGCGCTGGAACACCTGATGGAGGGCCGCACCACGCTGGTGATCGCCCACCGCCTGGCGACCATTCGCGATGCCGACAAGATCCTGGTGCTGGACGCCGGCCACATCATCGACCAGGGCACGCATGACGAGCTGGTTGCCAAGGGCGGACGCTATGCCGAGCTGGCGCGGCTGCAATTCCGGCTGGATGATCTGGGCTAACCCAACCGCGCGTGCTCGGCCAGAAAATCCAGCAGCACGCGGACGCGTGTTGGCAGGTGACCGCCCTGACCGACATAGACGGCGTGGACCTCCTCGAGATAGCCGGTATCGCAGGCGGGCATAACCGGCACGAGCCGGCCCTCGGCAATGTCGGTGCGAACCGTGTAGCTGGCGAGCCGTGTCAAGCCTGCCCCGCCGATCGCCAGATGCCGTAATGCCTCGCCATTGCTGGCCTGTACATTGCCGTTGGGCAGCAGGTTGACCACAGCGCCATTATGATTGAGCGGCCAGCCGTCCAGGGTTCGCGAGTAGCTGAAGCCCAGCCGGTTGTGAGTTTCGAGTTCGGCGAAGGTCGTCGGCGTGCCGTGGCGGGCGAGGTAGCTCGGGGCCGCCACTATGACCATGGGCGTGGCGCCCAGCTTGCGGGCGATAAGGCCGGAACTCTTGAGTGGGCCGGAGCGGATGGCGATGTCGGTGCGCTCGCCGAGTAGGTCGATCACCGCATCGGTCTGGACGACGTCGAGATTGATCGCAGGATAGGCGGCGAAGAAGGCCGGCAGCAGAGGCGCCAGAATGTGGTTGCCGAAGGAGGCGCTGGTATTGATGCGAATGCGGCCTGCGGGCTGCTCGCCGGCGCTAGCGGAGCGCTCGGCTTCGTCGAGATCGGCAAGGATCCGGGTGGCCCGGTCATAAAAGGCCGAGCCTTCAGCGCTCAATTGCAGGGTGCGGGTGGAACGGTTGAGCAGGCGCACGCCGAGGCGGGCTTCGAGACGGGTGATGAGTTTGCTCACGGCCGAGGGGGTCATGCGCAGGGCGCGAGCCGCGGTCGAAAAGCCGCCGCGCTCGACCACGGCGACAAAGACCGCCATCTCGCCGGCGCGATTGATATCGGTGCGCATGTGACTTCAATTCACAAATGATGTGCCTATGCGATGTCTACAGCATAGGCCGGGCGCGGTCCATGTAGGGGCGAACAGTTCAGGATCGTCTCATGCCTCTCGCTCTTTACGCTCTCACCGCCGGTGCCTTTGGCATCGGCGTTACCGAATTCGTCATCATGGGCCTTTTGCTCGAAGTTGGTGCCGATCTCGGCGTCACCGTCGCCATGGCTGGTCTCTTGATATCCGGTTATGCGCTGGGCGTGGTTGCCGGCGCGCCGGTGTTGACCGCGCTTTCGGGCCGCTGGCCGCGCAAGTGGGTGCTGGTCGGGCTGATGGCGATTTTCACACTGGGCAACCTCGCCTGTGCGCTGGCGCCAAACTACGAGCTCCTGATGATGGCGCGCGTGCTGACGGCGCTGGCGCATGGCACGTTCTTCGGCGTCGGTTCGGTGGTCGCCACCAGCATGGTTCCCGCCGACAGGAAGGCCTCGGCTATCGCCATCATGTTCACTGGGCTCACCGTCGCCAACGTGCTGGGCGTGCCGCTGGGGACGTGGCTGGGGCAGATGTGGGGCTGGCGGGCGACGTTCTGGGCGGTGGCATTGGTGGGCGTTCTGGCGTTGGCGGTCATTGCGCTGCTGGTGCCGCGCGACAAGGTGGCGCCGGAAGCGTCGGACTGGCGCGCTGATTTCCGCGCCATGGGTCGGCGGCCGGTGCTGCTCGGGTTGCTGACGACCGTGCTGGGCTATGCCGGCGTGTTCGTGGTCTTCACCTATATCGCCCCGATGCTGACCGAGATCGCCGGCTTTGGCGCCGGCGCCGTATCGCCCATTCTGCTGGTCTTCGGTGGCGGGCTGGTGCTGGGCAATCTGCTGGGTGGCAAGCTGGCCGACCGCGCGCTGGCGCCGACGGTGATCGGCACGCTGGTGGTGATGGCGCTGGTGCTGGCCGGTATGGGCGTTGCCTTCAACAATCCGGTCACTGCGGTGATTGCCGTGGGCCTGCTTGGGGCCGCCGGCTTTGCCACGGTCGCGCCCTTGCAGATGTGGGTGCTGTCCAAGGCGGATGGCGCCGGCCAGAGCCTGGCATCGAGCTTCAATATCGCGGCCTTCAACCTGGGCAATGCGCTGGGTGCGTGGGTGGGTGGGCTCGTCATCGAACACGGTTCGGGGCTGGCGGGACTGCCACTGGTTGCTGCCGCCTTCCCTGTGATTGGCGTCGTCATCGCGGCGATCGCCATGCGGCTGGAACGGCCCCGTGCGGCCGTTGCCGTCGCCTGATTTCTCAAACAAAGGAAGATCAAATGGAATATCGGCAATTGGGTGCATCGGGCCTGCGGGTTCCGGCACTGAGCTTTGGCACAGGCACGTTTGGCGGTTCGGGGCCCTTGTTCGGGGCGTGGGGCACGACCGATGTCACCGAGGCCAAGCGACTGATCGACATCTGCATCGAGGCGGGCGTGACACTGTTCGACAGCGCTGACGTCTATTCGGACGGCGCATCGGAGGCGGTGCTGGGCGAAGCGCTCAAGGGCCGGCGCAATGAGGTGCTGATCTCGACCAAGACGGCGCTGCCCATGGGTGAAGGTTCCAATGACTGGGGAACATCGCGGGCGCGGCTGATTGGCAGCGTGGATGCAGCTTTGCGGCGGCTTCAGAGCGATCACATCGACCTGCTGCAATTGCACGCCTTCGATGCCTCGACGCCGATAGAGGAGGTGCTGGCGACGCTGGGCGATTTCGTCCAGGCCGGCAAGCTGCGCTATGTCGGGGTGTCCAATTTCTCGGGCTGGCAGGTGATGAAGTCGCTAGCGATTGCCGAGAAAAACGGTCATCCGCGCTATGTGGCGCATCAGGTCTATTATTCGCTGCTGGGCCGCGACTATGAGTGGGAGCTGATGCCGCTGGGATTGGACCAGGCCGTGGGCGCGCTGGTGTGGAGTCCGCTCGGTTGGGGCCGGTTGACCGGCAAAATCCGGCGTGGCCAACCGATGCCGGCCAGCAGCCGGCTGCACGACACGGCCAGTTTCGGCCCGCCGGTGGACGAGGAGCATCTGTTCCGGGTGATGGATGCGCTCGACGCGGTGGCGGAAGAGACTGGCAAGTCGGTACCGCAGGTGGCGCTGAATTGGTTGCTGGCGCGACCGACCGTGTCTTCGGTGATTATCGGGGCGCGCAACGAGGAACAGTTGCGGCAGAATCTAGGAGCTGTCGGCTGGTCGCTGACACCTGAGCAGGTTGCCAAACTGGACGCGGCAAGCATGGTTACGGCGCCATACCCGTATTTTCCTTATCGGCGTCAGGAGGGGTTTGCGCGGCTCAATCCGCCGGTGGTTTAGGCTAACGCCGGCCGGCCATTCGAATTGCTGTCCGCTCGGTGGTTATCCACGCCACCATCGTCACCACCCGGCTTGTCCGGGTGGTCCCGTGAACGCGGCAGCATCGCTGGATTGCCCGGACGAGCCGGGCAATGACGGCGTGACAATATCGTTCGGGACGGCGCGCTCCCCGTCTACCCCTCGGTCAGCTTGAACTCGATGCGGCGGTTGCGGCGGTAGGCTTCGTCGGTCGTACCGGGATCGAGCGGGGTGAATTCGCCGAAGCCGGCCGCAACCAGCCGGTTGGGCGACACACCCTTGGAGACCAGGTATTCGGCGACCGAAATGGCGCGCGCGGCCGAGAGCTCCCAGTTGGAGGGGAAACGGGCATTGGAGATCGGGCGGCTATCGGTATGGCCGTCGATGCGCAGCACCCAGTTGATATCGGGCGGTATCTCGGTTTCGAGCTGCAGGATGGCGGCGGCCAGGGCGTCGAGGTCGGGCAGGCCTTCGGGTTGCACATCGGCCTGGCCGGGGTCGAACAGCACTTCGGACTGGAACACGAAACGGTCGCCGACGACACGGACATCGGCGCGACCCTCGAGGATTTCGCGCAGGCGACCGAAGAAATCGGACCGGTAGCGCGTTAGATCTTGCACGCGCTGGGCCAGGGCCACGTTGAGACGACGACCGAGATCGGCGATCTGGGTGCGCGATTGGGTGTCGCGGGCTTCGGAGGCCTCGAGCGCCGCTTCGAGGGCACCGATCTGAGTGCGCAAAGCTGCCAATTGCTGGTTGAGCAGCGCGACCTGGGCATTGGCCTCGTCGGAGAGCTCCTGGGCGGCCAGAATATCGTCCTGCAGGCCGGCAATGGTTTCGTCCTTGCCGTCTATACCCGCGCCGATACCGGCAAGCTGGGAGTTGAGGCTGGCATTTTCCGATTGTGCGCTGCTCAGCGTAGCGGTGAGGGTGGCGAGCTGGGCGGTGAGGTCGTCGGAATTGCTGCGCTCGAGCTGCAGGGATTCGGTGAGCTCGGCGATCTGGCTGTTGAGGCGGGCGAGCGCGGTGTCGCGGCCCTCCAGCTCCTGGCCCAGGAAGAACTGGGTCAGCATGAACAGGCTGAGCATGAAGATGATGACGAGCAGCAGGCTCGACAGGGCGTCGACGAATCCCGGCCAGTAATTGGCCTCGATGCGCCGGCGGGAACGGGCGCCGGGCATGGGCTAGTTCCGCCGCTCGTTATCGGCCTGGGAGAGCACCGCCTCGATCAGTTCGCGCAGCTTCTGGTTGGTCTCGCCCTGCTCATCGATATACTTGCGCAGGTCGTCCTGCTCGGTGCGGATGTGTTTGACGAGGCCATCAATGCCGCGCGCCAGTTCGGCCATGGCGCGGATGGCGTTCTGGCTTGAATTCTGATTCTGCATCGAATTGCCGAGCTTATCGAACATGGCCTGCATGTCGGGGCCGCCGGCATTGGCCTGCATGGCGCTGACCGGGTGGTCGAGCTCGGTCATCGAGGTCATCCAGTCTTCGAGATCGGTGTAGAAGGCGTTTTGTGCCTGGCTGGTTTGCAAGTCGAGAAAGCCCAGCACCAGAGAACCGGCGAGGCCGAACAGTGAGGATGAGAAGGCTGTGCCCATGCCCGAAAGCGGGGCGCTGAGGCCTTCGCGCAGGCTGGCGAACTGCGATGCGGTGTCGCCTGTGGCCACGTCCAGCGCATTGATGACGCCGGCGACTGCGGTCACGGTTTCGAGCAGGCCGTAGAATGTGCCCATGAGGCCCAGGAAGACCAGGAGGCCGGTCAGATAGCGCGACGTATCCTTGGCTTCGTCAAGCCGGTTGCCGACGGAATCGAGGATGGAACGCATGGACGATGGCGTGATCACCGCCTCGCCGATGCGCTCGCGCAGCAGCCCGGCGACCGGCGCGAGGAGGATGGGCGGACGCACGTTGGCGGCGTTCCCGTCCTGCAGGGAATTGACCCATTTGACCTCGGGGAACAGGCGGATGACCTGCCGGAAGCTGAGGAAAATGCCGACGAACAGGGCGAAGAAGATCATCGAGTTGATGAACGGGTTGGCCCAGAAGAAGGTGACGATGGTGGTGGTCAGGATAGCGGCGACCAGAACCACTAGAACCAGAAATATCACGATCTTGATGAGATAAACGGTCGGACTGGCGAGGTGGTAGGGATCGTAGCCTTGCGTCATCTATGCCTCGAACCTTGCCCCGTACGCGCAAATCACCGCTGCGCAGAGTAGTCAGCGCGGTCGGACGTGACAATGACAAAGGTTAACGGCCAAGGGACCGTGATCGGAGCGTCATCGAAGTTTCGTGCGGAACGGCTATCGGCGGGTGGACTGAGTTCAGCCCGGATTGCTTGCCATGCCCGTTCATCTGTCGACGCTTGCCACCTATTATGGCCGCGGCCACCATCCCGAGCCACCCCGCCATCTCGGTACGCGCTACGATCAATCGGGCAAGTTCCTGCCCGAGCCTGGCAATACGGTGGTGTGTCACCTGGTTCCGGGGTCGGCTACCGAGCAGGCGCTGGTCGATGCGCGGGCGCGCTACATGGGCATGCCGGATGCCGGCAAGCTCGCCTTCACGCCGGTCGAGAGCTATCACATGACGCTCTTCCAGGGGATCATCGAGGGCCGGCGCAATGCGCCTTACTGGCCCGCCGAAGTGGCGACGGATACGCCCATTGCGGCGATGACCGAGCTCTTCGCCAAGCGGCTCGAACTGTTTCCCGGTCGCGCCGATTTTGCCGTGGAAATCGTCGAGGCTCTGCCCACGGGTCTGGTGGTGGAGGGGGCTACGGCCGCGGACCGCCATGCCATGGCGGATTGGCGCAATGCCTTTGCCGACATTTTCGGCTATCGCCATCCCGATCACGACAGCTACCAGTTCCACATTACCATGGCCTATCTAATCGATTGGCTCGATGACGCGGTACTGCCCAGCTGGCAGACGATGCTGGACGAGGTCGCCGAGGACATCAGGCGACGCGCCCCAGTATTGGAGCTCCGCGCGCCGGCGTTCTGCAGCTTCGAGGACATGAACTGGTTCGAAGAGTTGCGCGTCTTCGGTACCGTCGAGCCGGTGTCCTAGCCGCTATTTGGGAATGTAGGGACCACCGGTTTCGCCCCAGCCCCAGGCGGGCATAGGCGCGTGTTCGGATACGGTTGCGCCAGGGGCGGAATTGATGACGGCCAGCCGCGAGCCCCATTCGAGATAGCCGACCAGCGCCGACGCGAACTCGGGATCGGCCGGCAGGCCGAGGTCTGTGTAGGTATCGAGCAGTAGGTTGATCCATCGCCGCCGCATAGGCTCGCTCAGATGCTTGCCGAGATGGTGGCGGACCATGGCGGGATGGCCGCCGTGACGCTCGCTATAGAGCGCCGGGCCGCCAAGAACCTCGGCGAGAAACAGGGCGACGTGCTCGGGGTGATCGGCATTCATGCCCGCAAAGACCGGCGCCAGGAGCGGGTCGAGCGGCACGCGGCGATAGAACTCGGCCGTCAGCCGCTTCAGCGGTTCGATGCCGCCGATCCAGTCATAAAGTGTTGGCGCCATGTCGTCCTCCCGGCATCACGAGATGGGGATGAGGCTCTGCGCTGTCAACTCGGCGGGCCGATCTGCGCGTAAAGGCGCTCGAGTGGCTCGGGCGACAGGGCGGCGGGCGTCGCGTAGGGATTGGCGAAGCCGTAGATCAGGAACAGGATGACGCCGGTATAGGCGCTGAACAGCGCCATTAGCACCAGGTTATGCGGCTCGGGACGGTGGCTGTAATAGCCCACGGCGATCAGAACGACGCCGGTAAGGGCGGCGAACCAGAACAGTGTCACCACAGACCGGTTGCCATCCATGTCGCGCAGGTTGCGTGCGGTGGCTATGGCGTGAAGCTGGGCGATCATGTGGTCGCGCAGGCTGACCTGGCGGGCGTTGCCCGGTTCGAGATCGAGCGCAATGGCGTAGGCGCGCTCCCATTGCAGCCACGCCTCGGCAGTAAGGCCATCGCCGTCGCCGAGCGAGGGCCACTCGTTCGCGATCACCTCGCCGGTATAGGCAACCATGGTCTCCTGCAGGGGCACCAGGGCCACGGGATCGTAGCGGGCGGCGTCGTTGTAGACGTCAGCGATGGCGCTGGCTTCTGTTGCCGTCTGCGCTTCGAGGCGCTGATAGGCTGCCATTTCCTGGGCAAAGACCAGGGCCAGAATCAGCCCGTGCAGGGCACCAATACGGAGCACCATGGCATTGGCCATTTCGGGGTGCCGCTCGGCCGGTCCGTGGCGGGTGATCCAGCGCGCCGCAAGATAAACGGCGAGCGACAGTCCGGCCGTGCCAGCAATGAAGAGCGTACCAATGAGGATGTCATCGAGTTGAACCATGCCGCCAACCTCTGCGGGCCGGTGGCAAGAGTCAATTTACTCCTGCATCGGGCGGAGCGGCCGGGGCTGACTTCAGCAGGATTTGCCGGATCGGGTCATGTCATTCTGCCCCAACAGCAGTAAGGATATGCAGCATGACCAAGCAAAACACCCATGATCGCTATAGTCGTCGGCTCGATCGGGTATTGGACCACGTCTATTCTCATCTCGAGGATGACATTTCTTTCGATCGGCTCGCCGAGGTCGCGTGCCTCTCGCCCTACCATTGGAGCCGGATCTATGCGGCCATGCGGGGCGAGACCATTGTGGCCAGCATCCGCCGGTTGCGCCTGCAGAGGGCGGCCGATCGGCTCGCCAACACCGACCTCGACATGGGCGTGATCGCTGAACGTGCCGGCTATAGCTCCACCGACACTTTCGGGCGGGCGTTCAAGGAGACCTTCGGCGCCCCGCCGGCAGCGTATCGGGCGTCAGGATCACATGCCGCCTTTAGGGCTGCCGGGGCAGCCGAGGATGCCAGTGGTTTTCCGGTTAACGTCGTCAGCTTGCCTGAGCGCCGATGTGCCGGCATCGATCACAAGGGTTCCTACATGGAGATCGACCGCGCCATGGGAAAGTTGTTTGCCGAACTGGCGGCGTGCGATGCGGTGCCCAGCGCACCGGCCATGATCGGCCTGTTCTTCGATGACCCCGATCTCGGCGACGAGGCCGACCTGCGGTCGCGCGCCTGCATGCCGGTCGCGGCAAATGTCACGATCGATGCGCCGATGGTCGAGACCGCTCTGCGCGGGGGGCTCTATGCGCAGCTCAACTATACCGGCCCCTATGCCGATATGCGCGGCGCCTATCGCTGGCTGCTCGGTGTGTGGTTGCCCGCATCGGGCTATGAACCGGCGGACGCGCCGATCTTCGAAGCCTATCTCAACGATCCGCGCGACACGCCGCAAACGGCGCTGCGAACCGATATTCACCTGCCGCTGCTGGGGCCGTCGTGAGCGGGCGGGAGGTTCCTGCCGAAGTTGCGGAGGTCCTGGCGCGCTATCGGCAGCCGGTAAGAGTGCGGCTGCTGGAGGTGCGCGATCTGGTCTTCGCGGTTGCGGCTGAAACCAAGGGGGTAGGGGAGTTGACGGAGACGCTCAAATGGGGCGAGCCGGCCTACCTGACCGAGGCCAGCGGCACTGGCACGACAATCCGGCTTGGTGTGTCGAAGGCCGCGCCCGAGGCGGCCGCGGTGTTCGTCAACTGCCGAACCAGCCTGATCGATAGCTTCCGGGCGCAGTTCGGCGATATCTTCGCCTTCGAAGGGACCCGCGGGCTGATCGTGCCGATCGAGGGGCCGCTACCCGAAGCTCCGCTCGCCTTTTGCCTGCGCGCGGCGCTGCTCTATCACCGGCGCGACGGGTAGCGCATAGCAAAAAGGCCCCGAAAACGGGGCCTTTGCATGGTGACTGCTACTGAATTGGCTTGAGCTGCTTGAGCAGGGCGGCTTGCAATGTCTCGTTGCCGGCGACGACCTGGCCGTTCCACACCGAGCCGGGGCTGCCGGCGAAGTCGGAGACGAAACCACCGGCTTCCTTGACCATCAGCAGGCCGGGGGCCACGTCCCAGGGGGCGAGACCGGCTTCCCAAAGCGCGTCATAGCGGCCCGAGGCCAGCCAGGCCATGTCCATGGAGATGGAGCCGGAGCGGCGGATGCCGGCGACGGCAGGGTTGATATGGGCCAACTGACGGAGCTGGAGCGCATCGTTGGCGGTGCCCTGCGTCTTGATGCCGGTGCAGACCACGGCATCGGCCAGCGACTTGCGGCCGGCGACGCGCAGGCGCTTGCGATCGTTGAGCCAGGTGCCGCCACCCTTTTCGGCGGTGTAGAGTTCGTCGAGCACCGGATTGTAGATCACCGAGGCGACGATCTCATTGGCGCGTTCGAGCGCAATGGCGACGGCAAAAAGCGGGATCGAATGCAGGAAATTGGTGGTGCCGTCGAGCGGGTCGATGATCCAGCGGTGCTGGCCATCGGTGCCGGCAACCTCGCCGCCTTCTTCCATCAGGAAAGCATAGGTCGGGCGGGCCTTCTGCAGTTCGGCAAAGACGATCTGCTCGGCGCGGATATCGGCTTTGGAGACGAAGTCGGCCGGGCCCTTGCGGGACACCTGCAGGTTCTCGACTTCGGAGAAGTCCTTGGTCAGCGACTTGCCGGCCTTGATGGCGGCGTTGACCATGACATTGAGGACCGCGGAACGTGCCATGGTCAGTCGGCCCGGCGCATATAGGTGGCCTCAGTCGTGTCGACCACGATGCGTTCACCGACGGCAATGAACGGCGGCACCATGACCTTGAGCCCATTGGCGAGGATGGCCGGCTTGAACTGGCTCGAAACGCTCTGGCCTTTCTGCACCGGATCGACTTCGGTGACTTCGAGGACGACATTGGGCGGGAACTTGATGCCGAGCGGGGTTTCCTCGTGCATCTCGAGGGTGATTTTCATGCCGTCCTGAAGGAACGCGGCGCGCTCGCCGACGAAGTCCTTGGCCAGCTCGACCTGCTCGTAGCTGTCCTGATCCATGAAGACCAGGCTATCGCCCTGCTCGTAGAGATAGGTGAAGTCGCGGAACTCAAGTTCGACGGTCTCGACCGTTTCGGCTGAACGAAAGCGCTCGTTGAGCTTGGTGCCGCCCAGGATGGCCTTGAGTTCGACCTGGGCATAGGCGCCACCCTTGCCGGGCTTGACGTGATCGACCTTCACCGCGACCCACAGACGGTCCTGGTGATTGACGACGTTGCCGGGGCGAATTTCGTTGCCGTTGATCTTGGCCATGCGGAACTGCTTTCGGGTGCGCAGATTATCGGTTCGGGCCACGCGCGCCGGATGCGGCTGGCCGAAGGTTGATCGTGCTGAATGGGCGTGGCGGGCTTATTGCCTCAGAACGCCCTTGGGTTCAAGGGTCTTGCGGTGCGGCCTCGGATGCCGGATCGGCGGCAGGCGGCTCCCCAGTTGGGGCTTCGCCGGCATCGGTAGGCGCTGGCAGCGCGGGTGACTCGGTTTCCGGCGCGGTGGTGGTCGGGATTTCGAGAATGGTTTCGGCCGTCGGTGGCGGGGACGGCCAGAAGCGGGCGCGTTCCTCGGCGCTGGCCAGTTCGGCCGGCGGGATCGAGACCAGCAGCCGGTCGAGCGAGGGATCGCTCAGGCCCTGGCGGCGGGCAAGCGCGCGCCACATGGCGGCGTCTTCGAGGCTCAGCGTCACGCCTTCGCCTACGGCCAGCAGTTTGGCGTAGCGGTTTTGCGCCACGGCGTTGCCGGCCTCAGCAGCGCGCTGATACCAAGTCGCGGCGGCACTGGCGTCCTTTTCTACGCCCTGACCAAGGTAGAGCAGGGTGGCATAGTCGATCTCGGCAGCGATGAGGTTTTGCTCGGCGGCAAGGCCGATATAGCGCGCGCCCTCTTCGGGATTAGGCGCCAGACCGGCCCCTTCGATCAGCATGGTGCCGTAGTCGTATTGTGCCTCGGGCAGTTCGGCATCGGCCGCTTCCTTCATCAACGCTGCGGCGGTGGTGAGGCTGGGCGAGGCGTAGATGCCTTCGACATGCAACAGAGCCAGATTGTATTTGGCCGGCACATAGCCGGCCTCGGCGGCCTTCTTGAACAGATCGGCGGCGCGGGCACGGTTCTTGGGCACGCCAATGCCGTCCTGATAATAGAGCGCCAGTTCGAACGTCGCCAGCATATCGCCATTGTTGGAGGCGAGCTGGTACCAGCCGGCGGCGCGCTCGTCGCTCTGCGCCACGCCCAGGCCCTTGGCGTAGATCTCGGCGATCAGGGTTTGCGCGGCGGCGTCGCCCTGTTCGGCAAGCGGCAGGGCGAATTCGAGCGCCGTCAGGAAGTAGCCACGCTGGAAAGCGCCGAAGGCGTAGTCCGTGGGGACCCGGGGCCCAAAAATCTCGTTGCTGATGGCCTCGGCCGGGTTCGCTTCGGGCGGCGCTTCGTCCTGGGCGAAGACGGTCACTGCCAGCAGTGGCAAAAGGGCGATCGGCAAGAGGCGCCGCATCATGCGGTTTCCTTCACGGCATCGGCAATGGCGAGCGCCAGCGCCGCAGGGGCAGGAGCCGACCACAGGCTGCTCGACAGCGCCAGGAATTCGGCGCCGCGGCTATCGGCACTACCAGGGACAGCACCCGGATCGCTCAGCACGGCGGGAATTTCGAAGGTTGCGGCCCACCATTCGGCGAGATCGGCGGCGGCGGGGTCGGAGGTGCCGTCGAGCGGGCCGAACAGCAGGTAGTCGAGGTCCATTTCGCCGGCGGTCATGGCGTCGTGGCGAGTGCCGATATGACCGGCGCCGACGATCTGGCCGGGCTTGAGGGCCGCGACAGCGTCCTTGATCGCCTTGGCGCCGCCGGTGATATGCACGCCATCAGCGCCGAGGCGCTTGGCGAGGGCAATGTCGTCATGGAGCAAGACGGCGCAGCCAGCGCCCTGGCCGATATTGACTACGCCGGCCGCCAGCTTGGCGTAGCCGGCGGCATCCAGCGTGCCACGTTGCACCAGGATGGCCGAGAATTCGGCGGCACTCAGCACGCCCATCAATGTCGCCGGGAAGGTTTCCGGATCGGCGGCGGCAGGGGTGATCAGATAAAGCTGGGGGGCCATGGCTTCCGGGTACTCGACGCGTGCCTCTTCTTGTTCGCTCATTTTGGCGACAAAGAGGAAAGCTCTCCAATAGGCGAAGGCCCGTAGCGGCGCAAAAGAAAATGCGTACCCCCTGGGAGGAGGGTACGCATCAGGCGTGACGTTGGGACGTCAGGTAGAACCTAGGCTGCCCGATCGAGTTCGCCGGTCCAGGTGCCAAGGGCAGCCAGCGAATTCATATGGGCACGATGGGTGAAGGCGGCCTGGGCCTGCGGGAAATTCTCGCGGCGGCCGGCCCAGGTGCGTAGCGCAACGTTCTGCAGGGCGCGACCGTAGGAGAAGGTCATCGGCCAGGGCTTGCCCGAGATCTGGTTCATGGCCGACAGATGGGCCGTGGCTTCTTCGTCGGTCTGGCCGCCCGAAAGGAAGGCGATGCCGGGAACAGCGGCCGGAACATGCTCGCGCAGGACGGCGACGGTGCGCTTGGCGACATCCTCGACGCTCGGGCGTTCGCGCGAATTGATGCCCGGGAGCACCATGTTCGGCTTGAGCAACATGCCGCCGAGATCGACGCCGGCGAGACGCAGTTCCTTGAACACGTTCTCGAGTACGTCGCCAGTCACCGAAGCGCAGCGTTCAAGCGAGTGATTGCCCGGATCGCCGTCGCCGACCACTTCAGGCTCCACGACCGGCACGATGCCGGCTTCCTGGCAGAGGATGGCGTAGCGCGCCAAGGCATGGGCATTGGCGCGGATATTGTTGCGGGTGGGCGCGACGTCGTTGATGGTGATCACGGCGCGCCACTTGGCAAAGCCGGCGCCGAGCTGGGCATAGCGCACCAAGCGCTGGCGCAGACCGTCGAGACCCTCGGTGATTTTCTCGCCATTGTCGCCCGGCATCGGGAAGGCGCCGCGGTCGACCTTGATGCCGGGGATGACATCGGTATCGGCCAGGATGGCGCGGAAGGCGGTGCCGTCGGCAGCCGACTGCTCCAGGGTTTCCTCGGTGAGGATAACGCCGGAAATGTAGTTGGTCATGGCGCTGGTCGAGCGGAACAGCATCTCGCGATAATCGCGGCGCAGATCGAGCGAATTGGGCAGGTTGATCTTGGCGAACCGCTTGGCAATGGTGCCTTCGGACTCGTCGGCCGCGAGAATGCCCTTGCCGGGCTCCATGAGTTTCTGGGCGATGGCGTTCAGCGACTTGGTCACGGCTAACCTCGACAATTGGGATTGCCGGCAGATTAGACTTTCGTTTTTGGCCGCGCGATTAGACCTAGGGTTATGCGACGAAAGATGGAGGCCGCTATGCCGCTTCGGGCGCTTGGCCATTGCCTTCGCTGGAGCCTATCGTATCACGATGGGGTGTCGATCGGTTCAGATCAGCTTGCTGGTGGCCGACCGTGGAATCGGATTGCTGCCATAGGCCTTGATCGCGACGGCGATCTGCCCGCCGCTGAAGCCGAGGTCGCCACGCGTCGTGGCCTTTTTCAGTCGATCCAGGCCAACGCGATTGCGCAGCCCGGTGAACGGATTCTCGACGCCCTTTACCAGTTCCTTGGGGCCGATCGCGTTGTCGAGGGCCAGCGATGCGTTGATGATGTCCTTGCGGCTTTCGAGGGTGAGCTGGGCATCGGCGGCGCTGACCTTGTCGCGGACCAGATGCCTGCCGCTGACGATCTCGGTTTCGCCGTCACGGATGTACTCGCGCGAAATTTCGACCTGCTTGGTCCCGGTCTGGACCAGTTTGGTTCCCACCTGCACCTGCTCGATGCCGGTGCCGTTGAGGTCGATGCGACCGGCGGTGAGGCCAAGGCCGGCCAGCGGGCCGGAGGCCGTTTCGGTCAGCGTGAGCGAGGTGGATTTTTCGGTCTCGAGCTTTAGCTGGCCGTTGTCGTCCAGTTCCGCCTGGAGGCCCTTGATGCCATCAAGGACCTTGACCAAGGTGGGGGCAAACCCCTCTTCGTCATCGCCATAGGTATGGGGGCTTTGAGCCGATCCGACGCCCACCCAAATCTTCCGATCGACGCCAAACGTAACGGTGACCGGCGCGTCGTCGCCAACCTTGAGTTCGAAACTGGTGCCGTTGGCAATCCCTGCTGCCGCAGCGTCGTCGAAGCCGGTCAGTGCCGCAGTGCCCTGAGCAATGCTCTTGGGCGCCTCGCGTCCCTCAAACACTGGCATGGGGGTTTTGATCGGCTCGGTCTTGTAGAAGATCTGCGTGCGATACTTGGCGACCTTGGTGACGTTCTCTTCGAACCTGACCGGGCCGTTTTGCGACTGCCGCTCGAATTTGGCGCCGTTCACCGCGTTGCCCAGCCGCTTCAGCGCGGAATAGGTCGCCGCCTGCCGCGTATTTCGCAATGCAGTAACCCGTGCGCTTTCCATCCCACCCTTCCAAGGCTTGCCGGCGGCATCTTGCCCCCAAACATCCTAGAATTGGTTAACGCACTTCAACCATTTGCACCGAGCGGCGGGAAGTCGGGGCGAACGAACTTACTTCTTCAGTGCTTCCACACCCGGCAGGGGCTTGCCTTCCATCCATTCGAGGAAAGCGCCGCCGGCGGTGGAGACGTAGGTGAAGTCGTCCTTGACGCCGGCATGAGCGAGTGCCGCGACGGTGTCGCCGCCACCGGCCACCGAGATCAGCTTGCCATCATGGGTGCGCTTGGCGACGTGCTTGGCGATGGCGACGGTGCCGGCATCGAACGGGTTCATCTCGAATGCGCCCATCGGGCCGTTCCAGACCACGGTGTGCGCATCGTCGATGGCGGCGTTGACGCGATCGATGGAGATGGGGCCGATATCAAGGACCATGCCGTCGGGGTCGATGGCGTCGACGCCGTAAAGGCGCGTCGGGGTGTCGGCCTTGAAGTGCCAGGCGACGACGGCGTCGATGGGCAGGATGATGGCGCAGCCGCTATCGATGGCTTTGTCCATGATGCGCAAGGCGGTTTCGGCCAGGTCCTTTTCGGCCAGGGACTTGCCGACGCCATGGCCCTGGGCATGGAGGAACGTATTGGCCATGCCGCCGCCGATGACCAGGCCATCGACCTTGGTCACGAGGTTTTCCAGCAGGTCGATCTTGGAGGACACCTTGGCGCCGCCGACAACGGCGATCACGGGCTTTTTTGGCTTGCCGAGGCCGGCTTCAAGCGCCTCGAGTTCGGCCTGCATGGCAAGGCCGGCTGCGGCGGGCAGCAGTTTGGCCAGCGCTTCGGTCGAGGCATGGGCGCGGTGGGCAGCGGAGAAAGCGTCGTTGACATAGACGTCGCCGAGGCTGGCCATGCGCTTGGCGAGGTCGACGTCGTTGGCCTCTTCGCCGGGATGAAAGCGGGTGTTTTCGAGGATCAGCACCGAGCCCGCCGGAGCGGAGTCGATAGCCTTCTGGGCATCGGCGACGTCAACCCAATCGGTGGCGACGAAGCCGACCGGATGCCCGGTCTGGTTGGCGACCGCCTCGCAGACCTGCTCCAGCGAGAATTCGGGGTCGACCTTGCCCTTGGGACGGCCGAAGTGGCTGAGCAGGATGGCCTTGCCGTCATACTTGACGATTTCGCGGATGGTGGGGACCAGGCGCTCGATGCGGGTGGCGTCGGTGACCTTGCCATTGGCGACCGGGACGTTGAGATCGGCACGGAGCAGCACGCGCTTATTCTTGAGGTCGAGTTCGTCGAGGGTCTTGAAGGTTGCGCTCACGGATCGGGCCTCCCGGTCTAAATATCAGCCGTGGCGTAGCAGAGCGTTGCGGGAGGGGGAAGGCAAGTGACGAAAAAACTCTGCCCTAGCCGGCCAAAACCAGCGATCGCAGCATGGCTCCGAGCAGGAAAAGCGGCAGGCCGAGCAGGGTGAGGCAGATCAGCCAGCCCAGATCGTCGACCAGGACATGGCGGGCGAAGCCGTCGCTGGGCCAGGCGGCGAGGCCGACGCGGCGACGAATGATGCGGTCGCGGATGAGCAGGAAGCAGGCGGCGAGCGTCGGCGGGAGCACCAGAGCGGCGGGCTGGCCCGCGAGCCCGATCAAGACCGAGGCGAAGGGCAGGCTGGCAAAGATACGGCGCATGATGTGGAACATGGCTGGTGCCCGACGACATGAACTGGCCCGCTTCTAGGCTGATTTGATGACTTGAGGGTGACAGGCCGATTTCGTCTTGACCCGGACCTTGGGGCTGCCCCGATAAGGATGACGGTCAGCCCATAGCGAGGTGAGTCGTGCAGCCTTCCATTCAATTCCTCAAGCCAGTCGATGCAGCGCGCCAGCTTGGCGTTTCCACCAAGGCGCTGCGCCTCTACGAGCAGCGCGGCCTGGTGACGCCGGGCCGCACCAGTGCCGGTTGGCGGACCTATGGTCCTGACGACATGGCGCGCGGCCGCGAAATCGTGGCCCTGCGCGCGCTCGGTCTCAGCTTGGGTGACATCGGGCGCGTGCTTGCGGGGGAGGTATGGCAGTTGGAGCCGGTGCTGGCGGCGCACCAGTTGGCGCTGGAGGGTCGGATAGAGGGCGCGGCTGAGGCCATCCAGCGGATTGCTGCTTTGCGAACCGACTTAGCTGCGGGGCGGCGGCCCAGCGTCGATGACTTGACGCTGGCGCTGGGTGCCGGCTCACCGCCCGGCGTCGCCTTCGATCTGCCCTGGCCCTGGGGTGGTGAGCGGTTCGAACTGGATCGAGTCCGGCGATTGACCTTCATCGTCGGGCCGTTGGGGAGCGGCAAGACCCGGTTGGCAATGCGGCTGGCGGAAGTGTTGCCAAATGCTGTCTTCCTTGGTCTCGACCGGCTCGACGACGACGGTGCCGCCGCGCTGGCGCGGATTGACGCCGAGCCGGTGCTGCGAGCGCAAATCGATCGCGCCCTGGCCTGGCTTATCGAAGACGGGGCGGTGCATTCAAACGCGCTTCTGGCCCTGCTGGCCGGGCTCTACGCACCCGGTGCGTCGGTGGTGGTCGTCGATATGGTGGAGCAGGGGCTCGACCATGCGACGCAAGAGGCGATGATCGCTTATCTGCGACGCGGCGACGATGGTATCCCGCCACTGTTCCTCATGACCCGCTCGTCGGCCATGCTTGACCTGGGCGCGGTCGGCCCGGGCGAGGCAATCCTGTTCTGCCCCGCCAATCACAGCCCGCCGACACTGGTTGCGCCCTATCCGGGAGCTGCGGGCTATGAGGCGCTCGCCTCCTGCCTCGCCTCACCCGAGGTGCGGGCGCGCACTGCCGGTGTCGTCGTCGTGCGGCCGGAGGTCGCGTGACCGATCACGCGGTGCGCTCGAACAACCCCGGATAGGTGACGACGAGCCGGTCGGCATCGAGTTCGAGGATGCGTTCGAAGCTGGCGTCGGCGGCTTGGTAGCGGAAGTGAGTGTCGTCGAGCTGGGTATAGATCTGGTCATCACGCCGCACCGTCATCTCGTCGCCGTCGATCCAGGCCATGGAGAAACGCTGCGGTTGGCCGATAGTCCATTGGCAGCGCCAGATCGGCAGGGAATTGGTCAGCGGCGTCGGCCAGATATCGATATCGACGCAGCCGCGCAGAGCTGGGAGCGGCTCGGCGCGATCGTCGGACCAGTTGCCCGCTCCGTCCGAGAAAAGCTCGAGCACGGCGCCGTCGGTGCGTTCGAGCTTCACGGTGCGAACGCGTTCGGCGTCATCGAGTTTGATGCGGTAGAAGAGGCCATAGTTCGGGGTGATGATGGTCGAGCGGATGCGGGTATCGCGCGCCGTCGAGATGACGTGGCAATGCTCAATTGTCACGGGATCGAGCCCGCGCCAGCGAATGGAGCGGTCCAGACTCATGGGGCACCTCGGAGCGTCATGCCACTATGGCGCGTGCGATGCGATTGGCAAGACATTGGCGGTGGTCAGTCCCGGCGAACCGGTTGGCGCAGGATGGTCTTGAGCTTGGCTGGCGCGGTGCGCCTGGCGTCGCTCAGGTAGATTTCGTGGTGGTGGCCATTAAAGGCGAGGTTGCGGGCTGGCATTTCGACATCGTGCAGCTGCGCGAGCGTGGGACCCTCGTCATCGTAGCTGCCGATATGCAGCACCTGCAGGCATGCGCCTTCGTTGAGGGTTTCGAGCCGCAATGTCTGGGGTCGTTCACCGAGCTTGCCGGCCGATTTGGCGACGGCTTGTTCGAACATGGTCTGGGTCAGGAAGTCGGGTGCCATGATCATCATGGTCCAGCGCCAGTTGTCCTTGCGGCGGGCGACGAAGTCAGCGGGGTCGTCGGCCCACCAGAGGCCCTCGAGTGGCGGTACGACATAGTCCTGACCGAGCGCTGCCTTGGATGCGAACTTGAGCGCGTAGCTGGTCGAATAGAGCCACTCGATGGCGGTTTGATAGGCCGGGGCGGTGTTGGGATTGCCTGATCCATCTACCATGACGAAGGTCATGGGCGGGACATCGATGAGCTCGATTGTCTTGGTGGCGCGATAGCTATCGACGGTCTTGCGGAAATCGATTTTGGACATGTTGCCTCCTTTGCCCCGGTGCGCGTGACCCCCCCCACCTTGATCCCTCCCCACAAGGGGGAGGGAGACGATGAACACGAACGGCCGCGCTAGCGCCTCCCTCCCCTTGATGGGGAGGGAATGAGGGTGGGGTGGGGCCGCGCACACTGACTTTAGTTGCGACACTGTCCTGACAGATCGTGTCAGCAAACAAAAAAGCCCCGCCGCTAAGCGACGGGGCTGATCAAATTCGCAGGCCGCAGAAGCCTTAGAGCGTCTTGCCCAGCGCCACGGCGGTGTCGGCCATGCGGTTGGAGAAGCCCCATTCGTTGTCGTACCAGGAGAGGACCGACACGAAATTGCCGTCCATCACCTTGGTCTGGTCGAAGGCCATGGTCGAGGAGTGGCTGTCATGGTTGAAGTCGATCGAGACGTTGGGCTGGGTGGTATAGCCCAGAATGCCCTTGAGCTCACCATCGGCATACTTCTTGACGGCGGCGTTGATCTCGTCGGCGGTCACGTTGCGCTTGGAAATGAACTTGAAGTCGACGCAGGAGACGTTCGGGGTCGGCACGCGGATCGAGACGCCGTCGAGCTTGCCCTTGAGCTCGGGCAGCACCAGGCCGATGGCCTTGGCAGCGCCGGTCGAGGTCGGGATCTGCGACAAGGCAGCGGCGCGACCGCGATAGAGGTCCTTGTGCATGGTGTCGAGGGTCGGCTGGTCACCGGTATAGGAATGGATGGTGGTCATCATTCCCTTTTCGATGCCGAATTCCTTGTGCAGCACATAGGCCAGCGGAGCCAGGCAATTGGTGGTGCACGAGGCGTTTGAGATCACCAGGTCGTCCTTGGTCAGGCTCTGGTGGTTGATGCCATAAACGATGGTCTTGTCGGCGCCGTCGCCCGGAGCCGAGATGATCACCTTCTTGGCGCCGGCCTTGAGGTGAGCGCTGGCCTTTTCCTTGGAAGTGAAGATGCCGGTGCATTCAAGGGCGATATCGACCTTCATGGCAGCATGCGGCAGCTCGGCCGGATCGCGGACGGCGGTCACCTTGATCGGGCCGCGGCCCACGTCGATGGTGTCGCCATCGACGGTCACGGTGCCGTTGAAACGGCCATGTACGCTGTCAAAGCGGAACAGATGGGCATTGGTCTCGACCGGGCCGAGATCGTTGATGGCCACGACTTCGATATCGGTGCGGCCGGATTCGATGATGGCGCGCAGGACGTTGCGGCCGATGCGGCCAAAACCGTTGATGGCGACGCGGACTGCCATATTAGACGCTCCTAGGGAGGGAGTTAGGAAGGGAGGTGTGCAGGAGGAAGACTTTCGCCCTCTTACAACTGTGCGGTGACGGCTTCAACAACGGCTTTGGCCGTAAGACCAAAGTGCTCATAGAGCGCGTCGATGGGGCCGGAAGCGCCGAAGGAGTGCATGCCGACGAAGCGACCTTTTTCGCCCAGCAGCTTGCTCCAGCTCATTTCGATGCCAGCTTCGATGGCGACGCGGACCTTGGCATTGCCGTAGAGCTCGGCCTTGTAGGCATCGGACTGCTTGGCCAGCAATTCCATGGAGGGGACCGATACGACCTTGGCGGCAATGCCCTTTTCGGCCAGCTGCTTCTGGCCCTCGACGGCGATGGCCACTTCCGAGCCCGTCGCGAAGATCACGACGTCAGCATTCTTGTCGCCGGCGATGACATAGGCGCCCTTGGCGCAGAGGTTTTCGGCCTGGTACTCGGTGCGCAAGGCCGGCAGGTTCTGGCGGCTGAGGGCCAAGATCGATGGCGCAGTGGTCGATTCCAGCGCAAGCTGCCAGCATTCTGCGGCTTCGACGGCATCCGCCGGGCGGAAGACCAGCAGGTTCGGGATGGCGCGGAGAGCTGTCAGGTGTTCCACCGGCTGGTGGGTGGGGCCGTCTTCGCCGAGACCGATCGAGTCATGGGTCATGACATAGATGGCGCGCTGTTCCATCAGCGCGGCGAGGCGGATGGCGGGGCGGGCATAGTCGGTAAAGACCATGAAGGTGCCGCCATAGGGAATGAGGCCACCGTGCAGGGCGACGCCGTTCATCGCTGCGGCCATTTCGTGCTCGCGAATGCCGTACATCATGTAGCGGCCCAGACGGTTGTCAGCCTGGAACGGCACCATTTCCTTGGTGTTGGTCAGGTTCGAGTGGGTCAGGTCGGCTGAGCCGCCCAGCGTTTCGGGTAGGACGGCGTTGATCACGTCGAGCGCCATCTGGCTCGACTTGCGGGTCGCCACCTTGGGCTTATCCTCGACCAGCTTCTTCTTGTAGGCGTCCATGGCCGACTTGAACTCGGCCGGCAGGTCGCCCTTGGTGCGGCGCTCGAACTCGGCCTTGTGGGGCGAGGCGGCAAGACGGGACTGCCATTCGCCACGAATGTTCTGGCTGCGTGTGCCGGCGGCGCGCCAGGTATTGAGGATCTCGGCCGGAATTTCAAAGGCGGGGTAGGTGATGCCAAGCGCGGCCTTGGCGCCGGCCAGTTCCTCGGCGCCGAGCGGGGCGCCATGTACCTTCTCGGTGCCGGCCTTTTTTGGTGCGCCGAAGCCGATGGTGGTCTTGGCGGCGATCAGGGTGGGCTTGTCGCTCTTCTTGGCTTCAAGCAGCGCCTTTTCGATGGCGTCCTGGTCGTGGCCGTCGATCTCGATGGTGTTCCACTGCACCGCCTTGAAGCGGGCGATCTGGTCGGTGGAGTCGGAGTTGGAGACGGCGCCGTCGATGGTGATCGAGTTATTGTCCCAGATGACGGTCAGCTTGTTGAGCTTGAGGTGACCGGCCAGCGCGATGGCTTCCTGGGAGATGCCTTCCATCAGGCAGCCGTCGCCGGCAAGGACCCAGGTGTGGTGGTCGACGATGTCGGAGCCGAATTCGGCAGCCAGCTTGGCTTCGGCGACGGCAAAGCCGACCGAGTTGGCGAGGCCCTGGCCGAGCGGGCCGGTGGTGGTCTCGATGCCCTGGGCGAAGTGATATTCGGGGTGGCCGGCGGTCTTGCTGCCGAGCTGGCGGAAGTTCTTGACCTGGTCGATGGTCATGTCCTCGTAACCCAGCAGGTAGAGCGAGGAATAAAGCAGCATCGAGCCGTGGCCGGCCGAGAGGATGAAGCGGTCGCGATCAGGCCATTTGCTGTCGGCGGGATCGAACTTCATCACCTTGGTGAAGAGCACCGTGGCGATATCGGCGCAGCCCATCGGCAGGCCCGGATGGCCGGAATTGGCTTTCTCCACCGCGTCCATGGACAGCGAGCGGATTGCATTGGCCAAATCGTTCTGCTGGGCGGAGTTCGTCATCGAGCGTGCGCTTTCTTTGGGACTGAAATTCTGGGGAGAAGAGGCGCCGGAAGCCTCCTCCCAAAGGCGGGTCTAGGGCATAACAGGTTCGGATTGCCTGTCAATGACAAGGGGCAGGGACAGGCGTTGCATTGCCCCGTGGCGTGGGGCACCCTGTGTCGGCCGGAATCGTCTGATATTGAGGACCGTAGCAGCAATGAGTGAGACGGAACTTGAGGATGGGCTGGGTGCTGCCACTGCGCGGTTTGATCGCGCCCTGGCGCGGCTCGATAACAGCGTCAAGAATCTGAGCACGCGGCTGCGCCAGCATAATCGCATGGAAGTCGACACACAGCGGCTGGTGTACGAGCGCGCCAGGCTTGCGACCGAGCTCGACAAGACCGCGGCGCGCGCCAAGCGTCTCGATGACAGCGCCCATGACGTATCGCGTCGCCTGGTCGAGGCGATGGAGACAGTCCGCTCGGTTCTGGCGAAGGCGGAGTAGCGCGATGCCCGAAGTCAATGTCGAGATTAATGGCCGCAAGTATCGCATGGCCTGCGAAGAGGGCCAACAAAAGCACCTGATCGGCCTGGCCGAGCGGCTCAATGGGCATGTCGAGCAGCTCAAGGGCGCCGTGGGCGAGATCGGCGACAACCGGCTGACCGTCATGGCCGGTATCGCTGTTGTGGACGAACTGGTCGAGGCCGAGCGCAAGATCAAGGCGCTGGAGGCCGAAGTGCTCGTGCTGACCCGGGCCGGGCAAGAGGTTGCCGCCGAGATCGAAACGCTGGAAGAGAAATTCGCGGCCAAGCTCAGTGACGCTGCCCGGGCGCTTGAAGGCGTGGCCGGAGTTCTCGACGACGCGGCGCCATTGCCGCAGGGTTAGCGCCCGGGACTATCCCAGGTATCCATGAAGGCCTGTTCGAGATCCATGGTCTCGAGCATTTCCCGCACGATGGTGTCGTCCAGCTCGCCCGCGTCGCGGGCGGCGATGAGCCGGCTGCGGCGGGCTTCGAGCAGCAATTTGCCCAGGGTCAAGGTCTCGCCGGGGTCGAAGCCCGGGCGCTGCTGATCCTTGGCTTCCGTGCTGGCCGTCTGTTGCATGCGCTGGCCCATGAGCTGGACCAGGCGCTGGCTCTGCGGCGAGGGGTTGGCGAGGCGATAGGTTTCCAGCGCTTCGGCGGTCGCAGCATGGGCAAGGTCGGTGGCCTTCTCGTGCTGCTCGGCCTCGAAACGCGCGTCACCCGGGTCGGCCACATCCAGCCGCTTGATCAGCCAGGGCAGGGTCAGGCCCTGCAGCAGCAGGGTGCCGATGGTCACCAGAAACGCCAGCGCCACTATGGCCTCGCGATCGGGGAAGTCCGCGCCGGTGGCGGTCAATACCGGCACACCGGCCGCCGCGGCCAGGGTCACCACGCCGCGCATGCCGGTCCAGGACAGAACCAGGTTTTCCCGCCAGGTCAGCGGGCGTTGCTGCAGTCGGATCATCTGCTCCTGGTCCAGCTTGCGTCCGCGACTGGCAAAGCGGGCCTCGAATTTCGCCCAGGTTGCCGGATCGTTGAGCTTGCGCAGCAACGCCACATGACGGCGCCGCGCAATCACCGAAGATCCGAAAATCCAGGCGAACCGAACCAGGGTAATGACCGCCAGCAGGATGGCTGCCACGCCCAGCAACGGCAGCAGCTCGAAACCGGCCTCATTGGCGTCGGTGATCACGAAGCGCAACTGGAGGCCGATATAGGCGAAGACGAAGGTTTCGAGCAGCGTATCGACACTGCGCCAGAACTGGGTCTCCTGCATGCGCTCGGCATAGCCCGACTGCACATTGTGGTGACCAAGCGAGAACCCGGCCGCCACGACGGCAAGGACGCCCGAGGCGTGCAGTTCCTCGGCCAGCAGGTAGGCGGCAAACGGCACGATGATCGACACCGCCGTGGCCAGCGAGGGATTGCTCAATCGACGCCGTGCCAGCTGGGCCAGATGCCCGAGCAGCATGCCCAGCACGATGCCGACCGCCGCCGCATAGAGGAAGTAGAGGATGATGTTGTCGATGAAGGCATGGGTGCCGCTGGCGGCGGCAACCAGCACGGCGAAGAGGGTCAGTGCCGCGGCATCGTTGATGAGGCTTTCGCCCTTGAGCACGGTCATCAGCGCCACCGGCAGGGCAGAGCGGCGGCCGATGGCTATGGCGGTTACCGCGTCGGGCGGGGCGATGACGGCGCCGAGCACCAAGGCCGCCAGCGGCGTCATGCCCGGCACGGTGATCGCCATCGCCATGCCGACGATGATCGTCGTGGCAAAGACCAGGAAGACCCCCAGATTGGTGATCGACCCCATGCGACGGGTGAATTCGGCGAAGGAGAAGTCCCGCGCCGCCGAGAACAGCATGGGCGGCAGCACGAAGCCTAGAATGACTTCCGGCGCCAGCTCCAGCCTGGGCATGCCGGGAATGAACGAAGCCCCTAGCCCCACCATGGCGACAAGTAGAACGGGCTGGAAATTGCGCCGTTCGGCAAAGGCGGTGATGGCGATGGCCACGATGATGACGATAAGGATTTGCGCAAACATCGGCGGCCCCGGTTGGTCGCCGAGATAGTGGCGATTGGTGCGGCAACGAGCAAGTCCACCGCATTGGCAAAGTTTGCCAAAAGCGCTAGATTGGCCTGGAAGGAGACCTGCTATGGCCACGATGAATGTTTCCCTGCCTGATGCGATGAAGCGGTGGGTCGAAGATCAGGTGCAAACCGGTCGCTACGGCAATGCCAGCGACTATGTGCGGGATCTGGTTCGGCGCGATCAGGACCGGGCGGAAGCGCGCGAGACGCTGCAGCAGATGGTGAACGATGCGCTGGCAAGCGGCAGGGTCCAAATGACCCGCGATGAGCTGGTGGCGCGCATGCGGTCGAAGGCCAGAGCCGCCGTCGAGCAAAAAAAGAGCGCGTAGGCCTTGGCGTGGATACTGACTGCCGCCGCCGTTGACGATCTAGACCGAGTCGCTGCCGAAGGTGCCCTGCGGTTCGGTTTTGCACAGTCAGAGGTTTACGAACAAGAGATCGTCGACATGCTCGATACGCTGGCTAAATGCCTTACCTGGCGCCGGAGCGGCAGGCATCGCAACAGATGGTCCGCCTCATGCCTTGCGGTCCCACCATATCTTCTACATCGTCGAGAATGAGGACGTCGTGATACTCCGCGTTCTCCACGGTCTGCAAAACTGGTTCGAACTGTTGTAACGCACTCTTTGCACAGCACCGCAAAGCGCCTATATCTCGATCGCTGCCCGGTGCGTGATGGATACCAATATCCCCGGGGCCTTATCGATCCTAAGGGAGCTGTCCCTGACTGGGCTCCTGGGCTCAGACATACGGCGCCCACCTACGTAAGTAGGTCCCGGGATCGTATATCCCACGGCCAGGGTGGCACCTTATTTCAAAGCAGGTTGCAGTAGGCCGCATGGTTGACGAGAAGATCGAAGAGGCCAAAGCCGCGCTCCGGATCAAGGCGCATGCCGCCCGCGCCGCCCTGCCGCAGGCCGATCGCGCCGACGCGGCTCACGCCGTGACCCAGCATTTCTTCGAACACATCCCGCTGGTGGCCAGCGATATCGTGGCGGCCTATTGGCGCATCCGTGACGAGCTGGATTGCCAGCCCATCCTGGTCCGCTTGATGGACAGCAACCAAACAGTGGTCCTGCCAGTCGTCATCGGCGCGGAAGAGCCGCTCGACCTGCGCGTTTGGGAGCAGGGGGCGTCGCTTTACGAGGCCGGTTTCGGCACCCTGGCGCCGGCTGAACTGGCGCCGCGCGCAGAGCCCGATATCGTGCTGATGCCGCTGTTGGGTTTTGACAAGCAGGGGACGCGCCTCGGCTATGGCGGAGGCTATTACGACCGCACGCTGGCGCGTATGAGCAAGAAACCCAAGCTGATTGGGCTTGCCTTCGCGGCGCAGGAACTCGACGCTATTCCGCGCGAGGCCCATGACGTGCCGCTCGATGCCATTGTCACCGAAGACGGTGTTCGTCACTTCGGCCCTTCCGCATGAGGCTGTTGTTTCTGGGCGACGTCGTGGGCCGTTCCGGCCGGGATGCCATTGCCGAGCGTCTGCCAGGCATTATCGATCGCTACAAGTTCGACTTCGTCGTCATCAATGGCGAAAATGCCAGCCATGGACGCGGGCTCACCGAGCCGCATTTCAAGGGGCTGCGCGATGCCGGTGCCGATATTGTGACGCTGGGCGATCACGCCTTCGACCAGCGTGACACGATTTCGTTCATCGAGCGCGAGCCGACGCTGGTGCGGCCACTCAATATGCCGGCCGGTACGCCGGGGCGCGGCGCCATGTTCGTCGAGGGCCGCAATGGCCATCGCGTACTGGTCATCAACGCGCTGGGCCGGGTGTTCATGGGCCCAACCGACGATCCATTCCGCGCCGTCGAGGCTGCCGTTGCCGCTTGCCCGCTGGGCGAGCAGGCCGATGCCATCGTGGTCGACTTCCACACCGAGGCGACCTCGGAAATCCAGGGCATGGGCTTTTTCATGGACGGGCGGGTAAGCTTGGTTGTGGGCACGCATACCCACATCCCCACGTCTGACCAGCGCATCCTCAAGGGCGGCACGGCGCTGATGGCCGATGCGGGTATGTGCGGGGATTTCGACTCCATCATCGGCGTCGATGCCGAGGAGCCGCTCAACCGGTTCCTCACAGGTATCGCCAATGGACGCTTTACGCCGGCTGAAGGCGAAGCGACGCTGTGTGGCGTGGCAATCGAGACCGATCCGCGCACGGGGCTGACGACGAAAGTGCTCCCGGTGCGGATCGGCGGTACGCTGGCGCAGGCGGAGCCGATGTTCTGAGATGGCTCTCCTCCGCACGCTGGGCCTAGGAATTGTCGCCGCCGCACTGTTCGGCGCCGCGGGGGTTTCGGCCGAAGAACTGGTTCTAGGCGTCGTGCGGGCGGAAGTTGCCGAAGACGGCTATTCGGGTGGACCGGCGCTAAATGTCTGGCTGACGCCCGAGGCACGCGCCGCCTTTGCGGCCTTTACGCTGGATCATGTCGGGCAGAAGACGGATCTCCTCGTCAATGGTGACGTCCTGTCCTCGCCCGTTATCCAGACGCCGATCGACACCGAAATGCTGCTGCTGTCAGGCGTTGGCAGTTTTGCGCAGGCTGAGGAGATGGCCGCATCGCTCAATCGCAAGAAGGCAACCATATCGGTTCGGCTCAGCGCGCCTTGAATGGCCTGACTTCACAAGTCCCGCGCGCTTGCCTATAACGCGCCACCAATTCAGCATTCTTATTCGAGGGGAGTGACCGATGGCCGGCCATTCACACGCCAAAAACATTATGCACCGCAAGGGCAAGTCCGATGCGGCGCGCTCCAAGGTCTTTTCCAAGCTGGCCCGCGAAATCACCGTGGCAGCCAAGATGGGCATGCCCGACCCGGCCTTCAATTCCCGCCTGCGCCTCGCGGTGACCAATGCCCGCGCCCAGTCCATGCCCAAGGACAATATCGACCGCGCCATCAAGAAGGCGATCGGCTCGGATGGCGAGAACTATGACGAAATCCGCTACGAGGGCTATGGCCCCGGCGGCGTCGCCATCATCGTCGAGACGCTGACCGACAATCGCAACCGCACCGCCTCCAATGTCCGCTCGTACTTCTCCAAGAATGGCGGCGCGATGGGTGAAACCAATTCGGTCGGCTTCATGTTCGACAAGGTCGGTGAGATCACCTACTCGCTCAAGGCCGGCTCGGAAGACAAGGTGATGGAAGCGGCGATCGAAGCGGGCGCCGACGACGTCGAGAGCGACGAAGAGGGCCACTACATCACCACCTCGTTCGAGGCGATGGTGGAAGTTGCCGCGGCGCTGGAAAAGGTTCTGGGCGAGGCCGAGTCGGTCAAGGCCATCTGGAAGCCGCAAACCAATACGCCGATCGACGCCGAAAAGGGCGCGACGCTGATGAAGTTGATTTCGACGCTCGAGGAAGACGATGACGTGCAGAACGTCTATTCGAACTTCGATATGAGCGACGAAGAAGCCGCCAAGCTAGAAAGCTGAGCCGCAGGTTTTGAATGATCAGGGCGGTGCCACACGGCGCCGCCTTTTTTCATGCGCTGCGCTTGATGCCGATCACCGGATGGTCGTCGAAATGAGCGACGGTGGTGCGGTTGCGCCCGGCTTGCTTGGCGCCATAGAGGCGCTGGTCGGCAATGCGGAACAGCTCGGTAAAGCTGGCTGGCCCCTCGAACACCGCGCCGCCAACGCTGACCGACAGCGGACGCTGGCGGCCCTCCGGCGCGAAAGCCGCCAGGTTGACCGAACGGCGGATGCGCTCGGCAATAGCTTCGGCGCCGCGCTGGTCGACGCCGGGCAAATAGACGCCGAATTCCTCGCCGCCCATGCGTCCGACCAGGTCGCCGGCGCGCAGAATGGCGCGAATGGAGCGTGCGATGATGGTCAGGGCCTCGTCGCCGGCATCGTGACCGAACAGATCGTTGATGGCCTTGAAGTTATCGGCGTCGATCATCAGCAGAGCGCCGGTGCTGCCGGGCTTGCGTTGCGACAGCAGCAGGCTGACCTTGGCGGTAAAGGCCCCGCGGTTGAGGCAGGCAGTGAGGCTATCGGTGCGCGCTACCATGCCCAGGCGCACATTGGTGATGGCAAGGCCGCGTATGCGCATGCTCATGTAGCAGAACAGCGGCAGCCCGAGCGCTATGGGCAGCACCGTGGCGCTGATGATCGACCGCCGCAGCGCCTCATAGCCCAGATCGTCGAAGAACAGCGCGTTGAACAGCACCGACACGGCGACGCAGGCCAGCGTCCCGAAGAAGGTCCAGCGGCCGACACTGGACCAGCTCTGCAGGGCAGTCAAAGTCTTGGAAGGCAGCATGAGGGCGCAATCTCTTGGCTAAAATGAGGGTTCGCCTCCGAGCCGTGGGGCCGGTGGCGGGCGGGGCATTGCATTGGTCGGGTCGGCTCAGGTGGGGCTGCTCTCCATGGTCAAGCGGCCTGCATCATGGCGACGCAGTCGCGGCCGCTATTCTTGGCGTCGTATAGGCGTTGGTCGGCCAGCCGATAGAGTTCGGAGAATTCGGCCGGGCCGGCAAATGTCGTTCCGCCGATGCTCACCGATAGCGGGCAGGGCATTCCCCCGGGCTCGAAGGCGATCGCCGCCACCATGCTGCGGATCTGCTCGGCTGCCCGGTCGGCGGCCACCGGATCGGCATCGGGGAGGAAAACGCCGAACTCCTCGCCGCCCAGCCGCCCGACGATACCGCCTTCAGATACCGCGACCTGGATCGCGGCGGCCAGCAGGCGCAGGGCCTCGTCGCCCTGGTCGTGGCCGAAACGGTCATTGACGCCCTTGAAGTCGTCGGCATCGACGAACAGCAGCGCGCCCTGGCGCCGCGATGCGCCCAGGTGCTGGGTGACCGCGCGGGTGAAAGCGCCGCGATTGAGGCAGGCGGTCAGCCAATCGGTGGTGGCCAGTTTTTCCAGCTGACGGTTGGCATGGCGCAATTGCTCATGCTTGAGCATCAGGAAGAAGATCATCGGGCCGCCCAGAGCCAGCGGCGTGAGGATGGATACGGCGAGGCCCTGCACGTTCACGCCGGCCGAGAAGGTTTCCATGATGGCATTGGTCATGACGACCGACAGGACGATCGATAGCGCCGTTACCACCCCAGTTACCCGCTGAATCCGAAGCCACGCATACTTCGGAAGCTGCTTGTGAAGTCCCGTCATCCGACCATCCCCGCATTCCCGGCGGGAACCTATGGGCGAGGTCTTGAAGATGGTGTTTGCAGGATAGATGCAATTTTACCGGAACCGGGGTTTTCCACCGATCCCGTTGCCTTTTTGTTCACATTGGGCTTGGTAGGATGCGGCTCAGTCAATAAGGATTGGGCATGACGTCTCCCACGCGAATCATCGGCATCGATCCAGGCTTGCGCCGTTGCGGCTGGGGCATTATCGAGACCACAGGCAACCGGCTGACCTTTGTGGGCGCTGGAACGGTGACGCCGCCGGTCGATGGTTCGCTGGCGGAGCGGCTGGCCGTGCTGTTCGCGGCGCTGGGCGAGGTGCTCGACCGGTTCGCGCCCGATGAAGCGGCGGTGGAGGAGACCTTTGTCAATGCCGGCGCCCGCTCGGCGCTGATCCTGGGCCAGGCGCGCGGGGTGGCTCTGCTGACGCCGGCAGCGCGGGGCCTGCCGGTGGCCGAATATGCGGCCAATCTGGTCAAGAAATCCGTGGTCGGCACCGGCCATGCCGAAAAAGGCCAGGTGGCGCTGATGGTCAAGACACTGATGCCGGCCGCCGACTTCAAGGGCGCCGATGCCGCCGATGCGCTGGCCATCGCCATCTGCCATGCGCATCACCGCGTGGCCAATCAGCGGCTGAGGGCTCTGGCATGATCGGCAAACTCAAAGGATTGGTCGACAGTTTCGGCGACGACTTCGTGCTGATCGACTGCGGCGGGGTCTGCTACGAGGCGTTCTGCTCGAGCCGCACGCTGCAGGAGCTGCCGCGCGTCGGCGAGGCGGCGGTGGTGTTCATCGAAACCATCGTCCGCGAGGATATGATCCGCCTCTACGGCTTTTCCAGCGAGGCGGAGAAGGCGTGGTTCAACCTGCTGATGACCGTGCAAGGCGTCGGCGCGCGGGTGGCGCTCGCGATCCTCTCCGTGCTGTCTACCTCCGAGATTTCGAGCGCGATAGCCTTGCAAGATAAGGCGATGATCGGCCGCGCCAATGGCGTCGGGCCCAAGCTGGCCATTCGCGTGGTCACCGAACTCAAGGGCAAGGTGCCGGCCGGCGGTGGCATCGATGCGGGCACGCTGGGCCTGCAATCGGCGCTGGGTGACGGCAATGCTTCGAGCGCTATCACCGACGCCGTTTCGGCGTTGACCAATCTGGGCTATTCCAGCGCCCAGGCTTCCGCCGCACTGGCGCGCATCGTTGCCCGCGAAGGCGACAGCGTGCCCACCGAGAAGCTGATCCGACTGGGACTGCGGGAGCTGAGTAGTTGACTGATCTGACTTCCGCCGCGGCCGGTCGCGACGATCCGCTCGACGTTTCCCTGCGCCCATCCGGTTTTTCCGAGTTCGTTGGCCAGGCGGCGGCGCGGGCAAATCTCGAAGTCTTCATCCAGGCGGCCAAGCAGCGCGGTACGGCGCTCGATCATGTGCTGTTTGTTGGTCCGCCAGGCCTGGGCAAGACCACGCTGGCGCAGATCATTTCGCGCGAACTGGGCGTCGGCTTCCGTGCCACATCCGGCCCTGTCATTGCGAAGGCCGGAGATCTGGCGGCGCTGCTGACCAATCTCGAAGACCGCGATGTGCTGTTCATCGACGAAATCCACCGGCTCAATCCGGCGATCGAGGAAGTGCTCTATCCGGCGATGGAGGATTTCCAGCTCGATCTGATCATTGGCGAGGGCCCCGCGGCCCGCTCGGTGCGGATCGACCTGGCGCGGTTCACGCTGGTCGGGGCCACGACGCGCGCGGGCCTGCTGACCACACCGCTGCGCGATCGCTTCGGCATACCGGTGCGGCTCAATTTCTATACGCCCGAGGAGCTGGTGCAGATCGTGCAGCGCGGGGCGCGGCTGCTCGGCATGCCGATGGCGCCCGATGGCGCAATGGAAATCGCCCGCCGGTCGCGCGGGACGCCGCGTATCGCCGGGCGGCTACTACGCCGAGTGACCGATTTTGCGCTGGTCGATGGCTCCGGCGAGATTACCCGTGCCATCGCCGACAAGGCGCTGTTGCGGCTTGACGTCGATGCGCGCGGGCTCGATCAGCTCGACCGGCGCTACCTCACCACCATTGCCGACTTCTACAATGGCGGCCCGGTTGGCATCGAGACCATTGCGGCGGCGCTGAGCGAGCCGCGCGATGCGATCGAGGAAATCGTCGAGCCCTATTTGATCCAGCAAGGCTTCATTCAGCGGACACCGCGCGGCCGCATGCTGACCGGCGCCGCGTTCCAGCACTTGGGCAAGCTGGTGCCGCAGGGCTTTGTGGGTCTGCAGGCAAGCCTGTTCGAGGAGCCGGAAGAATGAGCCCCAACGATCCTCTGGCCGGTACGGTCAAGCTGAGCCGGCCGGCCCACGGCGCGCTCGCACATGCCGGTATCAAGACCTTCGCCGATCTGGCCAAATGGACGCAGAAGGATGTGGCGGCGCTGCACGGCGTCGGCCCCAAGAGCTTTCCCGAACTTACGGCGGCCCTGACGGAGCGCGGCCTGGCCTTCCGACAGCCTTGAGCGCTCATATTACCCACTACGCGCCGACCCCGCCGGGCTGGCCCGCCGACCTGCCGCTCCGCGTCGCCGTATTGACCGACATTCACGCTTCCGAGCCGTGGACCAATGCCAAGCGGCTGGCGCTGCTCTGCCGTCAGGCCAATGCACTGGCGCCTGATATCACGCTGCTGCTCGGCGACTATGCCTCCGGCCCCCATATCGGCCGTGACCTGCTGCCCCATGAATGGGCCAGCGAGCTGGCCAAGCTTTCCGCACCCCTGGGCGTGCATGCTATCCTCGGCAATCACGACTATGACGGCCATACCCGCGCCGACGTGGCGCGCGGGCCAACGCGGGCGGAGCGGGCGCTCACGGGCGTTGGCATACCCGTCTATGTCAACCGCGCAGTGCGCATCGATCATGCTGGACGCGGGTTCTGGCTGGCGGGCTTGGGCGATCAGTTCGCCTTCATGCCGGGTCGTTCGTCCGACTATGGTCCGTCGCAGGGGCTTGACGATCTGGCGGGTACACTGGCGCAGGTTACGACCGACGAACCGATCGTGTTGATGGCGCATGAGCCCGATATCTTTCCGGACGTGCCGCCCCGCGTCGCCCTGACCCTGTCCGGCCATACCCATGGCGGGCAGATCAAGGTGTTCGGCCGGACGCCCGTGGTTCCCTCGCGCCACGGCAGCCGTTATGTCTATGGCCATATCATCGAAAACGACCGGCATCTGATCGTCTCCTCGGGCCTGGGCTATTCGGGCTGGCCGATCCGGCTGGGCACACGTTCGGAAATCGTGGTGATCGAACTGGGCAAGGAACCGTCGTGACCGCAGCGCGCCGTATGATCTGCTTCGACGAAGGGCCACGCCGCTTCCAGCTGCGGGCGGCCGGCATTGCCCTGCGCGATGGCCGCCTGCTGGTCCACCGCGCCACGCATGAAGATTTCTGGACGCTGCCGGGCGGGCGGGTCGAGTTTGGCGAGACGGCGGCCGAAACGCTGCAGCGCGAAATGGTCGAGGAACTCGGGCAGACGGTCGTGGTGCAGCGGCTGCTGTTTACCTGCGAGACCATGTTCGATCTTGGCGGCCGGCACTATCACGAGATCGGTTTTTACCACCTGATGGCGGTGCCCGACGTCTTCGGGACGGGGGAAGGTATCTGCCATCGCGTTCGCGACGGAGATGCCGAACTCGAATTCAAGTGGGTCGACGCCGATGCGGCCAGCCTGGCAGACACGCCATTCTATCCGGCGGCCATGCAGCGACATTTGTCACCCTTGCCAGATGCGGTCCGGCATCTGGTCGATATCGAAACGGTCGCGGCATGACCACTTCCAGCGTGAAATCGCGGATGGTCTCCTTTGACGATGGCGACCAGCGTTTTCAAATGCGGGCGGCGGGCATCGCCATCCGGCACGGACACGTGCTGGTGCATCGGCCCACCGGGGACAGGCAATGGACCCTGCCGGGCGGCCGGGTCGATCTGGGCGAGACCAGCGCCGAAACCGTGGCGCGAGAAATGGTGGAAGAGCTGGGGCAGGTGGTCAGCGTCGGACGACTGGTCTTCATCGGCGAGAACTTCTTCTCGCTCGATGGGCGCATGGTGCACGAGTTTGCGCTGTTTTATGAGATGACCGTGCCCGAGGCGTTCCCGTTCCTCTCTGATGAGGTCTGCCATCGAGTGCGTGACGGCAATAACGACCTGGAGTTTCGCTGGGTGCCCACCGATCCGCAACGGCTCTCGGCCCTGCCGCTGCGGCCGGCGCCGCTGCAGACGCGGCTGGCAAGTCTGCCTTCAGCAACGGAACTTTTCGCCGTGAGGTTCGGTTCGTGATCAGTCACCGCTTTCCCGTTCGCATTTACTACGAAGACACCGATTTCTCCGGGAACGTCTATCACGCCGCCTACCTCAAATTCTTCGAACGTGGGCGGACTGAGTTCCTGCGCGACGAGGGCATTCATCACTCCGAGCTTGCGGCGGAGGGCATCGCCTTTGCCGTGCGCTCCATGGACATCCAGTTCGATGGTGCGGCGCATATCGATGATCTACTGACCGTGACCACCGAAGTTGCTGCGCTTTCGGGCGCTCGCCTCACTCTCAGCCAGGCAATTTTGCGTGATGAGACAGTATTGACGCGCGCCAGCGTGGTGGTGGTCGCGATCAAGACCTCAGGCGGCCCGGCGCGAATGCCACGGGAAATCCTCGCCCGCTTTGCGCCCAGCGCCTAGGTTTGCCGCGCCATTTGCATGGCCCGCCGACTCCTTTTGTTAACCTGTTCTTGACCATAATTACGGCAAAGGGACTCTGTACTCGTCCGCCGGTCTGCAAAGGCCGGCATGCGGGGCATTTCTCTTAATTTTGACAGATTTCGACCCCATCGCCTGATGCTTGAGGGTCGGGTGCGTGAACCGGGCCGAAAAGGATCACTACATGGAAGCCATGGACGCTGTGGGAACCGTCGTTCCGCACACCGATTTTTCCATCTGGGGCCTGTTCTGGGCCGCCGACTGGATTGTGAAGTCCGTCATGCTCGGCCTCTTGGGCGCATCGATCTGGTGCTGGGCCATCATTGTCGACAAGACGATCGTTTATCGCCGCACGCAGAGCGAGATGAACCGCTTCGAGCGCACGTTCTGGTCGGGCCAGTCGCTTGAAGAGCTCTACCAGCAGCAGGCCGAGAAGCCCTCGGGTGGGCTTGGCGCGGTGTTCGTTGCGGCGATGAAGGAATGGAAGCGCAGCCACGAGCAGAACGCGGCCAGCTTTGTCGGCATGCAGCAACGCCTCGACAAGGTGCTCGATGTCGCCATTGCGCGCGAGAGCGAGACGCTGGAAAAGCGCCTCGGCTTCCTCGCGACCATCGGCTCGGCTGGTCCGTTCATCGGCCTTTTCGGCACGGTCTGGGGCATCATGAATGCCTTCACCGCCATTGCCGCCTCGTCCAATACCAATCTGGCGGTTGTTGCCGGCCCGATCGCCGAGGCGCTGTTTGCCACGGCCATCGGTCTGGTCGCCGCTATTCCGGCGGTTATCGCCTATAACAAGCTGAGCTCCGATGCTTCCAAGATGATCGGGCGTCTCGAGGGCTTCGCCGACGAGTTCTCGACCATTCTGAGCCGTCAGCTCGAAGCCCGGAGCCGCTGATATGGGTATGGGTGCAGCTGCCGGTGGCGGCGGAGGCGGCGGACGCCGCCGTCGCAGCCGCAAGAAGGCGATCATGAGCGAAATCAACATCACGCCCATGGTGGACGTGATGCTGGTGCTGCTCATCATCTTCATGGTGGCCGCGCCGATGATGACGTCGGGCGTGCCGCTCGACCTGCCGCAGGCCAGCGCCAGCCCAATGCCAAGCCAAGCCGATCCGATCACCATTTCCGTTGAGCGGGATGGCGCGATTTCCATCAATGAAGAGCCTGTCGCTGAGGCTGACCTGATCAATACGGTTACCGCGATGGCCGTCAACGGTACGGAAGACCGCATCTTCCTGCGCGGCGATACCACGGCCAATTATGGTGCGGTGATGAAGGTAGTGGGCCTGCTGCAGCGCGCAGGTTTCAACAAGATGGGGTTTATCACTAGCCCGCCGGAGCCGTAGGTCCAGCCCATGCGTACCGGCGTAACCGTCTCGAGCGTCGCCCACATCGCGGTGTTGACCATCGGCCTCATCAATCTGGGGTTTGCGGAGCCGTTGACGCCTGCGGTCGAGGCCATCTCGGTCGATCTGGTGCCGATCGAGGAATTCTCCAATATCCGGGCCGGACAGCTCGATAGCGAGATCGTCGAGACCGATACGCCGTCCATCGTCGAAGACGACCAGCAGGCGAGCCTGGCCCAGCCGACGGGCAATACCGAAGTGGACCAGGTGACGCCGTCGCCTGCCGATACGCCCACGCCCCAGCCGGTGACCAATACCGCGCCCGCGCCGCAGGCCACGCCGGAACCGGCTCCTGAACCCGAGCCGGAACCAGAACCAGAACCAGAACCGACGCCGGCCCCCGAGCCGACGCCAGAGCCAACTCCTGAACCGGTTGAAGCGCCAACGCCATTCACGCGGCCGACGCCACCCGAGCCGACGCCCGAGCCAGAGCCGGAACCCACGCCGGAGCCGGCGCCTGAACCTGCACCCGAGCCAACGCCGGAACCGACCCCGGAACCGACGCCCGAGCCTACCCCGGAGCCCACGCCTGAGCCGGTGACCCCGGCCGTCGCTGCACCGGTGCCGGCATCGCGTCCGGCCAACCTTGAGGCCAAGCGCCAGCAATTCGCCCAGGCTGAGACCGAGCGACGCAAGCGCGAGGAAGAAGAGCGCAAGCGCCGTGCCGCTGCCCAGCAGGCAGCGCAAGAGCAGCCCAACGAGCAACTCGATGCGTCGCTGGCCGACGATATTTCTGCCATCATCAACAACGACAACACCACCGGCGGAACGACCGGGCAGGGTGGGGCACCGACGCTGGGCGATACCGACGGCACTTCGGCGCGACTCAGCCAGTCGGCGATCGACGGGCTGGTGGCGCGCATAAAGACCTGCTGGAACCTGTTGCCGAGCGACATCAATAGTGGGCTCAACGTGACCCTGATGGTGACGATGAACCAGGACCGGACTGTCGCAAGCAGTTCCATCATCTCGGCTGATCCGTCACCGGCGGGTGGCGCGGTGGCCCGGGCGGCGCAGCGCGCGGTCCAGGCCTGCGGCCCGTACGAGATGCTGTCGGCGGATGCATACAACGAATGGCGGCAGATCCAAGTGGAACTGCGGCCGTGACTTTGAATTGGCACGTTTGGCGAGCAGAATGCTCCCGGCGGCAAGAATGGAGACTGATATGACCCTGATCACCCGGCGCAATGCGCTCAAGCTCGGCCTGGCTGGCGGGGCACTCCTGGCCGGCTCCTCAATGGCCATGGCCCAGCTCAAGATCGTCGTGGAAGGCGCTAATTTCCAGCCGCTGCCGATCGCCATTCCGGATTTCGCCTCGTCCGACCCGACCTTCGGGCGCGAGATAGCCGAGATCGTGCGCGCCAACCTGCGCCGTTCGGGCCTGTTCCTGCCGCTCGATCCGGCCTCGTTGCCGATCCAGGTCGGCGACCCCAATGGCACCCCCGATTTCAACACCTGGCGCACGGCGAATGTCGATGCGCTGGTGATGGGCGGCGTCGAGCGCGGCGGCACCATTTCCTCGTCGGTGCGCGTCTGGGATACGCAGCAGGCGGCGCAGGTGGTCGGCAAGAGCTACAATACCGATCCGAATTCATCGCGCCGCGTGGCGCACATCATTTCGGACGCGATCTATGAATCGCTGGCTGGCGGCTCGGGCTACTTCGATACCCGCGTCATCTACACCGCCGAAAGCGGTCCCAAGGCCAATCGCGTGCGGCGCCTGGCCATCATGGACCAGGATGGCGCCAACGTGCAGTACCTGACGGACGGGTCGACGATGGCCCTCACGCCACGCTTCGCCCCCAATGGCGACATGGTGACCTATATGAACTTTGCCGAGGGCAATCCGCAGGTCTACCTGCTGCAATTGTCCACCGGCCGCCAGCAGCGACTGGCCAATGTCGGCGCCATGACCTTCGCGCCGCGCTTCTCGCCTGACGGCGGCACTGTGGTCTTCTCGGTGGAGCAGGGCGGCGCAACCAATATCTATGCCGTGGGCACCGGCGGCGGCACGCCGTCGCAGCTCACCTCGGGGGCAGCGATCGATACCGGCCCGTCCTACTCGCCCGATGGTAGCCGCATCGTCTTCGAAAGCGATCGCGGCGGCTCCCCGCAGATCTACATGATGGGCGCCGGCGGCGGTAACGCGCAGCGTGTCAGCTTCGGCCAGGGCAGCTATTCCACTCCCGTGTGGTCACCGAAAGGCGATCTCATCGCCTTTACCCGCATGTCGGGCGGCCAGTTCAACATCGGCATCATGAACCCCGATGGTTCGGGCGAGCGCATGCTCTATTCGAGCTTCCACGCCGAGGGCCCGACCTGGGCGCCGAACGGACGCGTCATCATGTTCTTCCAGGATCCGGGCGGTAATGACGGCCCCAAGCTGATGAGCGTCGACATCTGGGGCCGCAACCTGCTGACCATCCCGACCGAAAGCTATGCGTCCGATCCGGCCTGGTCGGGGCTGCGGGGCTGATCGCTGGCCTTTCACAATCCATAGATCGTCACCCTCGGGCTTGACCCGAGGGGACTTCACTTGTTGAGCAAGCGGTAAGTAAAGAGCCCTCGGGTCAAGCCCGAGGGTGACGATCGGTGTATGGCGGCACGAACCCACTTAACCTTAACGTGATCGTGACCCTGGCTGTGGCGGAATTACACCATCACGAAAAAGCCAGGATTCCCGCCACATTCGCGCCGCGATAGCACAAGATTAACCAAGACAGAAAACCCGGCCTTAAGATTAAGCGCGGTAAATGCCGTACTTAAGATTGATGCCTTTAGGAGCCTCCCGTGGTCATTACCGCACCCTTCAACACCGCATTGCGCGCTGCTGCGATGCTGCTTTTCGTCGTGGTCGTAGCGGCCTGTTCGCGGACGCCCAACACCATGCCGACCGGCGTGGGCAATCTGGGACCGGGCGGCGGCGCGCCGGGTAGCCAGCAGGAATTCCTCGTCTCGGTTGGCGATCGCGTGTTCTTCACCACCGACTCAAGCTCGCTGACCCCCGAAGCCATGGCCACCCTCGACAAGCAGGCGTCCTGGCTGAACCAGTACCAGAACTACCGCATCATGATCGAAGGCCATGCCGACGAGCGCGGCACCCGCGAATACAATATCGCCCTTGGCGCCCGCCGTGCCTCGGTGGTCGTGAACTACCTGGTATCGCGCGGCGTCAACAATGCCCGCATCACCAGCCAGTCCTTCGGCAAGGAACGTCCGGTGGCGATCTGTAACGACATCTCCTGCTGGAGCCAGAACCGCCGCGCGGTCACGGTCGTCCAGTAAGAAAAAACCGGCTTTAGCCGCAAGGCGAGGCCGAAGCGATCCAGTGCAAACTGGAGGCAAGAGCGCCCGGTGCCGCGTAATTGGCCCGGGCGCTTTCTTTTGACCAAAATTGGCCTTTATTCGCTGGCTTCCAAAGGTTCATGGTGCTCGTCGCAGACGAGACGACTGGAGGCTCAATTTTGACGACCAAGTTCTCAACCAAGACCCGCATGCCGGTGGCCATCGCCACGGCGCTGGTGATTGGGGTTTCCACCCCGGCGCTGGTGAGCGCCGCTGTGTTCAACACGCCGCCCGCCAATGTCGGCGTGGTCATGAGCGATGAGACGCCCGATCGTCTGCATGTCGCGCAGGCCCAGGATGCGGCCCAGCTCATGGTGCGGATCCAGCAGCTCGAAGAGCAGCTTCGCTCGGTCAATGGCCAGGTCGAAGGACTGACATTCCAGCTCACGCAGATGCAGGAAATCGTCAACCGCATGCAGGAAGACAACGAGTTCCGCTTCCAGGCGCTGGAAGGCGGTGCTGGGGGAAAAACTGAGGCGGCAACCCAACCAGGCGGCGCGACGCAGCCTGAGGCGTTGCCGCAGACCCCCGGTACGGCTCCGGCCGACCCTAATGCAGTACCCATGACCGACATCCCCGAGCAGGGCGTTCAGCCCTTGCCGGGCGAGGTGGAGTTCGACCCGACCTTTACCGATGGCAGTGCGGCGCCGATGGACGATCTGGGCGATTCGTCCGATCCGCTGGTCGGCACCGGCGCCCAGGGCGGTGTTGACCTGGCGACGGGTCAGCCGATCGACCTGAGCTATGATCCGGCTGCCGGCAATACCGGCGACGCTGACGCTGACGCCCAGTTCGCTGCGGGCTACAGGGCCATGACCGAGGGTGACTATCCGTTCGCGGAAGACCAGTTCACCCAGTTTCTGGCGCTCTATCCCGATAATGCGCAGGCGGCGGACGCGGCCAACTTCCTGGGCGATACGCTTATTCGGCGTGCCGCCTATGATGAAGCCGCCGAGGTGCTGCTCGCCGCTTTCCAGAAATCGCCGGATAGCCCTCGAGCACCCGATCTGCTGCTCAAGCTGGGCATTTCGCTGTCAGGCGCCGGTGAGCGCGAGACGGCTTGCCGCACCTTCGCCGAGATCGACAAGCGCTACACCACGCTCGAGCCGGCCTTCATGACCCGCCTCGGCGAGGAAAAGACCAGGGCCGAATGCCCGCCCGCCTAAGCCCCAACCTCGATAGCGCGGCCGATCTGGCCGCGCTGTTTGCCGCTGTTGCCAACGAGCCAGCCATCGGCCTTGCCGTTTCGGGCGGCGCCGACAGCCTGGCGCTGCTGCTGCTTGCGCAACGCTGGGCTGCAGACCTGCCGGCCGCGCCGCGGCTTCACGTCTATTCGGTCGATCACGGTTTGCGGCCTGAAGCAGCCGGCGAGGTCGCCATGGTGCTTGGTGTGGCCAAGTCGCTGGGTGTTGCCGCAACCGGACTGCGCTGGGACGGCGGCAAGCCCGCTACCGGCGTCCAGGAAGCGGCGCGCGCGGCCCGTTATGGACTTATCGGCACAGCAATGGCGGCTGATGGTGTCAGCGTGTTGCTCACCGCGCATCATCGTAACGACCAGGCCGAAACCGTGCTGATGCGCATGGCCCATGGCAGCGGCATCGAGGGCCTGCGCGGCATGGCTGGTATGGCCGAGGTCGAAGGCGTGCGCGTGCACCGGCCCTTGCTCGGGGTCGACCCGGCGGCCCTGGCCGAGATCGTCGTTGCCGCCGGACTGACCCCGGCCGCGGATCCCTCAAACACGGATAGCCATTATGAGCGGGTGCGCTGGCGGCAGACTCTGCCGCAGCTCGCTGCCCTGGGGCTCGACGCGGGGATGATTGCCGGCTTTGCCGAGCGCATGGGTGAGGCCGATGCCGCCATTGCGCAAATGGCCGATGGCTGTTTCAGCGAAATCGTGCGCCTTGACGGGTTCGGCGCGGCGCGCATCGAGCTATCGCCGTTTATCGGGTTGAGCCCGGCCATTTCGACCCGGGTTTTGGGCCGCGTCCTCAAGATTGTCGGTGGACGACAAAAGCCGCGTGCGCTCGGCCAGGTCGAGCGGTTGCGCCAAGCCATCGCCGAGGACGTGCTGCCCCGGTCAACCACCGTGCTGGGCTGCGTCATCCGTCTTAAGGATGGCGCCATCGCGGTGGCACGCGAACCAGGCCGCTCGGTGCCGCCCGATGCGGCGCTGCTGCCGCATGGCGAACTGGTATGGGACGAGCGTTTCCGCATCATCAATGGTTCGGACGAGGCTGGTCTGACGGCCAGCGTGGCCGATTATCTGCCACGCCATCGTCTGGAAGAGTTTCTCGGCTTCAAGGTCACCGCCCCCGCCGAGGCCATCCGCACGGCGCCGATCGTGCGGGACGCCCAGGGCGGGGTGTTGTCGCTGGGTGGGTGGTCGTTCGATGAGCGCATCAAGGTGCAATTGCTGATCGACTGAGGGTGCGCGTGGCTGCGGCGCACTCCGCCAGCAACTCCCACACGATGTCATCCCGGCGAAGGCCGGATCGCATCGGTGAAGGCGGAACCGTCGGCGCCCACACCCGCCGCGCGTCACCCTCGGGCTTGACCCGAGGGCTCTTCACTTACTGCGGCACCGACGGTGTAACGCCCTCGGGTCAAGCCCGAGGGTGACGACTGAGTTTGTAAGACAACCGGTGGGTTCGACTTATCCCCCTTATCCCCGCCCTAAAAACCTCCCGCATACTCTCCCCATCCCTCCGCATGAGCGGCCTGCAGGCGAACAGTGGCGGAGGGCGCCGTGCCGGCTTCGCTGCCGTGCAGGTTCAGATACTGGCCGGCTGGGGCGAGCGTCCCCACACCGCGATCCCCGAGTATCGTTCCAAAACCGGCGCCCCGAGGCGGTTTCCGTCTCACTAAACAAAACTCAGAGGCGGCCACCGCCTCGGGGCCCGCTCTCGCTGCCACCTTTGGCATGCGACTTCATGACACCCGCGTCACAGGCGGTGCTTGCGCATGTCCTATGGAACCTTCTGAATCCCACAGCGTATTAACCCAATCGCGACATTGTGCCTTTACGGAGCGCCCAAAGGGCCGCAGGTCTTGCCCTTGTAACGCCCCAATGCCGGACATACATTCGGCACACGCACCGGCAGCTCTTTCTGCCGGACTCTCCGGGACAGGATTGATGAACGGAAACTTCCGCAACTTCGCCATCTGGCTGGTCATTCTCTTTATGCTGATGGGCCTGTTCCAGGTCTTTCAATCGTCGACCCGCTCGATTTCCGTTTCTGAAAAGACCTTCAGCGAGTTCGTAAAGGACGTCGATGCCGGCAGCGTGACCAGCGTCACCATCACCGACGACATCGTCTCGGGCGCCCTGCGCGATGGCACGCGCTTTGAAACCGTGCTGCCCGACGGCGCCAATGTCATTCCGCGCCTTGAAGACAAGAATGTCTCGATCACCGCCCGTGCGCCTGAATCGAGCCCGTTCTGGTCGATCCTGCTCAGCTCGTGGCTGCCGTTCATCGTCATTATTGGCGTGTGGTTCTTCTTCATACGCCAGATGCAGGGCGGTGGCCGTGGCGGCGCGATGGGCTTTGGCAAGTCGCGCGCCAAGTTGCTCACCGAAACCCATGGCAAGGTGACGTTCGAGGACGTGGCCGGCGTGGACGAAGCCAAGCAGGACCTTGAGGAAATCGTCGAATTCCTGCGCGATCCCGGCAAGTTCCAGCGCCTGGGTGGCCGTATCCCGCGCGGCGTGCTGCTTGTCGGTCCTCCCGGTACAGGTAAGACGCTGCTGGCCCGCTCCGTCGCCGGCGAAGCCAATGTGCCGTTCTTCACCATTTCGGGTTCGGACTTCGTTGAAATGTTCGTTGGTGTCGGCGCGTCCCGCGTCCGCGACATGTTCGAGCAGGCCAAGAAGAACGCGCCCTGCATCATCTTCATCGACGAAATCGACGCCGTTGGTCGCCAGCGCGGCGCCGGTCTTGGCGGCGGTAACGACGAACGCGAACAGACGCTCAACCAGCTCCTCGTCGAGATGGACGGCTTTGAAGCCAATGAAGGCATCATCCTGATCGCCGCCACCAACCGCCCCGACGTGCTCGACCCCGCTCTGCTGCGTCCAGGCCGCTTCGACCGCCAGGTCGTGGTGCCGAACCCGGACGTTTCGGGCCGCGAGAAGGTGCTCAAGGTTCACGTCCGCAAGGTGCCGCTGGCACCCGATGTGGACCTCAAGGTCCTGGCCCGCGGTACGCCCGGTTTCTCGGGCGCCGACCTGATGAACCTCGTCAACGAGGCGGCCCTGATGGCGGCGCGGCGCAACAAGCGCTTCGTCACCCATGCCGAGTTCGAAGACGCCAAGGACAAGATCATGATGGGCGCCGAGCGCCGCACCATGGCCATGTCCGAGGATGAGAAGAAGCTGACCGCCTATCACGAAGCCGGCCACGCCATCATCGCGCTCAAGGTCGCGGGCATCGACCCGATCCACAAGGCGACGATCATTCCGCGCGGCCGCGCGCTGGGCATGGTCATGACCCTGCCCGAGAGCGACACCTATTCGTTCTCGCGTGAAAAGGCTCTGGCGCGCCTCACCATGCTGTTCGGTGGCCGTGAGGCCGAGATCATCAAGTTCGGCCCGGACAAGGTTACCTCAGGCGCTTCGGGCGATATCCAGATGGCAACCAGCCTCGCCCGTTCGATGGTGATGGAATGGGGCATGAGCGAGAAGCTCGGCCGCGTCCGCTACAAGTCGAACGACCAGGAAGTGTTCCTCGGTCACTCGGTGACGCAGAGCCAGCACATGTCGGACGACACGGCGCGCATCATCGACCAGGAAGTGCGCAAGCTGATCGAGGATGGCGAGGCTTCGGCCAAGGACATCCTCACCACCTACCACGACCAGTGGGAGGCGATTGCCCAGGCGCTGCTCGAATACGAGACGCTGACCGGCGACGAATTGCGCGCCCTGATGGAAGGACACCAGCCGGTTCGTCCGGATGATAGCGGCCCGTCCAACAAGGCCAGCGGCGTGCCGTCGGCCGGTAAGTCGGGCAAGAAGCGCCCCGATGCTCCCCCGGAAGCCGGCCTCGAGCCGCAGCCGGGCAGCTAGGCACAACAATCGAAGGGCCACTGCGGTGGCCCTTTTTCTTTGCGGCAATTTCCGCTATTCCGCCCGAAAGTGGTATTATCAAAAGCGACCACCCTGCGGGGACGTTGAGGGACACAACATGGCCAGGAAGTATTTTGGCACCGACGGCATCCGTGGACTCGCCAATGGCGACAAGCTGACCCCGGAGCTGGCGCTCAAGGTCGGCATGGCGGCCGGCCAGAAATTCGTGCGCGGCGACCACCGCAATCGGGTGGTCATCGGCAAGGATACGCGACGCTCCGGCTATATGATCGAGCAGGCGCTGACCGCGGGTTTCACCGCTGTCGGAATGGATGTTTACCTTCTGGGCCCGATGCCGACACCGGCCGTGGCCATGCTGACGCGGTCACTGCGGGCCGATCTCGGCGTCATGATTTCCGCCTCGCATAATCCCTTCGACGATAACGGCATCAAGCTGTTCCGTCCCGATGGCTACAAGCTTAGCGATGAGCTGGAGCTCGAAATCGAGGGCCTCATCGACAGCGACATGTCCGGCTCGCTGGCCCATGGCCGTGACATCGGCCGTGCCCACCGCGATGAGGAAGCCCGTACGCGATACATCGAGTATGCCAAGCGCACGCTGCCGCGGAATGTTGACCTGTCGGGCCTGCGCGTGGTGCTCGATTGCGCCAATGGCGCCGCCTACAAGGTTGCCCCGATTGCCCTGTGGGAACTGGGCGCGGAAGTGGTGACCATTGGTGTTGAGCCTGACGGCTTTAACATCAACCACAAGGTGGGTTCCACCGCCCCTGAAGCTGTTGCTGCCAAGGTGCGGGAGATGCGCGCCGATATCGGTATTGCGCTCGATGGTGACGCCGACCGCGTGATCATCGTCGATGAGAAGGGCAATGTGGTCGACGGCGACCAGTTCATGGCCGTTATCGCCCAGAGCTGGCTGGAGCGCGAAATGCTCGTCGGAGGCGGGATCGTCGCCACCGTCATGTCCAATCTCGGTCTCGAGCGGTATCTCGGTTCGCTCGGCCTGACGCTGGAACGAACCCAGGTCGGCGACCGCTACGTGCTCGAAGCCATGCGCTCCAAGGGTTTCAACGTAGGCGGCGAGCAGTCGGGCCATATCATCCTCTCTGATTTCACCACGACAGGTGATGGTCTGGTGGCGGCGCTGCAATTGCTGGCGGTGCTCAAGCAGCAGGAGAGGCCGATATCCGAAATCTGCGCGCGCTTTACCAAGGTGCCGCAACTGTTGCGTAGCGTGAAGTTCAAATCCGGCAAGCCGCTGGAGCACAAGTTGGTCATGGCTGCCATTGCCGACGGGCAGGCCATGCTGGGGCAGAGCGGGCGCCTTGTCGTCCGCGCCTCGGGCACAGAGCCGGTCATCCGCGTTATGGGCGAGGCTGACGACGCGACGCTGGTGTCCACCGTAGTCGGCCAGATCGAAGCCGCGATCCGCGACATCGCCTGATCATCTGAGGCATCTGCTTGTGGTCTTAGTATTGACCACAAGTAACGCCCTTAGGCTGCTGTTAGGGTTAAGTGTTTAGGTTAAGTGAGCTTTAAGGAAATTGTCCGATATTGGTTCGCAATCGACTGGTGTCGTGGCAACCAAAGGACGTTTTTCATGCGCAAGCTCATCGCTGCGATCATGGTGGCAGGAGCCGCTGTCATCGCCGGCCCGGCACTCGCCGCCGACTTTCCCGAATATCCCCCGATCATCGAAATCCCCGACGTCGACTACGGTGTACAGGGCTCGTTCTACCTGCGCGGCAGCGCGGCGGGGAACTGGCTCTGGTCCAAGGAAGCTTACGCCTATGAGTGCGTGGTCTGCGGACCGGCAGTCGTTACCACCTTCCCGTTCGTGGCCATGGGCTACGGCTACAGCGTCGGCGCCGGCTTCGGCTACGAAACTGGCACAGGCCTGCGCTTCGACGCCACTATCGACTATGTCGGCAATGAAGGCCTCAAGGTCACCAAGGGTCCCGAATACGGATTCCGCCAGGGCGACTACACCGTCAAGCTGCGCTCGACCATCGCGCTGGCTAACGTCTACTACGACTTCTCGTTTGGCGGCGACTACGGCTACGGCGCTGCTGGCGGCGCCTTCGGTTATGTCGGTGCCGGTGCTGGCGTGGCCTTCAATCACTCCGAGATCACCGCTCCGGCTGGCGTTGTTGTTCCGTCGGGCAGCAACACCAGCCTCGCAGCGGCCGGTATGGTCGGCGTCGGCTACGACTTCGGTTCGGTTGTCGCCGATGTGGGTTATCGCGGTGTCTACATCGCTGAACTCAACAACGGCGCAGCAGCTCCGAATACCGTCTGGGCCCAGAATAACTGGCTGCATGAAGTACGCGGCACCCTCCGCTACCGCTTCAACTAAGTATCAGGCAGCCGGCCACGCGGCCTGCGACATTGTCAAAAAGATCGGCGTCCAGAAGGGCGCCGATTTTCTTTGTGCCGGCTGCTGGACTCGTCCGCTACGCCAATGCTCTTGTTCGCCAGGGCAAGAGGAGAGCGGCGATGAAGATTCTGGTGATCGGTGCTGCCGGCATGGTCGGGCGCAAGCTGGTTACGGCCTTGCTGCAGTCAGGGCAGGTGGGCGGCCAAGCGGTGTCGGCGCTGACGCTTGCCGATGTGATCGAGCCAGAGGTCGTCGCGGCGCAGGTGCCCGTGACCACGGTTGCGGCCGATCTTTCGACCGATGGTGTCGCCACCAGCCTCCTGGCCGATCGCCCCGACCTGATCTTTCATCTTGCCGCGATCGTTTCCGGGGAGGCGGAGGCCGATTTCGAGAAAGGCTACCGCATCAATCTCGACGGCACGCGCTATCTGTTCGAGGCGATACGCCTGGCCGGCGTATCGGCGGCCTACAGGCCGCGTGTCGTCTTCACATCGTCGATCGCCGTGTTCGGTGAGCCATTGCCAGAGGTGATCGGGGATACCCATGAGCGTACGCCGCTCACCAGCTATGGCACACAAAAGGCGATAGGTGAGCTGTTGCTGGCCGACTATTCCCGTCGTGGCTTTCTCGACGGCATCGGTATCCGCCTGCCCACTATCGTGGTTCGTCCGGGCAAGCCCAACAAGGCGGCGTCAGGGTTTTTCTCTGGGATCATCCGGGAGCCGCTGGCTGGGCTCGAGGCTGTTCTGCCGGTCGATGATACCGTACGGCACTGGTTTGCCAGCCCGCGCGCAGCGGTGGGTTTTCTGCTGCATGCAGCGGCCATGGACACGGTCCTGCTCGGCAATCAGCGTAGTCTCAGCATGCCTGGTCTGGCCGCCACTGTGGGCGACGAGATTGCCGCGTTGGAGCGCGCCGCCGGGGCCAAAGCAACGGCACTCATCCGGCGCGAGCGGAACGAGGCCATCGCGAGCATGGTCGCGGGCTGGCCGCAGGCATTCGATGCCAAGCGCGCCATCGCCCTCGGTTTCAAGGGAGACGGCAGCTTCGACGACATCATCCGTATCTATGTCGAGGATGAACTCGGCGGCTAGAAGACCGCGAGGTATTTCAGCAGTGAAATGATGCCGATGATGATCACGACGATCTGGATGATCTGTCGGATGCGGGCCTCGATCGGCAGGCGCTGAACCAGCCAGAGCACGAGAACGATCACCAGAAAGGTGATCAGGATACTTATGAGGACGGACGCTCCCATATCGGGCATTCTCCAAACTGCGCGGATTGCGCCTGTGGGTAACGCATCCAGGTCGGCTTCGTTGCCTATGGACACGCGTTGCGCCGACATCGTCGCACCCCATGCAAAAGACGGATTGACGGCGCTACCCTCCCGGGCGTATCTCCCGCCTCAGGACATCTCGCCCTAACGCGAGACGCATAGACCTGGGAGGGTCGCTTAAGATGGCTGCAATGCCCCTGACCGCGCCGGCGGTGAAACCGGCTAATCCGAATTTTTCGTCGGGCCCCTGTGCCAAGCGTCCTGGTTGGACGGTTGAAGCGCTGGCCAATGCGCTGGTCGGTCGCTCGCACCGCTCCAAGCCGGGCAAGGCCCGTATCCAGCGCGCCATCGACCTGACGCGCGAATTGCTCGAAGTACCCGCGGACTACCGCATCGGCATCGTCCCGGCCTCCGATACCGGGGCCGTCGAAATGGCACTGTGGAGCATGCTGGGTGCCCGTGGCGTCGATATGCTGGCCTGGGAAAGCTTCGGCGAGGGCTGGGTCACCGACGTCCAGAAGCAACTCAAGCTTGATGATGTGCGCATTCTCAAGGCTGGTTATGGCGAGCTGCCCGATCTGGGCCAGGTCGATTTCGACCGCGACGTGGTCTTCACCTGGAATGGCACGACTTCGGGTGTCCGGGTCGAGAATGGCGACTGGATCGCCGCCGACCGCAAGGGGCTGACCATCTGCGACGCGACTTCGGCCGCGTTTGCGCAGAACCTCGATTTCGCCAAGCTCGATGTGGTGACCTTCTCCTGGCAGAAGGCGCTGGGTGGCGAGGCGGCGCATGGCGTGCTGATCCTGTCGCCGCGCGCTGTTGAGCGGCTGGAAACGTTCAAGCCCGATCGTCCGCTGCCCAAGATCTTCCGCCTGACCAAAGGCGGCAAGCTGCTCGAGGAAGTGTTCGAGGCCGCCACTATCAACACCCCGTCGATGATCTGCATCGAAGACGCAGTAGACGCGATGGAGTGGGGCCTGCGCGAGGGTGGACTGAAGGGGCTACAGGCGCGCGCCGACGCCAATTTTGGGGTGTTGTCCGACTGGGTCGCCAAGACCGATTGGGTCGATTTCCTGGCCAGGAACCCGGCCAATCGCTCCAACACGTCGGTATGTTTGTCGATCGTCGATCCGGCCGTGGCCGCGCTCGATGCCGACAAGCAGGCGGCGTTCGCCAAGGCCATCGTATCGCGACTGGATAAGGCCGGCGTGGCTTATGATATTGGCGCCTACAAGGATGCCCCGTCGGGCCTGCGCATCTGGGCCGGCTCCACGGTCGAGGCGTCTGACCTCGCAGCCCTGGTGCCATGGCTGGACTTTGCCTTTGCCGAAGAATTGGCCGCGCTAAACAAGGCCGCTGCTTAGCCACTAGACGTCTGCCACGAGCCTCTCCGCCGCCGTCATTGCCGGGCTTGTCCCGGCAATCCATGGACCACCCGGACAAGCCGGGTGGTGACGCCGAATGTGAGCGCGGTGGCCTCAACACACTCGATAATCAGGGATTACCCCAATGCCCAAAGTTCTCGTTTCCGACAAGCTGAGCCCTACCGCCGTCCAGATCTTCAAGGATAATGGCGTGGACGTCGATTACCTGCCCGATCTGGGCAAGGACAAGGATAAGCTGCTCGAAGTCATCGGCCAGTATGATGGCCTGGCGATCCGTTCGGCTTCCAAGATCACCGAAAAAATCATTGCTGCCGCCAGCAATCTCAAAGTGATCGGCCGCGCCGGCATCGGTGTCGACAATGTCGATATTCCGGCAGCGACCAAGAAGGGCATCATTGTGATGAACACGCCCTTCGGCAATTCGATCACCACGGCTGAGCACGCCATTGCCATGATGATGGCGCTGGCCCGCCAGCTGCCGGAAGCCGATGCCTCGACCCGCGCCAGCAAGTGGGAAAAGAACCGCTTCATGGGCGTGGAAGTCACCAACAAGACCCTGGGCCTCATCGGCGCCGGCAATATCGGCTCGATCGTTGCCGACCGCGCCATCGGGTTGCGCATGAAAGTCATTGCTTTCGATCCGTTCCTGACGCCGGAACGTGCCCAGACGCTGGGCGTCGAAAAGGTCGAGCTGGACGAACTGCTTGCTCGAGCCGATTTCATCACGCTACACACGCCGCTGATCGATGCGACGCGCAACATCCTCAATGCCGAGGCCCTGGCCAAGACCAAGAAGGGGGTGCGCATCATCAACTGTGCCCGTGGCGGGCTGATCGACGAAGCGGCGCTCTATGACGCGCTTAAGTCCGGCCATGTTGCCGGCGCGGCGCTCGATGTGTTCCTCGAAGAGCCGGCCGAGAACAACCCGCTGTTCGAACTGCCCAACGTTATCTGCACTCCCCATCTGGGCGCGGCGACGACCGAGGCGCAGGAAAATGTGGCGCTGCAGGTGGCCGAGCAGATTTCGGCCTATCTGATGGTTGGCGAGATCACCAATGCGCTCAACTTCCCGTCGATTTCGGCCGAGGAAGCGCCGATCCTGACGCCCTGGGTGAAGCTCGCCGAAGCCCTGGGTTCGTTCGCCGGCCAGCTTACGGAGACGGCAATCAGCGGCATCAAGATCGAGTTCGAGGGCAATGTCGCCGACCTCAACGTCAAGCCGATGATCGCCGCCGCCATCAATGGCGTGCTGAAGCCGTCCTTGGGCGACATCAACATGGTCTCGGCGCCGCAGATCGCCAAGGACCGTGGCATTACCGTCGAGACCACGACACGAGACCGCCAAGGCGCTTATGAGGGCTATATCCGCTTGACGGTTACCACCGAGCGGCAGGTGCGCGGCGTCGCCGGAACGATCTTCGCCAATGGCAAACCGCGCATCATCCAGGTCAAGGACATCAACATGGAAGCCGAGCTGACGCCGTCCATGCTGTACGTGACAAACGAGGATAAGCCGGGCCATATCGGCCGCCTCGGTACGCTGCTGGGCAAGCTTGGCATCAACATCGCCAACTTCAATCTGGGCCGCGTCGAAGTGGGCTCGGACGCCATCGCGCTCGTTTCCATCGACGGCACGCTGACCGAGCCGCAACTGGCCGAGATCGCCGCCCTCGAAGGCGTGAAGCAGGCCAAGGCCCTGCGGTTCTAGACTGCGAGAGGGCGCCCCAAGGGGCGCCCTCCTTCCTGCCGCGGGGTGTCGGTTGACCTTGAAACCAGAAGGCCAGCCCGGAGGCTGGCCTTTGTCATTATTCCGCTGCTGGCGGGATGTTCTGGTTGCGGTGGAAAAGGTTCTGCGGGTCATATTGCCGCTTGATGCGACGCAGGCGATCCCAGGTGGCGCCGGGATAGGCGGCGCGCACCCGTTCCGGTCCCTCAGCACCAATGAAGTTCACATAGGCGCCACTGTCGCTCTGGCGCAGAGCGCCCATCAGGTCATCGGCCCATTTGCGCCGCCGCGGCTGCTCGGCCGTGTCCTGGTAGAAGTTCACCAGGTTGACCATGATCTGGCTGTTGCGGTGCGCGTAGGCTGTCTGCTGCGCGGGCACGCGATTAATCGCGCCACCGAGGACACGGATCTGTACGGCCCGCATCAGGGAGTCGGACTCGGTAAGGAAGCCGACAATGGTCTGCGCATCATCTTCCGACACGCGGTCAACAAAGAGCGTCCGCAACTCGGGAAGACCCGGTGGGCTGCCCCCGCCGCCTTGGTAGAGATCAAGGAATGGACCGGACTTGACCGTGTCGAATATAGGCGTCGCCAGCGCCCGGAATGGTTCCAGCGCGCGGGCGGCCGCATCGTCTGGTCCGGCATAGGCCATAAAGGCCAAAACCACGAGTGAGCCATGCATGGCCTCGGGGATAAACGGCGCGGGTGGGGCGGGCATGACCATGGTGATCGATGACAGCGCTTCCGGAGCGGCCTGAGCTGCCGCCACGAAGCCGGTGATCACCTTGGGCGTGGCCGGCAGGATCAGCATGCCGCCGGTAAATTCTGGCAGCTCGCGAGCTTGCAGCTTGATCCGGCTGAGTACGCCGAAATTGCCGCCGCCGCCGCGAATGGCCCAGAACAGGTCCGGTTCGCTGTCCGGACTGGCGAGAACGATGCGACCATCCGCCAGCACGACCTCGGCCGCCAGCATTGAGTCGGCGGCGACGCCGTAGAGGCGGCTCAGATAGCCGACACCACCGCCTGTCACAATGCCGCCGACCCCGACTTCGGCAGAGTCCCCGAAGCCGACAACCAGCCCGTGCGGGGCCAGGGTTTGGAGCACATGACCGGCTGTTGAGCCGCCCCCGACCCATACGGTTTTTGTCGCGGGATCCAGCTCAATCTTATCAAGGCCACGCATATCGATGACGATGCCGCCATCTACGCTGCCATAGCCTGCGGCGCTGTGGCCGCCGCTCCGCACGGCCAACTCGAAGGCGTGTTCGCGGGCGAAATTGATGGTCTGCGCGATCTCCTCGGCGCTGGTGACCTGCACCAAGGCCGCAGGCTGGGATTGCTCGGGATCGGTTTCGACCGCCCGGCGATCGTCGTAGTTCGCATCCCCCGGGCGTGTGACGCGGCCCGGCAGAATGTCTGCCAGTGCCGCTAATTCCGGGCGGGGGGTAAGTAGGGTGTGCATGGAGTCCTCTCTCCGTACGGGTCACGGCTTCGTGACCGAGAGTGGTAGGTGGTTACCTGGATGTGCCCTGCCTAGGCCCGACGGAGATTTTTTTGCGTGTGTCGCCGCCGAGCTACTCCGCCGGCGGAATGTTGTGATTGCGCCGGAAGATATTGGCGGGGTCATAGCGGCGCTTGATTTGCCGCAGCTTCTCCCAGCTGTCGCCCGGATAGGCGGCGCGGACCTGGTCTGGCCCGGCGGCGCCCAGGAAGTTGGCATAGACCCCATCGTCGCCCTGATAGAGGGCAGCGCTCAGATCGGTCAGCCATTGCAGGCGTTTGGACCGGTCGGCCGGCGTGTTCCAGAAGTTCACCATGTAGAGCATGATGGGGCTGGCGCGGTGGGCGTAGGCGGTAGCGTCGGTCGGCACCCGCGCCATTGCGCCGCCCAGCACGCGAATCTGGACCAGGCGAATGATGGAGTCCGAATTGTTGATGAAGTCGATGATCGTCTGGCCGGCGGCTTCGTCGATACCATTGACGAACATGGTGGCCTGTTCGGGTATTCCGGGCCGGGGCGGTTCCTCGGTCGGATAGAGACTGAGCAGGGGACCGCGTTTGATGGTGTCGAGGAAGGGCTTGGCCAAGGCGCGGAACGGCGCGAGCGCGGCTTCTGCGTCCTCTGCCGGACCAGCAAAGGCGATGTTAGCCATGATCATGGGGCGACCCCGATGCGCTTCGGGAATGAACGGGGCCGGAAAGGCGGGCATGACATTGGCGATGACGCCCAAAGCCTCCGGCGCGTCGGTGGCGGCTTGCACAAAGGCGGCGATGGTGGCGGCGTCGGCGGGGATGATGAACATGCCGCCGGTAACCTCGGTCAGCGTCGTTGCCTGGAACAGGAAGCGGGTGATGACGCCGAAATTGCCGCCGCCGCCACGAATGGCCCAGAACAGCTCGGGCTCTTCGAACTGATCGGTCATCACGATGCGACCGTCGGCAAGCACAACTTCGGCGGCCAGCAGATTGTCGATGGTGAGGCCATGCAGCCGGGACAGATAGCCGACGCCACCGCCGCTGGTGATGCCGCCGACGCCGACGGTCGCCGCATCGCCGAATGGCACGACGAGGCCGTGTTCGGCCGCGGCGCGTAGGACATCGCCAGTGTTGGCGCCGCCGCCGACCCAAACGGTCTTGGCTTCGGCGTCGACGGTGATGGCCGCCAATTCGCGCATGTCGATGACGATGCCCTTGTCCACGGTGCCATGACCGGCACCGCTGTGGCCGCCCGATCGCACCGCAATATCGAGGCCGTGGGCGCGGGCGAACTCGATCGCTTGCGCCACGTCGTTGGCGTTTCGCGCCCGGATGACCGCGGCGGGCCGGCAGTCAGCGATATCGACAACGACAGTGCGGGTGTCGTCGTATCGGGCGTCACCGGGAGCGATGACCTGGCCGGGAAGCAGGGCCCGGAGCTCGTCGATACTGAAGCCGGTGGGGCGGGTAGTTGAAGTGGAATGGTCGTTCATTTCGGTCGTCCTTGGGTCTGGGTGTTCTGCAGACAAGACGAGCCAACAGGACCGCATGTGACATGGCGCGGTCAGTTTTTTGATATTAGTTCCGGGATCAGCGCCGGGCGGCCCATTCGGCAAGCACGATGCCGCCAATGATAATGGCGGCGGCCAGGTAGTGGTAGAGCTCCAGGCGTTCACCCAGGATGAGCACGGAACCCAGTGCCCCGAAGACCGGGATCAGGTTGTGGCTGGGTGCGGCGCGGTTGGGTCCGACCAATTCGACGCCACGAGCATAGGCCACCTGGCTGAACATGGATGGGAAGATCATCACATAGACCAGGACGGCCCAGACGCTGGGCGACATCGAGGGAATGGTGGCGAAGCTGGAAATGCCTGGCCCGAACAGTTGCAGCATGATGACGCCGAGAATCGCGGCGCCCAGAAAGGCGACGGCCATGAAGCTCATCATGTGCACTTGCGGGCGAAAGCGCAGGGCCAGCGTGTAAGCGGTGTAGGTCAGGCAGGCGAGCAGGACGAAGCCGTCACCGGCATTGATGTCGAGGGTCAGCAGGCGCGCCGGATCGCCATGCGTCGCCGTGAGCATGACGCCAGATATGGCGATCAGCACGCCCAGGATTTGCAGCCAGGTGGCCCGCACACGGAACACGATGAAATTGGCCGCGAGAATCATCATGGGCAGGGCGCCCGTTTCGATCGACGAATTAACGGCCGTCGTGGTGGTCAGCCCCACATAGAGCAGGACATTGTAGAGGGCGTAGCCCAGTGCGCCATAGCCCATGATCAGCGGCCAGGTCTGCCGGATAACGGGCCAGTCGGCCCGCAGGAAGCGCCAGGAAAAGGGCAGGATAAACAGCGTCGCGCCCACGCAGCGGGCTGCAAGCAGCAGAAAAGGGTCGATTTCCCCGACCACCAGCTTGGCCGCAACGACGTTTCCGCCCCAGAATAGAGGCGCAAAGATCAGCAGCAGATAGGGCTGATCCAGCAGGCGGGCCGAAATGCCGCGATTTTCGTCAGGCTGCGGCTTTGTCATCGTCTTCAGGGTGATGTAAGGACAATCGGACTTAGCAGTTATTCGGCCACGATCAAACTTTTACCAAGGGTGGCCGGGAGGACAGACGTCCAAGTGGAGAAGGGTATGGCGAACCGCGCCAGGCCCTTTATGTCGCGCCTATCCTGGAGAAGAAATTCAATGGCTAATGTGGTTGTCGTCGGCTCGCAGTGGGGCGACGAGGGCAAGGGCAAGATTGTCGACTGGCTCTCTGAACGCGCCGATGTGGTGGTGCGCTATCACGGCGGCCATAATGCCGGCCACACCTTGGTCATTGACGGGGTCAGCTACAAGCTGGCGCTGCTGCCTTCGGGGCTGGTGCAGGGCAAGCTGTCGGTCATCGGCAATGGCGTGGTGGTCGATCCGCACCACTTCGTCACCGAGATGGAAAAGCTGCGCGGCCAGGGCGTCAAGATCACCCCGGAAATCCTGCGCATTGCCGATAATGCCCCGCTGATCCTGTCACTGCACCGCGAACTCGACGCCATCCGAGAAGATTCCAATTCCGGCCTCAAGATCGGCACGACCAAGCGCGGCATCGGCCCAGCCTATGAAGACAAGGTTGGCCGTCGCGCCATTCGCCTGATCGACCTTAGCGAACCCGATACGCTGATGGTCAAGATCGAGCGCCTGCTGACCCACCACAACGCGCTGCGTCGCGGCATGGGGCTGGTCGAGATCGAGGCGCAGAAGATCTATGACGAGCTGACCTCGGTGGCGGCCACCATCCTGCCCTTCATGGACCAGGTCTGGAAGGTGCTCGACGACAAGCGCAAGGCCGGCGCTCGTATTCTGTTCGAGGGTGCGCAGGGTGCGCTGCTCGACAATGACCATGGCACCTACCCGTTCGTGACCTCGTCGAACACGGTAGCGGGCCAGGCAGCCGCCGGTTCGGGCCTCGGGCCGACGGCCATCGGCTATGTGCTGGGCATCACCAAGGCCTATACGACCCGCGTTGGCGAAGGTCCGTTTCCGTGCGAGCTCGACGACGAAGTGGGCAGGCATCTGGCGACGGTTGGCCGCGAAGTCGGCGTCAATACCGGCCGTCCGCGTCGTTGCGGCTGGTTCGACGCTGTACTGGTACGTCAGACGGTCAAGACTTCCGGAATCTCCGGAATCGCCCTGACCAAGCTGGATGTGCTGGATGGGTTGAAGGAAATCAAAGTCTGCGTCGGCTATGAACTCGACGGATCACGGATTGATTATTTGCCTGCCTCAATGGGGGCACAAGCGCGGGTTAAGCCGATTTACGAGACGCTCGAAGGTTGGTCGGAAACCACCGCCGGGGCGCGCAGCTGGGCCGAGCTGCCCGCACAGGCAATCAAATATGTCCGCTATATCGAAGAGCTGATCGGGGCGCCCGTCGCCATGCTTTCAACCAGCCCGGAACGGCTCGATACCATCCTTGTCGTTGACCCATTCCAAGACTGAGTTTTTTTGTTACAACACGTCGCTGCAATCGTGAGTACCAAGTAACCAATGGCGGACTACAAAGAGCTGTTGCGCCGGGCCATCTCGGCGCTGCCGGAAAATAATGGAGCCGCACGCCGTGCGGTTTATGAGAAGGCGCGCTCTGCTCTTGTGGGTCAGCTGCGGGCCATCACGCCTCCATTGCCGGCGCGCGACATTACGCAGCATCGCTTGCAGCTTGAAGATTGCATCCGCCAGGTCGAGCAGGAGGCCAGCGAAGCCGTCATTACGCTTGGACGCGAAGCGGCCCTGGCGCCACGGTTCACGCCGGAGCCAACTCCCAAGCCGGTAACGGCCACGCCACCGCCGGCGCCCGTCGAGCCTGCCAAGGCAGCAGAGCCGATCAAGGTTGCCGAACCGGCGAAGGTTGAAGAGTCCGCGAAGGCAGCGGAGCCACCCAAGACCTCGATCGAAGACATTATCACCCAGGCTGCCAATGCCACGGGCGCTAGCGTTGCCGAGGTGCCTGAGCCCACCCCGCCGGCGGCCGCCGAGACCAAGCCGGAACCGCGTCCGGTTCCGCTGATCGTGGCGCGTGCCGAGGCGACGAAGTCCGGGCCGAGCTCGCCGGTGCCCTTGGCATCCAATGTGCGGCCGATCGATACCCCGCTCAAATCGCCAAGTTTCGAGCCGCGGCGCGATCCAATGCCGCTGGCAGCCAATTCGCCGTCAGAGCCGGTGCGGGTGCCATCCCGCATGGAACCCTCGATTGGCAACCAGGCAGCAGTCCGTCAGCAGGTTGCCGCCCCCATCGCCGTGGCGCATGCCGAGCCGGTCGAAGCCGCGCTTTCCAGCGTGCGCGAAGTCGAGCTTGAGGTCGTGCAGCCCGATGCCAGCGAGGCAGAAGGCGCTATCGAGCGGGCGATCGAAACCCTTGATCGCGAAGCACGCGGTGAAACGACTGCCGCCGCGCCGGACACGGCGCTGGCTGAAGCCGATCGCATGTTTGCCGCGCCGCGCAACACGACGCCGCCTCCGGCGGACGATAGTGGTTTTGCCGAGGCGACTGCCGCGCCGCGCTCAGGCGCTGGCGTTACGATTTTCCTCGTGGTCTTCGCCATTCTGCTGGCTGGTGTCGGTGGCGCCGGGTTCTGGGCGTGGCGCGAAGGCTATGTCGATCTCGACCAGATGTTTGGACAGGCGCAGCCGGCGGTGACAGAAACGGCCCAGGCGCCGGTAGCCACGCCAACGCCGACGCTCGACCCCGTGCAGCCCACGGAGACGACGACCGACGCGGCTTCGCAGCCGGGTAACACGGCCGCCACGACCACGGCTGAGCCGACCACCTCGCTCGAGGGCCTGCAGATCGAGGATCGCCTTGAGCCGACGCCCCAGGCCGTAGTGCCGACCGGCACCGAGTCCGCCTTGCCCGCGCTTGGCGGCGAAGAGGTAAAGGGCGAGGAACGCCTGCCCGGCGAGGATGCGAGCGTTGCCGCGGTCGACGATCTTGCAGCATCGGTGGATCCAGCCGTTCTGGCGGGTAGCCAGTCACTGCTGCTAGAGGCGAGCCAGGATGGCCGCACGGGCGCGGTGCCCTTCTCGGGCACAGTGGATTGGAGCGAGGGGGTTGACGAACTCGGCCTGCCGACCCTGGTCGGGCATGCCAACATTCCGGCGCGCAATCTGGGCGTCAACATCATCATTCGCAAGAATTCCGATCCGAGCCTACCGGCGAGCCACCTGATGGAAGTGGATTTCCAGGTCAACGACACCTTCATCGGCGGCACCATTGCCAACCTGCCGGGTGTTCTGCTCAAGGATGAGGAATTGGTGCCGGGTACGCCGTTGGTGGGTGCTTCGGCGCGTGTCGTGGGTAATTCGTTCCTGTTCGCGCTCAGCGCTTCGGCCGACGACGCCACGACCAATAGCGAGCTGCTCGAAAACCGGAAGTGGATGGATCTGGCCGTGGTTTATGGCACCGGCCGCAACGCCATCATCACGCTCGAGAAAGACGATACGGCGCAGGCGCTGTTCGCCAAGGTCTTCGGCACCTGGGCGGAGTAGGTCGGTTCAACCGGCCTGCAGCCGACCCTGCTCCAGATGATAGCGCCGGCTCGCCAGCGCCTCCACGTCATCGCCATGGTGGCTGACCAGAATCGTGTGCCAGTTGTGGCGCGTGGTGAGCGCGCGGACGAGATCGCGAATGGTCACGCGCGTCTCGTCGTCCAGGGCGGAGAAGGGCTCATCGAGCAGCAGAATAGCGCGGTTGCGCAGCAGCGTGCGCGCCAGGGCGACGCGCTGCTTCTGGCCGCCGGACAGCGTCGAGGCGGACTGGCGCTCGATGCCTTCAAGCCCGACCTCGGTCAGCGCTGCACTGATCTTCTCCGCGACGATCTGCCGATCGAGACCTGTCGGTAGACCCAGGGCAATATTCCTGGCGGCCGTCAGGTGCTCGAAGAGGCTCTCCGACTGCAGCAGCAACGACACCGGCCGGCGCTCGGGCGGGAGGGGCAGAAGGTCGGTGCCGTCGAGATCGATGGCCCCGGAGCCGGGAGTCAAAAAACCCGCGACCAGATCGAGCAGGGTGGATTTGCCGGAGCCGCTGGCGCCGGAAATGGCGGTGATTTCGCCCGGCGCCGCGGTGAAACTGAAGACGTAGGGCGTGGTCTGGCCCGGATGGGCGAAGGTGAGCTCGTCAACGCGCAGCATTGGCGATCCTTTCGAATAGTCTGGGCAGACCGATGAAGGCCACGATCGTGCCGAGCAGGAGTATCGCGGCGATGGCGGCAGCATCGTTGCCGCGATAGGCGCCCAGCGCGCGGAACATCATCAGCGGCAGGGTCTGGAAATCCTGCGTCCCGAACAGGGCGATAACGCCGAGGTCGCCGAGCGAGAAGCAGAAGGCCAGCGCCAGCATGACGCCGATATCCTTGCCTAGCAGCGGGTATTCAATGGCAATGAACTGCCGCCAACCGGACAGGCCGAGCGAGCGGATGAGCTTGCCGCGGGTACGGGCAATGGCTTCGAGCGGCGGCCCGAGCGTGGCCATTGCGAAAGGCAGTGCCAGAAGGCTATTGCCGAGAATGACGACATAGGGCGCGGCGGTCGCTGGTGAAGCGCCGAGACTGCGGACCAGCAGGAAGAAGCCAAGCGACAGCACAACGGCCGGCACGGCCAGATAGGCGAAGGCCGGAATGCCGAGCAGGATGCGTAAAGCACCGCTGCCGGTGGCGCCGCGCCCTAGTGCCAAGAGGAGCGCAAGGGCAAGCGTCAGCAGAGCGGAGGCCGTGCCGATGACGAGGCTCGATAGCGCCGCCCACCAAAAGGCCGACCGCGCGAGCAGCGGAGCGATGCCAGTGGACAGGCCGTCGATCAGGACCGAGAGCAGGGGCAGGATGAAGCCGACGGTACAGAGGCCAAGGGTCAGCCACTGAAGACCACGGGTGATGGTACTGTCGCGCCAGCGCGAGACCGTGGAGGCGCCGAAGCTGGTGGGCACAGGCGTCAGCGCCGAAGCGGCGAGAATGATCAGCGAACAGACTGCAATCTGGGTCAATGCCAGCCGCACCGCGCCGGCAAGGTCGAAATCCTGCCGCACGGCAGCGAAGATGGCGACTTCCAGCGTCTGATTGGCCGGGCCGCCACCGAGCAGCAGCACGATGGGAAAGCTGGTGAAGGCGAGAAGGAAGATGATCGCTGCAAGACCGGGCAGGGTACCGCGCAGGGCAGGCCAGTCGATGATGGAGAAGCGCTGCCAGGCATTGAGCGCCAGTGACTGGCCGGTTTTGAGCCGGTTTGCTGGGATGGCGTCCAGCCGCGCCAGCATGATGCGGGCGGCAAAAGCGCCGTCGAGGATGACGTGGGCGAAGAGGATACCCGAGAGGCCGAAGGCCGGGTTGCCCAGCGGAAAGCCGAACAGGGCTTCGCTGGCCTGATTGAGCCAACCGTTGCGACCCCAGATCGAGAGCAGGCCGAAGGCGACGACCATGCCCGGCGTGACAATGGCTGAGGCGAAGAGGCCGACGAGCAGATCGCGGCCGGGGAAACGCAGGCGGTTGAGGGCCCAGGCCAGGGCCATGCCGACCGCGAGCGAGAGGATGGTCGTGAGGCCTGCCTGGATGGACGTCATGCGTAGCAGATGGGCGATGTCGATGCGCGAGGCGCTGCCCTCGGCGCTGGTCGCGGCCGCGAAGATGGCCCAGAGGACGAGGGCGATCAGCGTGGCAATGGCGAGGGCCAGCGTGGTGGCGGCAGCGATGCGCAGGGGGCGGTGGGGCAGAGTCAGCTGCGTCATCGCAGACCCCCACCCTTGATCCCTCCCCACAAGGGGGAGGGAGACGACTGCAAGTCTTGATGGCAGACATTAGCCGCAAACTTGAGACGGGCTTCCCTCCCCCGCGTGGGGAGGCAATGAGGGTGGGGGTATAGCGGGCGTGAAGCGTCGTGCGGGGAAGGCCCCCTCACCCGACCGAAGACGGTCGACCTCTCCCCCAAAGGGAGAGGTGATCCGGTACCTGCCCCGCCGCTCATGCGCATTGGTGCCTACTGCACTGCGGCCAGCATTTCGTCGATCCAGGCCTGGCTGTTGGCCTCGATCTCCGCGTCGGTCAGCGTCAAGGTCTTGGCCGGCTGCGGCAGGGCAGCGAAGGCGGGGTTGAGGTCGGCGCCCAGGTCGATGACCGGGAACATCCAATTGGTGGTGGGGATCACCTTCTGCGCGTCGGCGGAGGTCAGGTAGTCGAGGAACTGGAAGGCCAGTTCCTGGTGCTTGGACGACTTGAGCACGCCGGCCACTTCGGTCTGGGCCAGGTGGCCTTCCTCGAACAAGGCGGCTTTGATGGTCGTGTCGTCTTCCTCGACGATGTGGTAGGCGGGCGAGGTGGTATAGGAGAGCGCCATATCGGCTTCGCCCTCGAGGAAGAGGTTGTAGCTCTCGCTCCATTCACGCGTTACCGTGAGAATATGCGGCTTAAGGCCGGCCCAGATTTCGGGGGCGCGATCGCCATAGGCTGCCGCGATCCACAGCACGAGGCCGAGGCCGGGCGTGGCCGAGCGCGGGTCCTGGACGACGATCTTGAAATCGTCCGGCATGGCGATCAGCTCTTCGAACGACTTTGGCGGGTTGGCCACCGCGTCGGTGTCGTAGACGAAGGCGAAGTGGGCATAGTCGAACGGTACGAAGGCCTTGTCGGTCCAGCCGGTGGGCAGCGTCAGGTTGTCGAAGTAGAAATTGTGCTCGGCGAAGAGACCGGTAGCGCGCGCTTCGCCAGCAATAGCGGTATCGAGCCCGACGATCAGGTCGGCTTCGGTCGTGTCGCCTTCAAGCTGAACGCGGCGCAGCGTGCCGATGGAGCTGTCGGCGGCGATGAATTCGACTTTGCAACCACCGCAAATGGCCTCGAAGCCTGCCTTGAGGCTGGGACCCGGGCCCCATTCCGCAGCGAAGCCGTCATAGGTATAGACCTTGAGGGTCGGTGCCTCCTGGGCGAGGGCGGGAGTAGCAATCAGTCCTGAAAGGACCGCAAGCGCCAGACGGGTGAATTTGACCATGGGTCATTCCCTTCAATGGTGTCACGGCCATGAATGAAGGGATCAGGTGTCAATGGAGAGAGCGCCGAGACGCCCTTGCCATCTCGAACTTCCTCCGCCAGCATGACCTGGTTCAGGTTCAATGGGTAATTCTCAGCTCCGCAAACCAGCGGAACACCCCAGCGAGACGCCCAACACTTAATGAGAGCTTTGTGACAGTGCAAGAGACTTCCGTGACCCCGGCGGATGCGACGATCATCGCGTTTGACGGCCCCATGGCAATCGTTGGCGGCGGCAGCGTCGACCCGGCTTTGCTGGTGGAATTGGCCCATCGCGGCGTGGCCCTGGTAGGCGCTGACGGGGGCGGTGACGCGATTGGCGAAGCGGGGCTGCTGCCCGCAGCCATCATTGGCGATCTCGACTCGCTGGAGGACAGGGCGGGTTGGGAAAGCCGCACGCGCGTCCTACACATTCCCGAGCAGGAAACCACCGACTTCCAGAAGGCGCTCTATTCGACGTCGGCTCCGCTGACGCTGGCGCTGGGTATGACCGGCAAACGGCTTGACCACACACTGTCGGCGCTGAACGCGATGCTGAAATTTGCGCCCGAGCGGCATCTGCTGCTGGTGGACGAGGTCGACGTCGCGCTGGCGGTGGTCGGGCCGTTCAGCTTCAACGCCGGCAATGGCGAGCGGGTGTCGGTCTATCCACTGGCGGAGGTGAGCTTCGCGCATTCCGAGCAATTGCTGTACCCGCTCGATGGGCTGACACTGGCGCCTGGCGGCCGGCTTGGAACCTCCAATGAAGGGCTTGGCGGATTGGTGGAGATCGTGCCGAATGACAATGCCCCGTGGCTGTTGATCCTGGGCAAGGAGCGGCTGTGGGATTTGATTGAGGCGTGCATAGGCGCCGCTTGAATGCGGTTGTCATGAACGACGCATGCCAAGGTGGCAGCGGGTGGACCCCGAGGCGGCTACCGCCTCGTGTATGAATTTGTATGAGACGTTAGTCGCCTCGGGGCTGCCGGTTTTTGGGACAGTACTCGGGGATCGCGGACTGCGGACGCTCGCCGCAGCCGGCCAGTACTCGAACCTGCACGCGCAGCGACGCACGGCCCGGCACCACCCCGGCCGCAGTTCGCTGCAGCGCCACCCGTCGTTCCGGGATGATGGGGAGAGGATGGCACAGGTTTTGGGGATGGGGATAAGCGGGAGAGTTTGGGGGTACCCCTCCATCCTCGATTGTCCCCTTATCCTCGGTCGTCACCCTCGGGTGACCCGAGGGGACTATACTGACCGGGCGGCCCAACAAGTGTAGAGCCCTCGGGTCAAGCCCGAGGGTGACGGGCGGTGGGTGACGGGCGGTGGGTGTAATGGCGGGTTGGCGGTGGCTTTCGTACGCTGGATGTCGCGGACCGCCACGGATCGGGATCCCGGCCTGCGCCGGGATGACATCGGAGGTGGGGCTGCAGGGGATGACCACAAAAAAGGCGGGCACAGGGCCCGCCTTCATATTCGATTGGATCAACCGATCAGGCCGCGCTGGCGGCTTCGCGGACGGCGTCCTGGACCTTTTCGAAGGCGCGGACTTCGATCTGCCGGATGCGCTCGCGGCTGACGTCGTATTGCTGGGCCAGCTCTTCGAGCGTGGCGGGATTTTCCTGCAGGCGGCGGGCGTGGAAGATGGCCTTTTCGCGCTCGTTGAGCACGGTCATGGCATTGTTCAGCAGACCCATGCGCTCGGAATATTCCTCGCTTTCGCCCAAAGCCGTTTCCTGGCTCGGGGTGTCGTCGACCAGCCAATCCTGCCACTCGGAGGTGCCTTCGTCGGCTCGCATGGGCGAGTTGAGCGAAGCATCGCCGGAAAGGCGCGCATTCATCGACACCACGTCGTCTTCAGTGACGTTGAGCGTGGTGGCGATCTGCTTGATCTGATCGGGATGCAGCGAGCCGTCGTCCAGGGCAGCGATCTGGCCCTTCACCTTGCGCAGGTTGAAGAACAGACGCTTCTGGGCGGCGGTGGTGCCGATCTTGACCAGCGACCACGAGCGCAGGACGTATTCCTGGATCGCAGCGCGAATCCACCACATGGCATAGGTCGCCAGGCGGAAGCCTTTATCGGGCTCGAAGCGCTTGACGGCATGCATGAGGCCTACATTGCCTTCCGAGATCACTTCGGAAATCGGCAGGCCGTAGCCGCGATAACCCATGGCGATCTTGGCGACGAGGCGCAGGTGACTGGTAATGAGCTTTTGAGCCGCGCCCGGATCGGCGTGCTCCTTGTAGCGCTTGGCCAGCATGAACTCTTCATCCGGTTCCAACATGGGGAACTTGCGGATTTCCTGAAGATAGCGGCTCAGGCCGCCTTCTGCTGACAGCACTGGAAGATTAGTCTGGGCCATGGACGCACCCCTTTCTGGTTCCCCCACATTCCGCGGGCGGAGCGACAAGTCCGCGATGCCCATGACGGCTCATCGGCAGACTACGATGGATATATAGGCGGCAATCTGGCGAATGTAAGGGTGGCGAATCCTTACAAATGCGAAATGTTTAGGACCGTTGCCTAGCGGGCAAAAGCCTTGTCAAAATCTTCCAACACTTCCTCCAATGCCTCCAAGTCGGGTGGCAACGGAGCTTCGAAGAACATCTCCTCGCCCGTTACCGGATGCTCAAAGCCAAGTTCGGCGGCGTGGAGAGCCTGGCGGCCGAGGGCCTGGATGGGCGCCACGACTTCGGGCGGCAGCTTGTTGATCTTGGTCGCGTAACCGGAAGCATAAACGCTGTCGGCGACCAAGGGATGCCCGATATGGGCCATATGCACGCGGATTTGATGGGTGCGGCCGGTTTCGAGCTGGCACTGGATGCGGGTGATGTCCCAACCGGCATCGCCGAAACGCGCTTCGACGATATAGTGGGTGATGGCCTCGCGCCCATCCTTACGCACGGTCTGCTTCAGGCGATTGTTCTGGTCGCGGCCGAGCGGGGCGTTGACCGTGCCCTTGGCCGTCTCGGTCGAACCCCAGACGAAGGCGGTGTAGGCGCGATGCAGCGGACCGGTGCGGCCGTGATCGGCGAACTGGGCGGATAAGTGCCGGTGGGCGGTCTCGGTCTTGGCGGCGACCATGACGCCGGACGTGTCGCGATCGAGGCGATGGACGATGCCCGGGCGTTTGACGCCGCCAATGCCCTGCAGGCTATCACCGCAATGGAATAGCAGCGCATTGACCAGCGTGCCATCGGGCGAGCCGGGGGCGGGGTGCACGACCATGCCGACGGGCTTGTTGACGACGATGAGCTGGTCGTCCTCGTAGAGGATGTCGAGCGGGATATTTTCCGGATGCGGTTCGGCATCTTCGGGGGGTGGGGCAAGAAGGACGATTGTCTCGCCCGCGGTAAGCCGGTATTTGGGCTCGCTGACGGTTACCCCGTCGATGGTGACGGCGCCGGCAAGGATCAGGTCCTTGATCCGATTGCGGCTCAGCACGGTATGGGCCTTGGCGAGGACGGCGTCGAGCCGGCCACCTGCTACGTCTGCATCGACAACAACTTCGACTTCGTCGCCCTCGAACTCTTCAACGGTATTTTCGGCCATGAGCGATTCCAATCAGACTGGGCAGAACAGCCCCAAAGCGGACGAACCGCTGTCTCCCGAGGCGCTGGCCATGTTCGGCAAGGCGCGCCGTTCGTTCGGGATTTCTATCGGCATCCTGTTGCTGGGCTTTATGGCGATTGGTGTCGCCCTTGTCTATCGCGTGATGCGCGACGCCCCGCCACCTGCGGTGGCCGAGAGCGTGGCTGTCCCTGCTGGGGCCGAGGTGGTTTCGGCGCTGGTCAGTGAGGGGGCTATCAACGTGACGTATAGCGTGGGTGGGGTGACGACGCTGGCGCTGTTCGATCAGGCGACGGGTGAGCTGACGCGGAGCGTGGTGATCGGCGCAGAGTAGGGCGTGGCTATCGCCCTTGGATTTCCTTGAGCGCCGCCATGCGGTCCGACACTGAGCCGCCTTTGCGGCCGCCCTTGGCGGGTTTGACCGGCAGGGTGTCGGTGGTCTCGCCGTCATCGGCGAAACGCTGCACGCGATCGAAGAGGCTCTCTTCCTGGGCGCGGGCGACTGGTGTTTCGGTGTCGACGGCATAGACTAGGCGGCTGACGCTGGCGGCAATGTCGTTGAGCTTTTCGCGCAGATAGGCTTCTTCGATCCGCTCACTATCCCAGTCGGCCATGATGGTGGATTCGACATTGGCCACCTGCTGGCGCAGGCCCTCGACTTCGGCTTCAAGGCTCAGCTTGTCGGCCAGAAGCTGCTCGGCGCGACCATTGCTCTGTTCGACGATCTGGCTGGTTTCAGCCAGGAGTGCATTGAGCCGGTTCTCGGCACTGGCGATACGCGCCTCGGCGGCAACGAGATTTTCGGCGTCGGCGGCCTTCTTGTCGTCGTGATGGGCCAGCGCCTCACGCATGCCGGCAATGGCCGCGGTGGTCTCGGCGCTACGGCGGTCGGAGGTTTCGAGGCGGTTAATTAGGCTGCGGGCCTGTTCTTCAAGAAAGCTGGCGCGCTTGCGTTCGATGGCGAGGGCAGTGGTGAGCCGGTCGATATCTTCATCATAGTCGCCCGAAAGCGACTTGCCGTCGAGATCGGTGCCGCGGGGCAGGCCGCCGCGTACGGTATCGCGCAGCTTCACGAGCTCGCTGCCGCGAACATCGAGTTCGCGATCGCGCATACGGAGCCGCTGGGCCAAGTCGGTGCCCTCGCGCTCGAGTTCGAGGATGCGGGCGCGCAGTTCCGCTTCCCGGCTTTCTAGGTCCCTGACGATCGCCAGATGCTGGTCGCGCTCGGTCTTGAGGGCGCCCATATCGCTGCGCTGCTGATTGGCGTCGCCGAGCTGTTCGGCCAGGCGCTTGCGCAGGGCTTCGACGTTCATTTCGAGGCGGCGGGTCGACAAGGCAAACTCGGCGCGCAGCTGGTCCTTGTCGGCGCGAAACTCGGCCATGGTGATGGGGGTTGCCGCTTCGATGCGGCGCTTGGTCAGGCGCACGGCGCGCTTCCACACCGCCGGCAAGATGATGAGGGCCACCAAGCCCGCAACCATCACGCCAAGTGCGAAATACATGATGTTCTCAATGAGCATCGGCCGAACTCCGGTACCGCGCAGGCGAACCCGCGCGGACTTATCCCTATCTGGCAGCAATGGCGCTGCGTCGCCATCTTCGCCAGTCATTAACCCTAACGCGTCCGTGCAAGCCAGTCACGTTTGGGCCACCAAGTGTTAGCGAACGGGTGTTAAAAACCCGCTTCGTCACAATTACCAAGAAATGTTTGCAAAGATTTCTTTGTGATCGTATTGTGCTGGCATGACAGAAAAGACACCGCCGACCAACTCACCCCGCACCGTGCAAGGGATTGTTCCCGATGCAACGGCGCTCAAAGCGCTCACCCATCCGGTTCGACTGCGCATGCTAGGCCTCCTGCGCATCGACGGGCCGGCCACGGCGACGCAGCTGGCTTTGCGGCTGGGCCTCAATAGCGGGGCGACCAGCTACCACCTGCGGCAGCTGGCCCTGCACGGATTTATCGAGGAGGCGCCGGGGCCATCGCGGCGCGACAGGTTCTGGCGGGCGCGGCACGAAACGACGACGGTGCTCGAACCCGGAGCGGAGGGCGAGGCACTCGATGTGGGTATTGCCTTCACGCAGGCCGCGCTGTCCTGGCAGGTCAGCCAGATGCAGCAGGCGATCGAGGAATATGCCGAGCTGCCGGAAGCGTGGCGCCGCGCCAGCACAGCCAGTGACTTCACCATCCCCCTCACGCCCGCCCAGGCTGAAGCGCTGACCAAGCGGCTGATGGCGATCTTGTGGGAAGCTATGCGGGAGGCACCCGCGCTTGGTGGGCCGCTGCCCGAGGGCGTGGTGCCTTTTTCCATCATGCTCCACGCCTTCCCCTATCCGGGGCAGGTGCCGCACAAAGAGGAGCCGGAGGCATGAGGCGGCGAGGCGCGTTTCTTGCTCTGGCGGTGGCCGAGACGCTGTCGATATCGGGAACGCGGCTATCGACTATCGCCATCCCCTGGCTGGTCCTCACCACCACCGGCGACCCGGTGCTGACCGGGTCGGTGGCACTGCTGGAAATGCTCCCTTACGTCATTGCCAAGGCGCTGGGCGGTCCGTTGATCGATCGGATTGGGCCCAAGCCGATCGCGATCATTTGCGACATAGCGTCAGTGATCATCGTGGGGCTCATACCCCTCTTGCATCTGTTGGGTGTGCTGACGATGCCAGTATTGCTGCCCATCGTGTTCATGATGGGTGTTCTGCGTGGTCCGTCGGATGCCGCCAAGCAGTCGATGGTTCCTGACGTCGCCGAGATCAGCGCCGTGCCGCTGGAGCGCGTGACGGGCGTTGTTGGCGTTATCGAGCGGCTGGCCTCGACCGTGGGTGCGGCTGGCGCCGGTGCTCTGATTGCCCTGATCGGGCCAAGCCAGGCGCTGGCCGTCAATGCCGTGACCTTCGCCCTGGCGGCTGTCGTGGTGGGGCTGGGGTTGCCCGCCATTCGTCGCCCGGCAAAGGTCGCGGCGCCAACTTCCTACGCGCGCGACCTTGGCGAGGGCTGGACGTTCCTGCGTCGGGACGCCGTGTTGGTCAGCATCGTGATCATGGTGGCGACGACCAACCTGCTCGACCAGGCCTATGCCGCTGTCCTGATCCCGGTATGGACGCAGGCATCGGGTCATGGTCCTGAACTTCTGGGCGGCCTGTTCGCGGTGTTTTCAGCGTTTTCGATGCTGGGTGCGGGCATCGCCGCCTCTATTGGCGAGCGCCTGCCGCGGCTGACGGTCTATACCGTGGCGTTCCTGCTGACCGGCTTCCCGCGCTTTATGGTCTTTATCGTCGACGTGCCGCTGGTCGCGGTCTTCGCAATGCTGGCCGTGGCCGGCTTTTCGTCGGGGTTCATCAATCCGATCCTGGCGACGGTGACGTTCGAGCGCATTCCCAAGCCGCTGATCGGACGTGTGACGTCGCTGTATTCCGCCCTGTGCTGGGCGCTCATCCCGTTTGGTGGACTGGTGGGTGGGGCGCTGGTCAGCGGTTTCGGGCTGCCAGCCGCACTGTTGGCGACCGGACTGGCCTACCTGGTTGCGACACTGTTCCCGCTGGCCTTGAAGAGCTTCCGCGCTTTCGACCGGCGTATCGCAATCACAGGCTAGGTCAGAAGGGGTTCCAGGTGGGCTCGTTGGTGAACTTGAGGTAGCCAACATTGACGCCGAGGCGGGCGCCGACGCCAGAGCGGATTGGCACCATCACCACGTTGGAGCGCTTGATCACGGTCATGCCGAAGCCGCCCAGCACATAGGCGGAGCCGTCGACGCCAGCAAAGCGGCCCAGTACGTCCTGGATCTGGTTGAGATTGTAGACCAGCATCATGGTCTTGGAGCCATCGCCGCCGATGTCGAACCCGAGCGATGGGCCCTGCCAGAAGACGTTGTATTCGCCGGCGTTGCGCGTGTAGAGGATGCCCTCGCCGTAGCGGGCGCCGGCGAACAGGGCGCCACCGGCGTCCTCGCCCAGGATATAGCCATTGGGCAGGCCGAACTGGCTCACGGCGCGTTCGACCAGCGAGGCCAGGCCCTGGGAGGCCGAGCCGAAGAATTCCTTGCCGCTATCGACCAGTTCCTCGCCCGAATAGCTATCGCTGAGCGATCCTTGCGCAAAGGCGGGCACGGGCGCTGCGATGGCAGCCAGGACGGCGAAGAGGATGGCGAGGCGCTTGAGCATCGGAAATCTCCCGGAAGATACATCTGGCGGCTACAGGTCGTTAAGGACTCGGACCTTAACTTTTGTGAGGCAAACTCTGTGGCGCCGGCATGCCGATCATTGAGTTGATGATGAAGCAAACCTCTAAACAAATCTTAACCATGCTCGCCTTTGTTTTGCCGCTATTCGGCATGGTTTCGGCCGCTTTCACGGAGGTTCGGGCGCAGTCCGTGGTGACGCTGATCGTTACCGATCCGCTGACCGGCATAGCGCTTTCTGGTATGGACCCGGTCAGCTATTTCACCGAGCCGGCTCCCCTGATGGGCCTCTCGGACAACGAATTCATCTGGCAGAACGTTTCCTGGTATTTCGCCACGGCGGCCAATAGGGACGTGTTCAAGAGCGCACCTGAAATCTATGCGCCCCAGTTCGGCGGGCACGACGGAATGGGCATAGCGCGTGGCTTTATTTCCGACAGCGATCCGCGCATCTATACGGTGTTCAAGCAGCGGCTCTATCTGTTCTACTCGGCCGCCAACCGGGAGGCCTTCCTGCTGGCCCCGGACGCTGCAGCGCGCACGGCTGAGGAAAACTGGCCCGCTTTGGGCAAGGACCTTTCGGTCAACTAACGCGCGGGACCCGCATTTTCGCATCTACTTTTAACCTCCAGCCTCTAATGTCGGCAAAAGTGATTCTTTGCCGCCTTCCCGCCCTACGGAGACCTCCCCATGGATATCATCGAGCTCAAGGCAACCGACCTGGCTGCCATGCTGTGCAGCCGAGTATGCCATGACCTGATCAACCCCATCGGGGCGATCGGCAACGGGCTGGAGGTGCTCGATGATCCGAACCAGGCCGAAATGGCCGGCGGGGCCCGCGACCTCATTGCCAGTGCTGCCAAGCAGAGCCGCGCCAAGCTGGAATTCGCGCGCCTGGCCTATGGGGCCTCCTCGACCTCTGGCACCGATATCGATACGCGCGAATGTGAACGCGTGGCGCGCATCCTGTTCGAGATCGAAAAGGCGGATCTGGAGTGGAATGTGCCGCTGATCCTTTTGCCCAAGCACAAGGCCAAGCTGTTCATGAACATGCTGCTGATCGCGGCCGGTTCAGTGCCGCGCGGCGGCCAGGTGACGGCCTCGATTACGGGCGATGCCGGTAGCGAGAAGTTCGAATTCACTTCCAAGAGCGATCCGGAAAAGCGGCAGAAGACGCTGGTGCCATCCGGCTCTGCTGGGCTGTTGTCCGGCATGCCTGAAGAGGGCTTTGTCGACGCACGGGGTATCCAGCCGTTCTACACCGGTCTCCTGGCCCGCATGACCGACATGGAGGTCAATATCGGCCTCGAGAACGATATGTTCTTCCTCACCGCCGTGCCCAAGGCGGCGGTCCAAGCGGCTGAATGATTGGGACTTTGCTAACCAATCCGTAGCATGTGAAGGCCATAATCGGGCCGCGTCAGCCTATGCGGAGCCTGATCCCGATGAAATCCTGTTTGATCGTCGATGACTCGACCGTGGTGCGCAAAGTCGCGCGCCGCATTCTCGAAGACATGGATTACATCGTTGACGAGGCCGAGGACGGGCAGGAAGCGATCGACAAGTGCCGCCAGGAAATGCCGGATGCCATCCTGCTCGACTGGAACATGCCGATCCTGACCGGCCTCGAGTTCCTCAAGCTGCTGCGCGCCTATGTGGGCGGCGACAAGCCACGCGTGGTCTATTGCACGGTCGAGAACGACATCGGGGCTATCGCTCTCGCCCTTAAGGCCGGGGCAAGCGACTACATGATGAAGCCGTTCGACCGGTCCATCCTCGAAGCCAAATTCGAGACGGAGATCGCAGCCTAGCCGGGCGAAATCAGGCGCGCTGCCTGTCGGCCCATGCGACAATCCTCGACAAAGCCATCAGCCAACGCCGGATCGGCGCGGAAGCGGGCGTATTCGCCAGCGTCGATGGTGAAATAGGCCTCGTACTCGGCCGCCAGCCTGCGACCGCTGACCGGTGTGGACAGATACAGCCCGCCAGTCCGCGTATCCCGCCCAAGGCTGAAACGCTGCTCGCGACTGACGAAGTCGTCGATGAAACGCTGCATGATCAGCCTGTCATTTCGGCGCGGGACAGCAGGTAAGTCTTTTCGCGTTCATTGCGCGTCAACTCCGCGGCCTTGCGGAATTCCAGCATGGCTTCGGTGTGTCGGCCAAGCTTGCTCAGCAGGTCGCCGCGTACCCCATAGAGCAAGTGATAGTTCTTGAGCGCGGGGTCGTCCTTGATCGCGTCGATCAATACCAGTGCCGCGGCGGGCCCTTCGGCCATGGAGATGGCGACGGAGCGGTTGAGCTCGATGACCGGCGATGGCGTACGCTGCGCCAGGGTGGCATAGAGCGCGGCGATGCGGGCCCAATCGGTGTCCGCAGCCTCGGGGGCGCGGGCATGGCAGGCGGCGATGGCGGCCTGGAGGGCATAGGGTTCGTTCTCGCCACCCAGGGCGATGACCTGATCGAGGGCCGCGAGGCCGCCGCGGATCAGGTTCTGGTCCCACAGTGAACGATCCTGGTCGAGCAGGAGTACCGGTTCGCCCTTGGCGTCGGTGCGGGCGCCGGTGCGCGAGGCCTGGATTTCCATGAGCGCCACCAGGGCGTGGACTTCGGAATCCGCGGGCGAAAGCTGCGCCAGGATGCGGCCGAGCCGGATGGCTTCGTTGCACAATTGCGGACGCATCCAGTCCTGCCCCGCCGTGGCGGAATAGCCTTCGTTGAAGATCAGGTAGAGCACGCCAAGCACCGATGCCAGACGCTCGGCCCGCTCCTCGCCATCAGGCACCTCGAAGGGAATGCCGGCCTCGGCGATGGTTTTCTTGGCGCGGACGATGCGCTGGCCAATGGTCGGCTCGGCGGCGAGGAAGGCGCGGGCGATCTCCTCGGTGGTGAGGCCGCCGATCAAGCGCAGGGTGAGGGCGACGCGAGATTCGGCCGGCAGGATAGGGTGGCAGGAGGTGAAGATGAGGCGGAGCAGGTCGTCGCCAACCTCATCGTCGATGGCGTCATGCAGCGCTTCGACATGGTCGGGCGTGTCGGATTCGATGCCATGGCCCACCTCTTCGAGCTTGGTGGCCGCCATCTTCTTGTGGCGGAAGTAGTCGATGGCGCGCCGCTTGGCCGCCTGCATCAGCCAGGCGCCGGGATTGCGGGGAACGCCGGATTCCGGCCAGTTCTTGAGGGCTATGACCAGCGCATCCTGCGCCAGCTCCTCGGCGAGCGAGATATCGCGCACCATGCGCGTCAGCCCCGCGATGAGGCGAGGCTGCTCGGTCTTCCAAACGGTGTTGATGGCGCGATGGGTTTCGGACTGGGTGCTCATGGCGGCGGATGAAACCAGCATCGGTAGTGCCCCGCAACCGCTTCGTGGAAGAAAATGGCCGGGAGGCGGGACGCCTCCCGGTGGTTGCTGAGCCTTACTGGCCCATGAAGCCGACTGGCGTCTCGCCCTGGAGGAAGGGCTCGATGAAGCCGTAGAGCAGGTCGGTCTGGTTGATGACGGCGGTGTGCGAGGTGGCCGGCAATATCGCCAGGCGCGAGGCGGGCAGGGGAGCGCCCATGTCGCCCATATCGCCACCGCCCAGCAGGCGGAACAGCGCAACATTATGTTCAAGCGTGGAAACGTCAGCGTCACCGGCGATGATCAGCATGGGCGCCTTCAACGTCTTGACGTCCTCCTCCCAGGCCATCGGTTCCTTTTCCAGTGCAATCAGCTTCTCGACGACGGCCCGGAAGCCATCCGGGTTCGGGGCAAGCTTCCTCCATTCGTCTTCCATCGGGGTGCCGACGAACATTTCGGGGGCCATCTGTGGGATAAATTCGACGAAAGCGGGCTGCCAGCCCGAGACATCGTAGCCGACCGAAGCGGCAACGAGCTGGTCGACCTTTTCGGGGTAGTCGATGGCAAGCCGAAGACCGGCGGCCGAACCCATCGAATAGCCAAAAATGTCGGCCTTCTCGATGCCGACCGCGTCCATGAAGGCGGCGACGTCGCTGGACAGGTTCTCGTAGGTGATAGGGCGGTCGATATCGGTGGTGCGGCCATGCCCCTGGAATTCGAGCGCGTAGACCTTGTGGGTCTCGGCCAGTTTCGGAACGATCGCGCCCATGGACGGGATGTTCATATAGGCGCCGTGCAGGACGATCAGCGGGTCACCCTCGCCGGAAGTTTCGTAATACATCTGCATGCCGTTGACCTCGACGGTCGCGCCGACCGGCTCGGACTGGGCAAAGGCGGCCGTGGTCAAAAGCAGGGCGCCGGTGATGATGGCGGTGCGGATCATGGGTCGTCTCCTCTGGGTGGTACGCAGCCTCCCGACCGCGCTTCTGACAACACGACGAGCGGCTGACAGGCACTTCGACACGGAAGCGAAAGTTTTTTCGACTTCGCCAAGCCACCTGTCGTGAGGCTACTTTTAGCGCGTGACCCCGAGCCTGTCCGCATTGCTCAGGAAGCGGGCGATGATGATGCGGTGGAACGGATAGACCGCGGCCAGATAGGCTCGCCCGGCCAGATTGTGCGGACGTACCCAGGTGGATATGGCCACGACGTCATCGGCCTCGGAGCGCAAGATGGAGACGCGGAAATCGAGGTGCCTGTCATCGGTGCCGAGAATGACTTCGTCGGGTGTGGCAGAATGCACGGCGAAGACACCGGAATAGCGCAGGCCGTTGATCTCCTCGCGGGTGGGCGGACGCAAGTCGCTGGCGCCGCCGGTCTTGAGCCCGAACGGCGCGACCAGGAGGTTGCGGAGGCCGAGGAGGGCTTTCACCCAGCCCGGCGTGTGGAAGAAGGTGGCGATGGTCAGTTCGGCCGCATCGGGCGCGGGGTGGGGCAGGGGCGCGCACTGGCTATCGAGGAAGTCTCCTTCGGCAAAGTATTGCCGTAGAGCGCCATCGCTTGGGTAGGCAAAGTTCCTGGCCATCGCCGGTCTCCGTCAATTGGAGAACCAAAGATAGGTGCGGGACAAGCAAAAACCCCGCGCGACGGTGTCGCACGGGGTGGAGCGGAATGACGCAGGAGCCGGGGAGGCTTAGGCGACGTTGTCGGCGTAGACTTCGTTCTCGTCGGGCTCGCGCAGCACATAGCCGCGACCCCAGACGGTTTCGATGTAATTCTTACCGCCGGTGGCAACGCTAAGCTTCTTGCGCAGCTTGCAGATGAACACGTCGATGATCTTGAGCTCGGGTTCGTCCATGCCACCATAGAGGTGGTTGAGGAACATTTCCTTGGTGAGCGTGGTCCCCTTGCGGAGGGAGAGCAGCTCGAGCATCTGGTATTCTTTACCGGTGAGGTGGACGCGCTGGGTCTGGACTTCGACGGTCTTGGTGTCGAGGTTCACAGTGAGGTCGCCGGTCTGGATGACCGACTGGGCGTGACCCTTGGAACGGCGGACGATAGCGTGGATGCGGGCCACGAGCTCGTCTTTATGGAAGGGCTTGGTCATGTAGTCATCGGCACCGAAGCCGAGACCGCGAACCTTGTCCTCGATGCCGGCGAGGCCGGAGAGAATGAGGATTGGCGTCTGCACCTTGGCGACGCGCAGTGTCCGCAAGACTTCGTAGCCGCTCATATCGGGCAGATTCAAGTCGAGCAGAATAATGTCGTAGTCGTAGAGTTTTCCGAGATCGACGCCTTCTTCACCGAGGTCGGTGGTGTAGACGTTGAAACTTTCGGACTTCAGCATCAGTTCGATGCTCTGCGCTGTCGCGCTGTCGTCCTCAATAAGGAGTACCCGCATTATATTCCCCTTGTCATTCGTTCCTGCTGGAACCGTGGGTCATCGTCTGCCCACGCCAACCCTACTGGATATGACTGAACCCTAAGCCCAAATAGTTAACAAAGTTTAATTCGGTTCGGCAATACGCAAACGGCGTTAGGGTGAATTAAGTTTAAGTCGTTGAAATTTATAGGTTAATTCTATCAATTTTTCTTAAGAAAATGGTTTAAGAGGCGCCTGTAAGCGACTCTTGTGACTCATGCAATTGTGGCTATGTCAGTGGTTTAGGGGAGGGTCGGTGCCAAGCGGCAGACGGACCGGTCCAACACCTGAAATAGCGCCTTTTGCTTAACGTTCGGTTACTGTGTGATTCGTGGTTGCGCACGATTCGTCCAGTGCGGAAACCATAATCCGGCCACGCCGATGAACGGACACCGAACGAGATGAAGTCACTGATCTCGGCTATCGAAGCCATTGACGACATCGAGGTCTATGGCCGGGTGAAGTCGGTGCAGGGCCTGCTCATCGAAATCGTCGGGCCGGTGCGCGAATTGCGCGTGGGCGGGCGCGTGCGGATCGAGACGGTCAACGACGACATCCTGGCCGCCGAAATCATCGGCTTCAAGGACGGCCACGCTTTGTGCCTGCCGTTCGGGCAATTGAGCGGCGTGCGGCTTGGCTGCAAGGCGGTGTTCCAACGCCATGATGGCTCGGCTTTCCCGTCCGAGGGGTGGCTGGGCCGGGTGATCAATGCCAATGGCGAGCCGATCGACGGCAAGGGACCGCTGCCGCGCGGCGCGACGCCCTATCCGCTGCGGCAAAATCCGCTCCTGGCGCATGATCGGGTGCGGGTCGGCGATCCGCTCGATCTGGGCGTGCGGTGCCTCAATACCTTTACCACGGTGTGCGAGGGGCAGCGGCTGGGCATTTTTGCCGGCTCGGGCGTGGGCAAGTCGGTGCTCATGTCGATGCTGGCGCGCAATACCAATGTCGACGTGGCGGTGATCGGGCTGATCGGCGAGCGCGGGCGCGAGGTCCACGAGTTCATCCAGGAATATCTGGGTGAGGAGGGCCTCAAGCATGCGGTGGTCGTGGTGGCGACCTCGGACGAGGCGGCGCTGATGCGGCGGCAGGCGGCCTATATGAGCCTGGCGCTCTCGGAATATTTCCGCGACCAGGGCAAGCGCGTGCTGTGCATGATGGATAGTCTGACCCGCTTTGCCATGGCGCAGCGCGAGATTGGCCTCGCCATTGGGGAGCCGCCAACGGCCAAGGGTTATCCACCGACCGTGTTCACGGAATTGCCAAGATTATTGGAACGTGCAGGTCCGGGGACACCTACGACCGGTTCTGTTACCGGACTATTTACCGTTTTGGTCGAAGGTGATGATCACAATGAGCCCATTGCGGATGCCGTGCGCGGTATTCTTGATGGGCACATCGTGATGGAGCGCGGAATTGCCGAACGGGGACGATACCCGGCGGTCAACGTGCTCCGGTCCATCTCGCGCACCATGCCAGGGTGTGTTCCGGTCGATTTCAGGCCGGTCCTGCAAAAGGCGCGCGAGCTCATGTCCATCTATTCGGACATGGAGGAACTGATCCGGCTGGGGGCTTACCGGAAAGGGTCAGATCCGAAAGTGGACCGCGCGATCGCTATCAACCCGGCCCTGGAAGCTTTTCTCAGCCAGGAACGGGAAGAAACGACCAGCATTGCCGAGGGCTACAAGATGCTCGAGGCGATCGTGGCGGAAGCGGGCGCGGCAGGCTGATGGGGCAGTGTATTTGCCCCGGAACTGACTTGGTGTGTAAGGAGTACAGGTCTTGAAATCGCGCAGCGAGAGCCTCATTCGGCTCAAGAAGTTCCAGGTGGACGAGAAGCGCCGTCAGGTTGCGCAGATCGAGATGATGGTCAACGACTTCGAACGCATGGCGGCCGAACTCGACCAGCAGATCGAAATCGAGCACACCAAAACCGGCATCTCCGATATCGCTCATTTTGCCTATTCGACCTTTGCCAAGGCGGCCCTCGCCCGGCGCGACAATCTGCTGGCTTCGGCCACCGACATGCGTGGCAAGCTCGAGGCGGCCCAGGATGCACTGGCGGAAGCCATTGAAGATCTCAAGAAGGTCGAATTGCTGGACCAGCGCGAGCACCAGCGCGAGCGCGACGAGCAGCTCAAGGTAGAACAGGCCGAATTCGACGAAATCGGCCGGCTGCGCTTCCGCGGCCAGTAAGGCGCCGAAAGAGTTTCAAGGCCCGCGCAAGCGGGCCTTTTTTGTTGCATCTGTCTCCAGGTCACGCCGATGTACCGGTGTCAGCGCCGTGATCGCAGCCGGCAACGCGCTGCGATAGGCTCGTGCGCATCATTTTGGGGGAAGAACATGCGCAGCAGGTATGGGGTGACGTTGTTCGCGGGAGCGACCGTGGGGCTTCTGGTTCTGAGCGGGCAGGCGCAGGCCTGTTCCGACTTGCCCAATATCTGCGCGATGAATGCTCAGCATCATCAGAGCATGGTCGATATTTCCGCCGGCTACGCCTATGGCGACTATTACGGCGAGGACGAGTATTACGGCGACGACTATTACGACAGCGGCTATTACAGCGGCGATCTCGACTATTCCGCCTATAGCGACGATCCGGGACGGTCGCTGTCGAATGAAGCCGCGAGTTTCGTCAGTGCCGTGGCTGCGCAGCAGGCGGCCTTGGCGGAGCGGCTGCAGGATCCCGGTTTTGCCAAGGCGTATGAGCGCTACACCAATGGCGGCTGGGATTACTTTCAGGACCAGGCAGGGGCACGACCCGGCGAGTACTGCGCCGCCTTTTATTGGCGCGGCGACGGCATGGTGCGCCTTTCCGGACCGGGCGGCGACTATCCGGGTGCGCTGATTACCTTCTGGGGGCCGGATATTCCGACACCCGGTAGCGTCGAGACGATCACCGTGACACTCGATCAGGCGGATGGTGCGCCAGCGACGGTGAAGGCGTTCAACTATCACCTGGCCGGCGATGCCTGGGGCGCGATTGCCCTGGCGGTGCCCACGATCGAGGCGGCGCTGGACGGCATGGAAGACCGGCAGAGCTTCATGCTGTCGATCGGCGGGCGGATGGTGGCGCAGGTGGAATGGCGCGATGGCCTGACCGCGAAGAGCCAGCTGGAGCGCTGCCTGCGCGGCTGAGCAGGCAAGGCGGCGGCTGGCCCCTGCGGACGCCGCGGGTTAGTCGAACTCCACGGTCAAGCGCTGCTCGGTGCGGCCGGAAACCTTGCAAGACCACTCGGCACTGTCGGAGGGGATGCGGAGGGTGAAGCTGGGCGGGATGCCCATCGTCGTGCTGACCGTCAGTTCCGCGCCGGTGTCCCAGATGGCGCGCACCGAGCAGTCGATGGTCGAGGTCCGCTGGCCGAGCACGATCTTGCCGGCCTTGAGCACGCGACGCCGCTCGAATGGAACCACCGCGCCAGCGGCTTGCCACACTGCGCACTTGTTTCGCCCTGTCCGCTTGGCGTCATAGAGAGCCTCATCCGTCTTGGCGAGGAGGCCGTCGATATCGTCGCTGTCGTGATCGAAGGTAGCGACGCCGAAACTGGCTGTGATGGCGATCGGCGGATGGCTGCCCGGAAATTTCAGCGTGCGGAGATGCAGGCGCAGCTTTTCGGCGACTTCGAGGGCGTGCAAGCGGTCGGTCAAGGGCAAGAGTACCGCGAACTCTTCGCCGCCGAGCCGGCCCAACAGGTCACTCTGGCGCAATTGTTCGGTGACAGCACGCGCGACGCCGATCAGCACCTGGTCCCCGCCAGGGTGGCCATAGGTATCGTTGACGGCCTTGAAGTGGTCGATGTCGAAGGTGACGCAGCTGAGCGGGCTGCGGTGGCGCCTGGCCAGGGCAATGAACTTCTGCGCGTCCTCCTTGAAGGCGCGCCGGGTCAGCGTGCCGGTGAGGCTGTCGACGGTTGCGATCTGACGCAGCTCGATTTCGTCCATGGCGATGGCAGCCAGTTCCGCGAGGATGGCTTGTTCGCGCGGGCTGAAGTCGCGGGCGGACGAGCCGATGGCGCAGACCGTGCCGATCGTGTGGCCATCGCCGGTGCGCAAGGGCACGCTGGCATAGGAGCGCACATGCGGATCGCCGGTGACAAAGGGGCTATTCTGGAAGCGCGGGTCGGTGGTCGCGTCCGAGACAGTGATCGGTTGGCCATCGATCAGCACATGCCGGCAGAAGGTGACGTCGAGCGGCGCTTCCCGGCCGTCAAGGCCGTCCACGGACTTGTACCATTGGCGGTGGGCGTCGATGAGAGAGACGATGCCGACCTCGACGCCGAGGGTGAGCCTGATCAACCGCGTTATGCGATCGAATGCCTCCTCGCGCGGCGTATCGAGCAGGTCATAGCGCTCCACCGCCGCAAGTCTATCGAGATCGTCTGCTGCTTCGGCATGAACCGGAACCGGGACGGCGGCACCCATGTGCTCCTCCTCTTTGCATTGGGGCAAGCCTAGGCGGGGCGGGTTAAGCCACTGTTAGCATTGAGATTGCAACACGGGCGTTCGGTTAGGGTGCGGCTGGCGGCTCTAGGGTGCGATCACCATGCGCTGGGTTTCGCGCTCGGCCTCGTAGGTCGCCGGGTCGTAGGCGGCCTGGGCCTCCAATTGCTCGCGCGAGGCATTGAGGAAGAGATAGCGGTTGCCGAAGGTATCGGCGGAAAAGGCGAGGTTGTCGAAGCCCACGGCGACGGGCTTGGCACCGAGGCCAAGGAAGCCGCCGACATCGACGATGACGGCGTCGAAGCTGCCGTCGGGATGGGTGATGATGTCGCCGATGGTGCCGATCTGCTCGTCATTGATGCCGTAGACGCCGATGCCGCGCAGCTCGTCGGCGGTGAGACCGGATTCATCGAAATCAGAAAAGCCGCTGCGATCGACGGGCGTGGTGATGACCTGACGTTCGGGCTGATCGGTGGTGAGATTGGGATCGACCGGCGCGGCGTTGGGATCGCCGTCGACGAGCTGGTCAGCCTCCTGATCCGGGGTCAGAGCGGGTTCACCAGTGGTGGCTTCGCTGTCGCTCCAGATGAAGGCTGGTGCGGCGGACAGGTCTTCCGCTGTGGTGGCCAGCACCCAGCGGCGCGAGCCGTCTTCGCGCGCGGCCCATTCGAGCTGGTTGAAATCGACGGCTACGTCCTTGCTACCCACCCCCAGGAACCCGCCGACGCCGATGACGACGGCAGAAATGCCCTGGCCTGAGGTGACGACCATGTTGTTGATGGTGCCGATTTCGGCGGCGCCATCTTCGATCGAACCATAGACGGTCTGCCCGAGAAGCTGCGTTACCAGAGTATCGGTGCCGCCGGTGGCGTAGCCCTGCGACAGCACGGTGGGCGGCGTCAGGCCGCTCTGCTGGAGTTCGGTCGGAGCGCCCGTGGCGGCAGGGGTGGCTTCCTGCGCCAAAGCCGGGACGGCGAGCAGCAGGGTCAGGATGGCGGTGGTGGCGAGCAGGCGCGGCATGGGCGTTCCTTCAGGTATGACGCAAAAGGGCCGGCCCGAAGGCCGGCCCTAAGACAACAATCCGCGAGGGATTAGTTGGTTGCGGGAGCCGCAGCCGGATCGGCCGGCGCCATGGCATCAGCCGGTGCGGCAGGGGCCGCGCCATCGGCCGGCGCAGCACCGTCGACGGGCTCATCTTCCTCCCAGACGAAATCCGGAGCCGCCGTCAGGGCCTCGGCGGTGGTGGGGAGCACCCAACGCTCGGTATTGTCGGCGGCGAGGGTGAATTCGAGGGCGTTGAAATCAACGGCAACGGCCTTTTCGCCAATGCCCAGGAAGCCGCCGACGCCGATCACCACGGCGGTGATCTGACCGCCTTCGTCGAAGACCAGGTCGGAGATATTGCCGATTTCCTCGGCGTCATCGCCCGCGGTCGAAAACACCGGCTGGCCGATGAGGCGGGTGCCCAGATTGTCGGTGTCGGCTGCAGTATAGCCGGCGGACATGTCCCAGGGCTCGTTGACGTCGCTTTCCTCGGCAGCGCCGGTATCGACATCGGTGGTCGTCGCGGCAGGAGCGGCAGGCGCTTCGGTGGTCGCAGGCGCGGCCGGAGCCGCAGGTGCTGCGTCCTGGGCGATGGCGCCGGTGGTCAGCAAGGCAGCGAGGGCCGTGGTGGCCAAGAGAGTGCGGATCATAGTAGGCTCCGTAGGTTCATCGTTGAGGTGAACGGGCCGTGCGGTGCAAAACTTGCCGGTGGAGCATCGTGCGGCCCATGATGTTTCGACAACGTCGCGAGAGCGCGAGACGTTCCGACGCGATTTGCCGCAGGCTGGAAATCAGGAATTGAAAAGGCCGGCTCTCTGACGAGGCCGGCCTTCTCCGCCTCCCTGGCGGTTTTTGTTCTGGGTGGCCGCGCCGTAGTCGCAGGCCCCCCGACATCGCGCACCATAATGCAAGCGATGGGGCAGGACACCCGGAACCCGGAAAAAGGCTTAAGCGGGCGCTAATTGGTTAATCGCGCCGGGCGTTCACAAGTCGTAATCGCGCATAGCGCGGTGCGGCATGCCGCCGTCTTGGAATTCGGGACCGAAGGCGACAAAGCCCAGCCGCTCATAAAAGCCGAGCTTGTCGGATTGGGCGGTCAGATAGAACCGGTTGCGGCCATTGGCCCTGGCATGGTCCATGGCGGCAAGGATCATCTGCTTGGCAATGCCCTGTCCGCGAAAGGCCTGGCGCACCGCAACCCGGCCAATCTTGACGTGCTCGGACTTGTCGAGGAGGCGGAGCGTGCCGACCACCTCGCCGGCGGCGATAGCGACGAAGTGCGTGGCCGTGAGGTCGTCGGCGTCGTTTTCCTCATCCTCGGGAACCTTCTGCTCCCAGACGAAGACCTCGCGTCGCAGGGCAAAGGCGGCGTTGCAGAGGGTGGAAAAGGGCGGGACGATGAGGATGGTCGTGGTCATGAGTGGAGGATAACGGAAATCACCCAAGGCTCCAATCGTCACCCTTGGGCACTTCACTACCCTGCATTCAGCAAGTGCAGAGCCCTCGGGTCAAGCCCGAGGGTGACGCGCGGTGGGTGTTACCGTTAGCTTGCTCGCCTATGCACCAGTTCGTGCACGAAGCCGAGCTTTTCGATGACTTGCGGGGTGAGGATGAAGGGGTAGGCGTCGGGGTGGCCCATGGCGCGGTTGAGGTTGTTGAGCATGCTGGCGAGCGGCACCCAGTTGTCGACTATGGTCTGGGCGCTGGTTTCGGCATAGGGGTCGAAATCGACATGCACGGCCAGGGCAGCGTCGGCCGTGCTCGGCCGGGCCCGGACGCCGAAGGCTGAGGCCATTTCCACCGTATCGGTGATGTGGAGGTAGTGCGCGAAGGTTTCGGCAAAGTCCTCCCATGGATGGGCGGTGGCGTAGGCGCTGATATGGGTCTGGGGCCAGCCCAGCGGAGCGCCATTGGCGTAGTAGGTCTGAAGCGACAGGTTGTAGTCGGCGGTTTCGTCGCCGAAGAGGGTGCGGAAGCGCTCGAGCGTTGGCTGGCGGTGGACCAGCAGGTCCCAGTAGTGATGGCCGATCTCGTGGCGGAAATGGCCGAGCAGGGTACGGTAGGGTTCGCCCATGCTGGCGCGGCGCGCCTCACGTTCGGCGTCGTCAGCCTCGGCCAGGGCGATGGTGATGATGCCACTGTCGTGGCCGGTCAGCACCGGCATAGGGGCAACTGGCATATCGGCAAGGAAGCGGAAGGAGAGCCCGTGCGCCGGATTATCGTTGCGCGTTTCGAGCGGGAGCCCGAGCCGCAGCAGGGAATAGAACAGGCGCTTTTTGGCACGCTCGATGATCTGCCAGCGGGTCAGGTTGAGTGGATCGTCGATGGCCGGGATGGTCTCGTTGTGGCGGCAGGCAGCGCAATAGATGTCGCCGCCCGGCTCGGCGCGGATCAGCCAGTTGCAGGCGCCGTGATGAGCATTCTCGCAAAAGACGTAGGCATCATCGGTGAAGGCTGGTGTCGACCACAGGCCGCCATCCTCGACAAGCGACACCAAGGCGTTCTTGTCGGGTAGGTAGCCCAACTGATGGCCACAGCGTTCGCAGGTGGCATTTTCGAAATAGACGGTGTTGCCACAATGATCGCAGGCGAAAAGCTTCATAGGTCGTGCCCCGTATGGTGTTGGCAGTAATGCGCAAAGCGGGTGGCATGTTCCGTGGGGATTGTGCATGGCTGGTCTCTGGAGCGCGCGGACAAAATGTGGGCATGATCGCGCGGTTAGCGCCGAAGCGGCGCCGGAGAGACTGACGATGAGTATCGAATTCCTGATCACGACGCTGATTGTGGTGGTGTCGCCCGGAACCGGAGCGCTCTACACCATTGCCGCCGGGTTGAGCCGGGGTGGCAAGGCCAGCCTGTGGGCTGCGTTCGGTTGCACGCTGGGTATCGTGCCGCACATGCTGGCGGCGATCACCGGGCTGGCTGCCATCCTGCATACCAGCGCGCTGGCGTTCGAGATCATCAAGTATCTGGGCGTGGCCTATCTGCTCTACATGGCCTGGGCGACGCTCAAGGAAACCGGCACGCTCAGCGTCGAGGCGGACCGGGCCGAGAAATCGGCGGGCAAGGTGATCGTCGAGAGCGTGCTGATCAACATCCTCAATCCCAAGCTCTCGATCTTCTTTTTCGCCTTCCTGCCGCAGTTCGTGCCGGCGACGACGCCCAATGCCGTGCCGCGCATGCTGGAGCTGAGCGGGGTGTTCATGGCGATGACCTTCGTAGTGTTCGCGGTATACGGACTGTTCGCTGCGGCGATCCGTGGACAGGTGATTTCCAAGCCCGCGATCATGCTATGGATGCGCCGCACCTTTGCCGGCGCCTTCGTGCTGCTCGGCGCAAAACTGGCTTTCACGGAGCGATAGACTATGGCCGACCTCTCGGGCTTTCCCATCACGCGGCGCTGGCCGGCCGCCAATCCGGATGTGATCCAGCTCTATTCGTTTCCCACGCCCAACGGGGTGAAGGTCTCGATCATGCTGGAGGAGACCGGCCTGGCCTATGAGCCGCATGCCGTCGATATCAGCAAGAACCAGACCTGGGACGAGCCATTCCTGTCGCTCAATCCGAACGGCAAGATCCCGGCGATCATCGACTCCAATGGGCCTGATGGTAAGCCGCTCGCGCTGTTCGAATCCGGCGCGATCCTGATCTATCTCGCCGAAAAGACCGGCAAGTTCATGCCGGCCGATCCGGCCTTACGCTACCAGACCATCCAGTGGGTCATGTTCCAGATGGCCGCCATCGGGCCGATGTTCGGGCAGGTGGGGTTCTTCCACAAATTCGCCGGCCGCGAATTCGAGGACAAAAGGCCGCGCGATCGCTACGTGGCTGAGTCCAAGCGCCTGCTCGGCGTGCTGGAAACCCGGCTGGCGGGGCGCGACTGGATCATGGGCGAGTATTCCATCGCCGATATCGCCATCCTGGGCTGGGTGCGCAATCTGATCGGCTTCTATGGGGCAGGCGAGTTGGTGGCGTATGCCGAGCTCAGCAATGTGCCGGCGTGGCTGGAGCGCGGATTGGCGCGTCCGGGCGTGCAGCGTGGGCTGGAAATTCCCAAGCGACCGGGCTGATCACTGGTTGTCGCTCGACCTCGTGGTTCGACAGGCTCATCATGAGGTCTCTTGGCCTTAGTCTTCGACGCGAATGGTGTAATGGCGGGGCAAGCCGGCGGTGACCTTGGCCCAGGCGGAGGTCGCGGCCCTGGTCTGGTGGGCGTCGAAGGCCGGCTGGTCGGCGAAGATTTCGGAAACCTGGAAGCGTGTGGGGTCCTCGGCATTCTGGGTAACCTCGAAGCGGAGGCACCCGGGCTCGGCGCGAGTCAGGCGGATGTGCTCGGGCAGAGCGGCGGCGACCGCCGCGAGCCGATCGGCCGGAACCTCAAGATAGCCGTCGAGATAGACCTTGGACATGGAAGGTGCCTGTGTTGGCCGTCAGGGGACGAGCAGGGCTTCGGAAACGTCGAGGAATTCCCGCCCGTCCTTGGCATTGCCCAGTTGCAGCAAGAGCAGGCCGGTCGAGACCCGTTCGATATAGCCCCATTGCCAGATGGCCTCGGCAGGCACCTGGGTGCGCTGCGTCAGGTGCCGGGCGCGGCTACGGGCGATGTCGTGGGCGTGGCGGCCGCTGAGGCCCTCGTTCCAGGCGCGGAGCAACACGCCCAGGTCATAGGCCGGCTCGATGGCGAGGCCATCGGGATCGATGAACCTGAATTGGAGCGGGTCGGTATCCGGCACTGCCAGGATATTGGCCGGATGCGGATCGCCATGCGCGAGCACGGTGGCTTCGGGCCGATAGATGGCGGCCCGCTCCCGGCAATAGCGCAGGGCGGTTTCGACAACCGCGCCGGCGCAGGGCTGGCCGCCGTTGCGCCACATCTCGAGGATGCCTGATGCCAGCGAATTGGCCTTGTCGGCGCCGTTGGGGAAGGCAATTCCTGCCGGCACGGGACGCCAGGCATCGAGCAGGGTGTCGCACAGGATGTCGACCTGCTGTTGGTAGGGCAGTTCCAGCAGATCCAGACTGCTGCCGAGCTTTTCGAGCAGCAGGGCATTTCGGGCGGGGTCGGAGCGGAGGAGGCGGACATAGCCTGTGCCGCCTGCTGCGTGCAAAACCTCGGCTTCCTTACGTTCCGCCGCGGTGGCGGGCGTGCTGACCTTGATGATAAAGGCATGGCCATCGGCGTCGCGCGCCTCGGCGACAAAGGCGGCACTGCCGCCATTAATGGCCTCGCCGATGCTCAGCGCCCAGTCCTGTTCGAGGCTTTCGAGCAGGGCGTCGAGCCCGGACAACCAGGCTTGTCCGGACGCGCCTTCGGCCAGCGCACGGCGCTGGACAATGTCCGGAACCGCAAATCTGCTCCCCGCCCCCATGGTCAGACGCTGCCGACGGTCTTGAGCCGGATGCGCGGGTGGACTTCGTTCTGGCTCATCACCACGGTCTGGGGGCGGAAGCGCTCGATGATGGAGCGGACGTGAGGCCGGATGCCGGGCGAGGTGATGAGGACGGGCAGTTCGCCCATCTGGGCGGCGCGCTCGAAGGCAGTCTGGATGGCGCCAATGAACTGCTGCAGGCGGGACGGCGCCATGGCGAGGTGCCGGTTGTCGCCCTCGCCGACCATGGCTTCGGCGAAGTCGCGTTCCCATTGCGGGCCGAGGGTGAGGAGCGGCAGATTGCCGTCCGGACCCAGATTGGCGGCACAGAGCTGGCGGGCGAGGCGGCTGCGGACATGCTCGGCGATGAGCTGCACCGAGCGACCGGGACCAGCGACTTCGGCAATGCCTTCGAGAATGGTCGAGAGGTCGCGGATGGAGATGCGTTCGTTGAGCAGGGTCTGGAGCACGCGCTGGACGCCGGAGACCGAAATGAGGCCGGGGACGATGTCCTCCACCAGCTTCTGCTGCTCCTTGGGCAGGCCCGAGAGCAGGGACTGCACATTGGCGTAGCTCAGCAGGTCGGCGACATTGGTTTTGAGCACTTCGGTCAGGTGCGTGGAAATGACCGTCGACGGATCGATGATGGAAAGGCCGCGCAACTCGGCCTCGTCGCGCAGGGCAGGCTCGATCCAGGTGGCGGGCAGGCCGAAGGTGGGCTCGGTGGTATGATGGCCGGGCAGGTCGATGCGGTTGCCCATCGGGTCCATGACCATGAGCTGGTTGGCGTAAATCTCGCCGGCACCGGCCTCGACTTCCTTGATGCGGACCTTATAGGCGTTGGGCTCGAGCTGCATATTGTCGAGAATGCGGACCGGCGGCATGACGAAGCCGAGCTCGGCGGCGAGCTGGCGGCGCAGAGCCTTGATCTGCTCGGTGAGACGATCGGAGCCGTTCTCGTCTTCCTTGACCAGCGACAAAAGGCCATAGCCGAGCTCGAGCTTGAGCTCGTCGATCTTGAGGCTGTCGGTGATCGGGATTTCGCCTGCGGCCGGACCGGCGGCGCCGGGCTGCGAGGCGGCCTTGGTGAGGGCTTCGAGCGCGGCATCGGCCTTGTTCTCGTCCTTGGTGCGGGCGGCGCGCCAGGCGACATAGCCAACGCCACCGGCCAGGGCCAGGAATGGGATCATCGGCATGCCGGGCAGGAAAGCCAGGAGACCCATGACGGCGGCCGACATGCCCAGAGCACGCGGATAGCCGGTGAACTGGGCCGAGAGGGCCTTGTCGGCGGAGCCGGTGACGCCGGACTTGGAAACGAGGATACCGGCGGCGGTAGAGACGATCAGGGCCGGTATCTGCGAGACGAGGCCGTCGCCGATGGTCAGCAGGGTATAGACGTTGCCGGCCTCCTGGATGGTCAGGCCTTCCTGCAGCATGCCGATAACCATGCCGGCGATGACGTTGATGAAGGTGATGATGAGGCCGGCAATGGCGTCGCCGCGGACGAACTTGGACGCACCATCCATGTTGCCGAAGAAGGCGCTCTCGCCTTCGAGTTCGGCGCGCCGCTTCTTGGCGGTGTCTTCGTCGATCAGGCCGGCGCTAAGATCGGCGTCGATGGCCATCTGCTTGCCGGGCATGGCGTCCAAATTGAAGCGCGCCGCGACTTCGGCGATACGGCCGGAACCCTTGGTGATGACGATGAAGTTCACCAGCACCAGGATGGCGAAGACAACCACGCCGATGATGAAATTGCCGCGCATGACGAAGTTGCCGAAGGCCTCGATGACGTGGCCGGCGGCGTCGGTGCCGGTGTGACCCTCGCTCAGGATCAGGCGCGTGGTGGCCAGGTTGAGGCCCAGCCGCAGCATGGTGGCGATCAGCAGCACGGTCGGGAAGGACGAGAACTCGAGCGGCTTCTGGATGAAGAGCGCGGTCATCAGGATCATGACCGAGAAGACGATGGACACGGCCAGCAGTGCATCGAGCAGCAGCGGCGGCATCGGTACGATGAGGATGACGATGAGGCCCATGACGCCGGTCGCCAGGGCGATATCGCCCGAGCGCAGCATATCGACGACGGAGCCGGCCGACGGGATTTTGAACGGAGCGCGGGTACGGCCGGTGGGCAGGTCGGTCATTTAGTCCAACATCTCCAATGTCATCCCGGCGAAGGCCGGGATCCATGGCCGCAGGTTTCCGCAGACCTGGAGTGTGGGGAGAGCCACGGACCTGGATTCCGGCCTTCGCCGGAATGACATCGTGGGGGCGACGGCCATCAAGCGACCGATCTGCGTTCGCCGGGTTCGGGCACATGCGTACCCTCGTCGGCATATTGGTTGAGCTTGTTCCTGAGCGTCCGAATCGAAATCCCCAGGATATTGGCCGCGTGCGTCCGGTTGCCCAGGGTGTGATCGAGGGTATCGAGGATCAGGTCGCGTTCGACATCGGCCACGGTGCGGCCGACGAGAGCAGCCGACATGGTCTGTGCGGTCTGGGCCAGCTGGGCCGAAAGCGAACTTGTCGCCGCCACTTCGGTCAGGCCCATGCCGTCAGGCAGGACGATGGCATCGGGGCCAATGACATCGCCGGATGACAGCAAGACAGCGCGATGCAGCGTGTTTTCCAGTTCGCGGACGTTGCCGGGCCATGGGGCGCGGAGCAGGGCGTCGCGGGCCTCGGCCGACAGGCTGCGCGGGGGCAGGCCATTGGCCTTGGCGTATTTGGCGACGAAGTGCTCTGAGAGCGCGGCGATGTCGCCGGGGCGGTCGCGCAGGGCGGGGAGCTTGAGATTGACGACGTTGAGGCGGAACAGCAGGTCTTCGCGGAAACTGCCTTCGCGCACGGCTTCGTTGAGGTTGCGGTTGGAGGTGGCCAGGATGCGGATATCGACTGGCACCGGCTTGCCGCCGCCGACGCGGTCGATCAGGCGTTCCTGGATGGCGCGGAGCAGCTTGGCCTGGAGGCGCACGTCCATTTCGCTGATTTCGTCGAGCAGCAGCGTGCCGCCCGAGGCTTCCTCGAACTTGCCGATGCGGCGGGCGACGGCGCCGGTAAAGGCGCCCTTCTCATGGCCGAACAGTTCGGATTCCAGCAGCGCCTCGGGGATGGCGGCGCAATTGACCGAGATGAACGGTTTGTTGGCGCGCTTGGACCGGGCGTGGACGTATTTGGCGATGACTTCCTTGCCGGTGCCGCTTTCGCCGGTGATCAGGATCGAGGCGTCGGAGCCGGCGATCTGGTCGGCCATTTTGACGACGCGTTCCATGGCAGGGTCGCGGAACAGGAACTCGGAGCTGTCGCGGGCCACGGCGGCGATGACGGCAGCGATCAGCTCGGCGTCGGGGGGCAGGGGAATGTATTCCTTGGCGCCGGCGCGGATGGCGTTGACGGCGGCGGCGGCATTGGCCTCGACGCCGCAGGCGACCACGGGAATGGCGATGCGCTCGGCTTCGAGCCCGGCGATGAGGCCGGCAATATCCATCACCACGTCGACCAGTAGCAGATCAGCACCACGGCCAGCGCGCAGGGCGGCGAGGGCGATTTCGACCGAAGGGGCGTGAGCGACCTTGGCGCCGCCGGTCATGGCCATCTGGGTGGCGGTGCTGAGCTGGCCTTCGAGGGCTCCGACGATGAGCAAGCGCATCTTGAGCTCCTTACTGTGGTTTGATGATTTCGGTCATGGTGACGCCGAGCTTGCTTTCGACAAGCACGATTTCACCACGCGCGACGAGGCGGTCATTGACGAAGATTTCGACAGCTTCACCGACCTGGCGGTCGAGTTCGATGACTGTGCCGGTGTCGAGACGCAGCAATTCGCTCACCGGCATCTTGGTGCGGCCCAGGACGACGGAGATACGAACCGGGACGTCGAAGACGGCTTCGAGGTCGGCGGCGCTGCGCTCCACATAGGCTTCTGGACCCTCACCTTTGCCGGGAGCTGCCATTTCCTCGAAGGTGATGCCTTCATGGGCGGTAACGTCGTTGTCGGAAGCGCTCAATGGCCGCTCTCCTCTGGCTTGCCCTGGCCGGCTCTGGCGGCGAGGTAGGCGGTGATCTTCTTGTCGATGTCCTTGGAGACGGCGCCGATATCGCGGACGAGACCGCCATCGACCCATTCGAGCTTGCCGTCGCCGAGGCGCTGGTCAGGGTCGCCCATGACGATCAGCCGGCCGGAAAAGCCTGAGGTCTGCATGTGGGCGGTGGCGATATCGCGCACGCCGTCGGCAATGGAGGGATGGCAGCGAACGACGAGGTGCGGCACGCCGTTGAGGCTTTGCATGCACTCTGCGATGAGCGCGTCGAGCTCGACGGTGGGGTAGCGGGCCAGCAGGTGCAGCGCCAGCTTGCGGCCGATGCTGGCGGCCAGCTCGACGGCTTCGCGCCGGACTTCGGCGGTGGCGTCATCGAGGGCGGCTGCCATTTCGGCGGTCTGGGTCGCGAGGGTGCCGGCGGCAGCGGCCAGGGTCTGGGCGGCCATTGAGGCAGCATTGCGCTCACCGGCGGCAAGGCCTTCGGCGTAAGCCTCCTCGCGGGCCTGGGCGACAAGCTGCATGACCAGGTCTTCTGGCACGGTTGGCTTGGGCGGGGCCGAGCCCGAGCGCTTGCCCAGATCCAGATCGAAGGTGAAACGTGCGGGTTGTGCCACTTACGCCACCATCTGATCGTCGGCTTTGGATTTCATGATCATGATTTCGCCCTTGGCGGCGAGATCCTTGGCGGTCGAGACCATGCGGCCCTGGGCCTCGTCGACGTCCTTGAGGCGCACCGGGCCCATGGCTTCCATATCGTCGCGGAGCAGCTTGGCCGTACGGGCCGACATGTTGTTGAAGAAGGTTTCCTTGATGGTGTCGTTGGCGCCCTTGAGCGCTAGCGCCAGTTCCTTCTTGTCCATCTTGCTGAGCAGCGTCTGGATCGCCGAAGATTCGAGCTTGGCCAGGTCTTCGAAGGTGAACATCAGCGCCTTGATGCGCTCGGCATCGTCGCGATTGTGCTCTTCGAGCGTGGTGATGAAGCGCGCCTCGGTCTGGCGGTCGAAGGAGTTGAAGATTTCGGCCATCTGTTCGTGGCTGTCGCGGCGCTTGGAATGGTTGAGCGTCGACATGAATTCGGTGCGCAGGGTGGTCTCGATCTTTTCGAGGATTTCCTTCTGCACCGGATCGAGGCCGAGCATGCGCTGCACTACGTCCATGGCGAGCTCTTCGGGCAGCACCGCAAGCACCTTGGACGCGTGGTCGGTGGCGATCTTGGACAGGACCACGGCGATGGTCTGGGGATATTCGTTCTTGAGATAGGCGGCGAGCACGTCGGCCTGCACGTTGGAGAGCTTTTCCCACATGTTGCGACCGGCTGGGCCACGGATCTCTTCCATGATGGAATCGACCTTGTCCTGCGGCAGGAAGCTGAGCAGCAGGCGCTCGGTGGAGTCGGTATTGCCCGACAGCGACCCGTTGGAGGAAATGGTGGTGACGAACTCGATCATCAGGTCGTCGAGCATTTCCTGCGTGATCGGGCCAAGGCGGACCATGGCTCGGCTGAGCTGCTTGACCTCGAGCTCGTCGAGTTCGTCGAAAATGGGCTTGCCGTAGTCAGGGCCGAGCGCCAGCAGCAGGGCCGCGGCTTTCTCGTCGCCCTTGAGGATGCGCTGATTGCTCGCGTCGCTGACGACGAGCTGGCGCGGCTGGCTGGCGTCGGGGATGTCGGTCGATTGGGAAACGAGGGCCATGGCGGTTATGCTGCACTACCCAGCCAGTCGCGCACGATCAGTGCGGCCTGGCGGGGATTTTCTTCGACGAGGGTACCGACGGTCTTGAGCGTCTGGAGCTGGGTTTCGCCCATCGACTTGGCGTTGGCCACCCAGGCGGGTGTCTTGTCGCGGGGTGTCTCGGGCTCCTCGGTGACGACTTGGCCATTGGCGCCCAGGACGCCGTGGTGACCAAGCTCGGCCGCCGACGGCAGAGCCAGCGGTTTGGTTTCGGGGGTCAACACCTTCTTGAGCAGCGGGCGCATGACGAAGAACACGAGGGCCAGGGCGATGAGCAGGGTCACTGCCATTTCGGCGCCATTCATGATGTCGTCACGGGTGAAATCGAGCAGACCGGCCGCCGCATCGGTGCCCGGCACAGCGAGTTCCGGACGCTCGGCGAACTGCATGTTGACCACTTCGACGCTGTCGCCGCGGGCTTCCGAGTATCCCACGGCCGAACGGACGAGGGTCAGGATTTGCGCGATTTCGTCGGCGGTGCGCGGCGTGTAGGTCGAGGCGCCGGCAGGGTCCGTCGCGTAGACGCCATCGACGACAACGGCGACCGACAGCCGCTTGATGGCGCCGGCCTCGGTGACGGCGGTCTGGGTGGTCTTGGAAATCTCGTAGTTGATGACTTCCTGGCTCGACGTGCCCTGATCGGTGGCGCCAGCCGTGCCGGCATCCTGCGACGCGCCGGGCAGCTCGTTGGCGACCGTGACCTGGCCGTTGGCGCCCGAGGTGATGTTCTCGCTCTCGGTGGTCTGGGTCGAGCGGACGACCTGGCTTTCGGGGTCGAAGGTTTCCTGCGTCGTCGTCGAGCGGTTGAAGTCGATTTCGGCGCTGACTTCGACACGGGCACGACCGGCGCCGACGATATTGGCGAGCATGTCCTCGACGCGGGTGCGCAGACGGTTTTCGAAGCCCAGCGTACGCTCCGCGGCTTCGCCGGACATGGCGCCCTGGGTTTCGTCGCCAGTGCCCGACGCCAGCAGATTGCCCTGATCGTCGACGATCGACACGCGGGTCGGGGTGAGGCCCTCGATGGCTGAGGCGACCAGGTGCTGGATGGCGCGGATTTCGCCTGAGGCCAGCTCGCCGCGAACCGACAGCACGATGGAGGCGGAGGGGTCCTTGCGCTCACGGCGGAACAATTCGCGTTCTGGCAGGACGAGATGCACGCGGGCCGACTTGATGCGGGTCAGCGAGGCGATGGTGCGGGCCAGTTCGCCTTCCAGGGCGCGAACATTGTTGATGTTCTGCACGAAGCTGGTGGCGCCCAGAGTCGACTGCTCGTCGAAGATCTCGTAGCCGACCTGGCCGCGCTGAGGCAGGCCTGAACCGGCGAGCTGCATGCGAAGGGTGGTGATCTGGTCGCGCGGCACCAGAATCGTGTCACCTTCGCCGCGCAACTCATAGGGAACGTTGAGCGTCTGCAGTTCGGTCACAATGGCCGACGAGTCTTCGAGAGAAAGGCCGGTATAGAGCGGTGAGAGATTGGGCGTTTGCGCCCGCATGACCAGGAAACCGAAGAAGCCGAGCATAAGCACAGCCACGGTCGCCATGGCGGCCAACCGGGGCAGGCCTATGCGATTGATCAGCTGGGTAAAGTTGTCCACGCCGGCACTCGATTCGAAAAAGGTCCTGCGACGCAAACGCGTGAGACGACCGCTAGGCAAAAGTTACCTAGCGGATGGTAAACATTGTCTTAACTCCCAGTCGCAGTTTGCAAATTCCCGGCAGAAAGTGCCGGGCAGAATGAAGGAAAGGTTATCGCGATGCTGAAGGTTCTGGGACGGGTGACGTCCATCAACGTGCGCAAGGTGCTGTGGGCGCTGGATGAGCTGGGTCTCGCCTATGAACGCGAGGACTGGGGCTTGCCGCTGCGCGATCCCAAAGTGCCGGAGTTTCTGGCGCTCAACCCCAATGGACAGGTGCCGGTTCTGGTCGAGGGCGAGTTCGTGCTGTGGGAGAGCAACGCCATCCTGATCTACCTGGCGGAGCGGGAAGGGCGGCTGCTGCCGGCGCAACTGGAGTTGCGGGCGGTGGCGCTGCAATGGCTGGGTTGGCAGGCCAGCGAGCTCAATCCGCCCTGGGGCTATGCAGTCAACGCGCTGATCCGCAAGACGCCGGGCTATGACGATCCCACCAAGGTCGCCGATTCGATCGCCAGGTGGTCGGCGAAGATGGACCTGCTCGAAGCGCAATTGGCGCGCACTGGGGCGTTCGTGGCGGGTGGGGAGTTCACCATTGCCGATATCGCCGTGGCGCTTTCGGTGCATCGGTGGATGGCAATTCCCGCCGAGAAGAAGGCGTTCGCAGCAGTGGCGGACTATTACGAACGGCTGATGAGCCGGGAAGCGGGCGCGCGGTGGATGGGGCCGGAGACGCCCTGAGCCGTTAGTCGGTAGTTTGTCGTGGATAGGGGTTGAGATCCGCCCATCTTCCCGCGGACTTGATCCGCTTCATTCTCAACACGGCACAAGCGGCGAAAGGCCCCCGGATCAAGTCCGGGGGAGGCGGCTGTGGGTGGGGGCGGAACCGCTCGGGAAAGCGAAGAGAAACACAAAGCCCGCCAGCTTGCGCCGGCGGGCTTTGAAAATCGTGCCTGATCCCATCAGACCGGCCTTTCGCAAGGCTCAAGGTGTTCGTGGCTCAAGTCGCTCCACTGGAGCGATCTGTCGGGCTTCGCCCGCCGCCCCTCACCCCTCTCGGTAGTGCTGGATCCAGGTGGTCCGCAGGCCAGCAAGGCCATGCTTGTCGATGGCGGCCTGCCAGTTGAGGAATTCATCGACGCTGAGTGTATAGCGGTCGCAGGCCTCTTCAAGGCTGAGCAATCCGCCGCGCACTGCTGCGACGACTTCGGCTTTACGGCGGATGACCCACCTCCGCGTATTAGCGGGGGGCAGATCTGCAATCGTGAGCGGACTACCGTCCGGTCCGATAACGTACTTAACGCGAGGACGCATTTGTACGGTCATTTTACTCTCTACTCAACCTGACCATATGAGGAAGAGAGTAGGCCAACGGCCTTAAAATTCGACTAAGGGGAAACTTACAACAGGTTAAGAATGGTCTTGGATTTCAAGGAATTGAATCGAAGACTTGCCGGCATGAAAACAGGGCGTGCGGCTTGCAATATCCGGGGCAATGGTTGCAGCGGAAACCGGAATCCATGTGGGCTACCCCACATCAATGGGTAGCCGGTCGCGGCAGGGATTCCGGTTTGTACGGGATTAACCCCCGCGATTGGCTTAGGTTTCGCTCTTGGGCTTGGTCACATCGGGAATGCGCACGTCGGTGACGTCGGTGATTGCGACGCGGCGGGTGCCGATGGTGAGGACGGGTACGTCGCCGGTGAAATCGACCGCGGTGACGACGCCGATCGAGGCGGTGCTGATCTTCACGGCCTTGCCATTGGCATCGGCGCCCTGGATGTCGATCGTGTAGACGCCGTTGGGCTGGGTGTTGCCATCGGTGCCCTTGCCATCCCAGACGAAGGTTCCGGCGCCGGCGCTGATCGGACCGGTCTTGGAATAGACTACCTGACCATTGGCATTCTTGATGCTGATGGTGGCGTTGGCGGCGTTGGCGTTGGCGTCATAGGCCCAGTAAACCGGCTCCGAATTGGTCAATTCGCCGGTCTTGCCCGACGATGTCACTTCCTTGCCGATATAGGAGACGGCGTCGGACTTGGCGGTGTTCTGGCCGGCCAGCATCAGCGTTTCCAGAAACTCGTTGGTCTTGAGCTGCTGCTCGACGCCGGTGAACTGCACCAGTTGCTGGGTGAACTGGTTGGTATCGAGCGGATCGAGCGGATTCTGGTTCTTGAGCTGCGTGGTCAGGATGTTGAGGAAGGTGTCGAAATTGTCGGCAATGGTCTGCCGCGACGTCGCCGTCTTGTTGTTGCTGGACCCTGAAACGCCATCGACTGCCATCAGATACTCCTACGCGATGATGTTGACGCCGCTGGCCGTCAGGCTGCCGCGGTAAAGGTTGACGGTAGGCAAGGGGGCCTCGTCGGCTTCGGCGGTGACCTCGCCGCCAAACAGTGGCGTGCGGCCATTACCATCCTGGCCCTGCTGGTTACCGCCCGGATTTTGCTTGAGCGAGAATTCGAGATTGGTCTTGGCGCCATCGAGGCCAGCCTGCTGCAGGGCCTTTTCCAGGCCGCGCTGGTCGCGCTGCATCAGGTCGAGCGTTTCGGCCTTTTCGACCGTCAGGCGGGCATTGACCTGGCCGGAGGCGTCGATGTCGAGCTTGACGTCGATGCGACCCAGTTCGGGCGGATCGAGCCGCATCTGGAAGCGGGTATTGCCATCGTTGACCTGGCGGACCAGCTCGAAGGCAAGCTGAGGCAGATTGAGCTGTTGCTGGCTGGTCTGGTAGCCGGCCTGGACCACGCGCGGTGCCGCGGCGGCATCGACACGCGAAATCTGCTGGGGCGTTTGGCCGGCCGATTGCTGATCGGGCAGTTTGTCGACCGTGGAGGCGATCGTCACGGCTGCCTTGGTGTCGGCGGGCTTCTTGTCGTCGGATTTGGAGTCGCCGGATGTATCGGCGCTGGCATCCTTGTTGGTGTCGACGGCCACGACCGGGGTGGACGTTGGGGCGTCGGCGGTTTCGGCCGCAGCGGCCGGCTCGGCGGGCCTGCCGCTCAGCACCGGTTCGGTGAGCTTGAGGGCAGGCGCCGCGAGCGCTGGGGCGGTGGCCGCCGGATCGACCGGCGCGGCCGGGGTCAGCAGCTTGGTGATCGCAGCCTGTAGATCGGCGTCGATATTGGTTTCGGCATCGAGGCCAAGCGCGGCCAGTTTTTCGGGATCGAGATCACCGGCATTGAGCGATTGCAACAGCGCGGCCAATTTGTCGCCGACGGATTTGGCGAGGGTAGAAAGTTCGACATCGGCAGTGACCTCGCCGCCCACCAGCGATTGCGCTACGGGTGCCAGGGCCTTGGTCAGCTGATCCTGAAAGCTGGCGCCTTCGGGGAGGTCTGCCGTGGCAAGGGCGGCCAGTTCGTCGACCGAGGGCAGTTTGGTGAGGTCGATATCGAGGGCCTCGCCGAGCGATTGCAGCATCGCGTCGAGGCGCTTGAGCGCTTCGGGGTCCAGCGGCTCGCCGGCATCGAGCCGGGCCTTGAGGTCGACCAGGCCATCGATGAGGTCGCCGAGCGCGGGCGTGGTCTCGGCCTGGAAGGGCAGGATGGCATCGATCGGCGCGGCGATGGCTTCCGGATCGGCGGTTTCTTGGTCGTCTTCGCCGGTCAAGCCAGCGCCAAAGGCCAGGCTCAGCAAGTTGCCCAGGCCCAGGCTAGCCTCGGTGCTGGCCTTGGCATTGTCCTGCTGGGATGGTGCGCCCAAAAACGCGGCGAAAGCGCCGTTCGCGTCAGCCTCACCATTGGCCTGCGCGCTGATGGCACGGGCCGCGGGGGCGCCGGCGGCATTGGGGATAATGAGCAGATGTGATGCCACGTAAGCGGCCTCGCGAAAATGAGACTAATCCGCCAATGGTGATGCAAGGGCCCTGCCAACTTGGCGTCATCGGTAGAAATGCAGCGATTTCAAAGGATTGGTCGGCTCACGCGCTGGCCTGCCGGCCGGCATGGAATGACGAGGCGGCAAATCCTGCCGGGCAAATGTTGCGGGCTGGGCGCGAAAGGCGTATGAGCCCGAACTCGAAATTCGTCCGCTGGCCCTTGAACCCAACCGGATACCAGAAAGATGCTGAACTCGCTTGATATCGCCAAGCGTCCCGAAGACACGCGCGTCGTCGTCGCGATGTCGGGGGGCGTGGATTCTTCGGTCGTCGCGGGCCTCCTTGCCCGCCAGGGCTACGACGTCGTTGGCGTCACTCTCCAGCTTTATGATCACGGCGAAGCCACCCATCGCAAAGGTGCCTGCTGCGCCGGGCAGGATATTCATGACGCGCGCCGTGTCGCAGCGACGCTGGGCATTCCCCACTACGTGCTGGACTATGAAGAGCGCTTCAAGCGCTCGGTCATCGCACCCTTCGCCAATGCCTATCAGCAGGGCGAAACGCCGGTGCCGTGCATTGCCTGCAATCAGTCGGTAAAGTTTGTCGACCTGATGGAGGTGGCGCGCGACCTCGGCGCCGACGTGCTGGCGACCGGGCACTATGTGCAGTCGCGGCTAGGCGAGGATGGTCGGCGGCAGCTGTTCCGCCCGGTCGATGCGGAGCGGGACCAGACCTATTTCCTGTTCGCGACCACGCAGGAGCAGCTCGATTATCTCCGCTTCCCGCTGGGCGGCATGGGCAAGGCCGAGGTGCGCGAGCTGGCCCGTGAGATGGGACTCGAAATCGCCGAGAAGCACGATAGCCAGGACATCTGCTTCGTGCCGCAGGGCAAGTATGCCGATATCATCCGCAAGATGCATCCCGAGGCGGTGGCGCAGGGCGAAATCGTGCATCTCGACGGCCGCGTACTCGGCACGCATGAGGGGATCGTCAATTACACGATCGGCCAGCGCAAGGGCCTCGGTGTTGCCGCTGGCGAGCCGCTTTATGTGATCAAGCTCGAGCACAAGACCGGGCGGGTGATCGTGGGGCCGCGCGAGGCGCTGAAGACCCACACCGTGCGGCTGCGCGACGTGAACTGGTTGGGCGACCGGCCGCTGGCCGAGCTCTCGGCCGGCAATGGCGCGCCGCTTGAGGTCAAGGTGCGCTCGACGCGCGGCCCGCAGCCGGCGGTTATCCAGGAGCGCGATGGCAGCGTGTTTGTAACGCTGGTCTCGGGCGAGTACGGGATCTCACCGGGCCAGGCCTGCGTATTCTACGCCGACGATACCGCAACCTCGGAAGTCTGGGGCGGCGGGTTTATCGCCGAAGCTGTGCCGGCGGTGTTTGCGGCTTAGTTGGCTGCGGGCGCCGCCGGGTCGGTTGAGGCCTTGGCGGCGGTTGAGGCGTCCTTGAGCTGCTGGTAAGACGACAGCCCGCCCATGGCGGTCGAAATGCCGATGAGAACCAGAAGTGCGCCCAGGATCAGCAACACCACGCGACCGCGGTTCAGTGCGAAGGGGTTCGGCTTGGGTTCATCGTCCATCGGATCGGCCTTTGAAAAAATCTGCGGACAGCACCCAAGGAGTGGGGGCGCGGCGGCGTCTTACCATTAGAGTGACTGCCAAAGTAAGGCATGAGTGCATGCTCCAGTGATGGGACTGACTGCCGCAGCACCGATCGACCCAGCGAACGCAATGACGCGGGCGCTGGTCGTTCGTGCACAAAACGGCGATGCCGAAGCCTTTGGCGAACTGATCGAGGACCACTATGACCTCATCTATCGCACGGCCTGGAAATGGTGCGGCAACCGCAGTGACGCCGAGGACATCGCGCAGGATGTGTGCGTGAAACTGGGTAGCGTCATCGCCAGCTTCGACGGCCGCTCGGCTTTCTCGAGCTGGGTCTATCGCATCACGCTCAATGCGGTGCGCGATATGCAACGCGCCGGTAAGCGTCGGGGCAAGTATGCCGACGCCTATGCGGAAGTGACCCCCGAGGATCAGCCGGCCGAGCAGGAAGAAGCGGCGACGAGCCGGCAGCTCTGGGCGGCGGTGCGGGAACTGCCTGAAAAGCAGCGCGACGCGGTGCTGCTGGTTTATGCGGAGGAATTGAGCCATGCGGCGGCGGCCGAAATCATGGGCATCAAGGAGGCCACGGTCTCCTTCCATGTCCACGAGGCGCGCAAGACCCTGAGGGGGCTGCTATGAGCGATGATATGCAAGACGATCCGTTCAACAAGCTGAAAGGTGCTACGGCGCCTGACCCGCGCGCGGAAGCGAGAAAGCGGGCGCTTGCGGCTGGCATGGCGGCCTTCGAGGCGGCAAAAATCGAGGTCGAAAAAAAATCTGTCGTGGCACCCCAAGGAAATATTTGGGGCCAGCGTCTCACGTCCATCATCACTTCCTTGAAAGGGAAATCGATCATGGACATGCGTATCCCAATCGGCACGGCCGCTTTCGCACTCTTGATCCTGCCGCTCGGCTACCAGCTCTATACGACCACGTCGATGACCCCGACCCACACCCCGGCGGTCAGCACCCGCCCCGCACCGGTCGAGCCGGTCGCGGTGGAGGCCGCTCCAACTCGGCCGCAGGCGCCGATCGCTCCTGCGCCGGCTCCCGCTGAAGTTGCCGAGTCGCTGGCGGCGGAAACCGAGGCCGATGCTGCCACGGCGCCCGAGCCGATGACCAAGGACGAACGCTCGCGCAGTACCGCCGCTGCGTCCAACGTTGCCGATGATGCGCTGGCCCGCCAGCAGTTTGGGGCTCAGCCTGCTCCGGGGCCAACGATGGAGATGAGTGCGGCGCCGACGACCATCGCGCCGAACGGCGGGATGACGACCGACTCCTACTATCTCGAGCAGCCGGCATCGGCCGCGCCGCTTGATCCGTCGGGTGACGAGTTTACCGATTTCGATGAGCAGCCGCTCAAAGTGACGGCGACCGATCCGGTTTCGACCTTCTCGATCGACGTCGACACCGCCAGCTATTCCTATGTCCGGCGGATGCTGGAAGATGGTTACATCCCCGAACCCGATGCGGTGCGCATCGAGGAGATGATCAACTACTTCCCCTATGATTATGCCGCTGCCGACAGCGCCCAGGCGCCGTTCAAGCCGACCATGGCGGTCTATCCGACGCCTTGGAACGCCAAGACGCAGCTGCTGCATATCGGTATCAAGGGCTATGTGCCCCCGGTTACCGAGGACAAGGCGAGCAATCTGGTGTTCCTGATCGACACGTCGGGATCGATGGACGAGCCGGACAAGCTGCCGCTGCTGAAGCGTGCTTTTGGCCTCTTGGTCGACCAGCTCTCGGCCAATGATACGGTATCGATCGTGGTCTATGCCGGATCGGCCGGCGTGGTGCTGGAGCCGACCGCGGCGACGGACAAGGCCAAAATCCTGACGGCGCTCGACAATCTGGCGGCCGGCGGCAGCACGGCAGGCGCAGAGGGGATCGAGCTGGCCTACCGGCTGGCCGAGCAGGCCAGGGTGGCCAATGGGACCAACCGCGTGATCCTGGCCACCGATGGCGACTTCAATGTTGGCATCGAGGACCTCGAGGAACTCGAAACCTTCATCAAGGGCAAGCGCGACAGCGGCGTGACGCTCTCCGTGCTCGGCTTCGGCCAGGGCAATCTGGGCGACGACACGATGCAGGCGCTGGCCCAGAACGGCAACGGCAACGCCGCCTATATCTCGAACTTCCGCGAGGCCCAGAAGGTGCTGGTGGAAGAGGGCGGCTCGACGCTCGAAATGATCGCCAAGGATGTGAAAATCCAGGTCGAGTTCAACCCGGCCGTGGTGGCTGAATACCGCCTCATCGGCTACGAGACCCGGGCGCTTAACCGCGAGGACTTCAACAACGACGCGGTCGATGCCGGCGATATCGGTGCCGGTCATACGGTGACGGCGATCTATGAGATTACCCCGGTCGGTTCTGGCGCCGAGCTTGTCGATCCGCTGCGCTACGGCCAGACTGCCGAGGCGGCTGCTTCTGACGGCGGTGAGATCGCCTTCCTCAAGATGCGCTACAAGCTGCCCGAGAGCGATGTCAGCCAGCTCATCGAGCAGCCAGTGACATCCGACGTGGTCTATGGCGATATTGGTGCGGTGAGCGACGACATGCGGTTTGCCGCTGCCGTGGCCGCCTTCGGGCAGAAGCTCAAGGACAGCAATTACGGCACCGCCATGAAGTGGACGGAAATCGCCGACCTTGCGCGTTCGGGCCGTGGCGAGGACGAAAGCGGCTATCGCGCCGAGTTCATCCAGCTGATCAAGACTGCGGCGATGCTGGAGCCGGATGCCAAGGCGCCAGCGCCGGATATCGACGTCACGGTGCCCATGGTCGAAGGGACGCCCGCGCAGTAGTAGCGGGTTGCCACGGATCCATCGCATTCACAACCGCTTCCCCCGGACTTGATCCGGGGGTCTCTCATTGTGCAGCAGGTGTTGCCAGTGACCCGCGGATCAAGTCCGGAGGAAGCGATTGTGGGTGGGGCTCATCCAGCTCCACCCACGCATTTCAAACCAGCGGTTTCAGCCCGGCTTCGATGCTGGCGCGGCGGCCTTCAAGGAAGGGCGGCAGGGCCAGGCTTTCGCCCAGGGTTTCCATCGGCTCGTCGGCGGCGAAGCCGGGGACGTCGGTGGCGATCTCGAACAGGATGCCATTGGGCTCGCGGAAGTAGAGCGAGGTGAAGTAGAAGCGCTCGACTTCTCCGCTCGAGCGAATGCCCGCCTGGGTCACCCGTTCGATCCATTGGCGCAGGCTATCCTGGTCCGGTGTGCGGAAGGCGACGTGGTGCACGCCACCGGCTCCTGGCCGGGCCATGGGCAGGCTCGGGTCGACCGCCACGTGGATTTCAGCGCCCGGGCCACCGGGGCCCATTTCGAACACGTGGGTTTCCGGGGTGTGGCTGGTGGTCGGGTATTCCCGAACCTTGCGCATGTTCATTACCTGGGTCAGCACGGCTTCGGTGCGGTCGAGACGCGGCACCGACAGGGTGATGGGGCCAAGGCCGATGATCTGCCGATCCGCGGGTACGGGCGACCTGGCCCAGGGCACCACCTTGTTTGCGCTGTCGATGACCATGCGGAAGCGCTGACCTTCGAAATCCTCGAAGTCGAGCGAAAGCTGGCCATTGCGTTCCTTGATGGCACTGGTTCCGACATTGTGGTTCTGCAGGTGGTTCTTCCACCAGTTCAGGCTGTCCTCGCTATCGACACGCAGGCCGGTGCGGCCAACCGTGTGGTTGCCACGGCTTTCGCGCGGGGCGTCGAAATCGAAGAACGTCAGGTCGGCGCCGGGCGAGGCCACGCCGTCGCCATAGAACAGGTGATAGGCCGTGGTGTCGTCCTGGTTGACGGTCTTCTTGATCAGCCGCATGCCCAGGGTCTGGGTATAGAATGCGAGGTTCTTCTTCGCTTCTGCGGTAACCGCGGTGAGGTGATGGATGCCTCCGAGTTCGAGTGTCATGGTGTGTCTCCTGATTGGCGCGAGGTATCGCGCTCCGTTGATCAAGATGTAGTCGATGGCCCTTGGTTTGTGCAGCGCGACAATTCCAACAGACTGGTGTCGATTTTCGAACGATCGGCCCGACCCTGACTGGCGATCAAGGTGCACTATGCGCGAATCGTGCACAACTCTGCCGCCTTCGTAGCCTTGGTTTTGCGGGATATTTGAACCAACATCCATGCCAGTGACGCGACAATGACGCGGACAGGGATGGGCGGAACGATGCTGCAATTCGACCAGGAACAGGGTGGGACCTATCAGGAGGGGCTCTATGATCCGCAGGCGGTGGCGCCGCGCGTCGAGATCGCCGAAGCGCTGACCGAGGCGTCGCGGAGCCACTACCGCCAGCATGGTTGGCTCTCGGTCACCGGCCTGCTGGATGCGCGCGAACTGGACGATGCCAAGAATGCGATCGACGACCTGATCTATGGCCGCGTGCCGGTGTTTTCAGGTGTGTCCTATGAGAAGAGCTATCAGGATAGCGTCGAGCAGATGAGCGCGCAGGAGCGCTATGATGCGGTGCGCAAGCTCTACGATTTCGTGCCGTATGAGGATCGGCTGGCGCAGATCGCGCTGGGCGAGCGGATCGGCGCGATCTGCCGGCACCTGCTCGATCGCGACGTGCGACTGTTCCAGGACATGGCGCTGCTGAAGCCCCCGCATGGCGGGCGCGAAAAGCCCTGGCATCAGGACCACGCCTTTTTCGACTATCCGCTGGGCACCCGCATTGTCGGGGTGTGGATCGCGGTGGACGAGGCGACCATTGCCAATGGCTGCATGCAGGTGCTCGATGGCGGCCACCTGGCCGGGCCGATGCACCATTTCCGCCGGCGGGACTGGCAAATCTGCGACACCGACATGGCCGGCCAGCGCTCGGTGGCGTTTCCGCTCCGGCCAGGCGACGGCATGTTCTTCGACGGGCTGCTTCCGCATGGCACGCCGTCGAACAATTCGGGGCAGCGGCGGCGAGCCCTGCAGTTTCACTACATGGACCAGCAGGCTCGACCCAGCGACCCGGCCGAACGCCTGGCGATTTTTGGCGGCGAGGGGGCCGGCGCAACCTGTTGAACCCCGCCATTTCCGATGAAGCAGGTTCGGATGTCCCGGGCGTCGTGTTGCGGGCGCCGGTGGGGCGCATGCTGTGCGACCCATCCTGGAGCTTCACCTCGGATGCGTCCAAAAAGGACAATTACCGGATCTGGTTCATCTGGGCCGGCGAGGGGGACTTGCTGACGCCGGCGGGTGAGCGGATTGCGCTGGTGCCGGGCATGATCTGTGTGATGCGGCCCGATGGCGTCTATCAGGCCAGCCACAACCCGGCCAACCGGCTGGGGGTGACGTTTCTCAACTATAGCTATGCCGGTTCGGACGCGCCACTGCCGCCGGTCTGGTGCTGGACGCCCGACTTCCTGTTCATCGACGCGGTGACGCGCAAGATCGTGCAATTGCATGCAGCGGAGCTGGCGGGCATGGCTGATACCGGCCGGCGCGCGGCGACGCTGCTACGGGCCGTCCTCGACGATCTGCATGCGGCGGCCCGGCAGATGCAGCAATCGGATGCGCCGACGTCGCGCCTCGATCGCGACGTCATTGAACTGGCCAACAAGGTGCTCGAAATGCCGGCCGAACATGACGATATCGCCGAGCTGGCGGACCATGTCTTTCGCAGCCGGTCGCATTTCACCCGCACCTTCCGGCGGTTATTCGGGGTCAGCCCGGCGCGTTTCGTCAAATCGACCAAGCTGCTCAAGGCGCGCGACCTGTTGCAGACCACCTCGATGAGCATCGGCGAGATCTGCTCGCTGCTGGGCTATTCGAGCACGCAGTATTTCTCGCGCCAGTACAAATCCTATTTCGGCACGACGCCGGGAGAGGACCGGCAGCTCGCCCAGATCAATGCTCAAAAGAGCCAGGAGGAGACGAAATGACGATCAATCGCAGGCAATGGCTGCAAGGGGCGGCCGCGCTGATGGGGGCGTCGGTGCTCCCGGGGCTCGCCCATGCGCAGCAGGAGGCGCTCCGCGCCATCTTCTGGGGCGGGCAGGCGCGTGCCGACCGCACATTCGCGGTGTTCGACCTGTTCCAGCAAGCGCGCGGGGAGGCGGCCGTTGCCAGTGAATTCCTCGGGTTCAACGATTACTGGACCAAGGTGGCAACGCAGATGGCGGGCGGCAATGCGCCTGACCTGATCCAGATGGATTATCGCTATATCGTCGAATACGGCCGGCGCGGCGTCTTGGCGCCACTCGACGACTATCTGGGCAACGTGTTGGACCTTGGCGATTTCGACGCCGACCAGGTTGCGGCCGGCAAGGTCGATGGCAAGCTCTATGGCGTGAGCCTGGGGGCAGGCGGCTTCTGTCTTCAGACCAATGTCAGCGCCTTCGAGCGGGCCGGACTGCCGGTTCCGGGCGCCACCACGACCTATGCCGATCTTGCCGGAATGGCGGAGGCCTTCAATGCGGCCAATGGCGAGATGCGGATGCTGCTCGATGCTTCGGGCAGCGAGCCAGCACTGGAAAACTGGCTGCGCCAGCGCGGCAAGGCGCTTTATACGCCCGAGGGTGAGCTGGCTTTCGAGGCTATAGATGCCGCCGAATGGTTCACGCTCTGGGCCGATCTGCGCGACAAGCAGGCTTGCGTCACCGCCGAGACCCAGGCGCTGTCCACCGGCACGATCGATACCAGCATGCTGATCACCGGGCGCGCCGCGACGGGCATTACCGGCGTCAACGAACTCATCGCCTACCAGGCTTTGGCGCAGGACAAGCTCACCGTCACCAATATGCCGCTGGCCGAGGCCGGTGGGGCGGGCGGGCATTATCGCAAGCCCACCATGTTCTGGACGCTGTCGCAGAACTCGACCGCCAAGGACCGTGCGGTGGATCTGGCGAATTTCTTCGTCCGCGACCTGGGGGCGGCCAAGCTGCTGGGTCTCGAGCGTGGCATTCCGTGTTCGGCCGCGTCCCGCGAACACATCGTCGGCGATCTCTCCGACTTGGAGCGCGTCACCATCGACTTCTTCGACAATCTGGGGCCGTTGATGGGCGACATTCCGCCGCCGCCGCCAGCCGCGGCGGGCGAAATCGATCTATCGCTGCTGCGGACACTGAGCCAGGAAATCGGTTTCGGGGCCAAGACGCCGCAGGAAGGCGGCGAGCAATTGGTTGCCGGCGCCAAGGATATTCTCGCCCGCTCATGAGATGACGGCCAGCCGGCGAACTTCGCCGGTTGGTCTCGCGCTTGGCGCTACGTCGATCACAAATCCCGGACACATGTCATTTTGACATGCGCCGAATCCGTGATCTGCGCTATCTGTTCCATGAACATAAAGGGAACAGAAATGACCGCGCTGACCTTGCGTCGTAAGCTGGCGATCCTGTCCGATGCCGCTAAATATGATGCATCCTGTGCCTCCAGCGGTTCGGAAAAACGCAACAGCGCCGGTACGGGCGGCATCGGCTCGACCGAGGGCAGCGGCATTTGCCACTCCTATGCGCCGGACGGGCGCTGCATCAGCCTGCTCAAGATACTGCTGACCAACTTCTGCGTCTACGACTGCATCTATTGCGTCAACCGCTCATCCTCCAACGTCGCCCGGGCGCGGTTCAGCGTCGAGGAGGTGGTGCGGCTGACGCTGGACTTCTACAAGCGCAACTATATCGAAGGGCTGTTCCTATCCTCGGGCATCATCCGGTCGCCGGACTATACGATGGAAGAGCTGGTGCAGGTGGCGCGGTCGCTGCGCGAGGACTACCATTTCGCCGGCTATATCCATCTCAAGATCATCCCCAATGCGGCGCCGGAACTGCTGGCGGAGGCGGGGCGGTGGGCGGATCGGCTTTCGACCAATATCGAGATGCCGACCGATATCGGTCTCCAAGTGCTGGCGCCGGAGAAGAAGCCAAGCGAAATTCGCACCGCCATGGCCCGTGTGCGCGGCAAGCTCGACGAGGCCGAGCCGGACAAGAAGGCGAGAGCCAAGCCGCCCAAGTTCGCTCCGGCGGGCCAATCGACACAGATGATCGTCGGCGCCGACGCGGCCGATGACGGGGCCATCCTCAATCGTGCGGCCGGGCTCTATTCGGGGTACCGGCTGCGCCGGGTCTATTACTCGGCGTTTTCGCCCATTCCCGATGCCAGTTCCCGATTGCCGCTGCGGCCGCCGCCATTGATGCGGGAACATCGGTTGTACCAGGCCGACTGGCTCATTCGCTTCTATGGCTTTGACGTGCCCGAGATCATTGCCGGCGGGCAGGATGGATTGCTCGATCTCAATATCGACCCCAAGCTTGCCTGGGCGCTGAAGAGCCGGGCGCGGTTTCCGGTGGACGTCAACCGGGCCGATCGCGAGATGCTGTTGCGCGTGCCAGGGCTGGGGACGCGCAGCATCGACCGCATTCTTTCCACCCGCCGGCATCATCGCCTGCGGCTCGACGACGTGGCGCGCATTGCCGGTTCGATCGACAAGGTGCGCCCATTCATCGAGGCCGCCGACTGGAATCCCGGCGGGTTGACCGACGATCACCGCCTGCGGGCCCGGCTGACGCCGGAGCCCGAGCAGTTGAGCCTGTTCTAATGCATGTCGTCCGGTTGCAATCGCCTAACGATTTTGCCGAGTGGCGTGGCCATGCTCGGCAATTGCTGGCGGTCGACCTATCCCCCGATGAGGTCGAGTGGCGCATGCAGGATGATGCGAGCGGTCTTCTCGACAGCGTGGAACCGCCAGTAGTGCGGCAGGTTGATCGTCCAGTGGGATTTGTCCCCCGCCAATTCCTCGATCTGGCCGAGCAGGCCATCTGCCACAGCGATCCCGCGCGCTTCGCCGTGCTCTATCGCCTGCTGTGGGACCTGCAGCGCGACAGGCAATTGCTGGCGAATGCGGCGTCAGGTGATACTGGTTCGCTCACCAAGTGGGTGTCGGCGGTGCATCGCGACAGCCACAAGATGAAGGCCTTTGTGCGCTTCAAATCCATCGCCGACGATTCTGGCCTCGAGCGCTATGCCGCCTGGTTCGAGCCCGAGCACTACACGCTGGAGGCGACCGCGCCTTTCTTTGCGCGACGCTTCGATGGCATGATCTGGGCTATCGTCACCCCTTATCGCAGCGCCTATTGGGACGGCGAAAGCCTTGCGTTCGGCCCGGGCGGCCAGCGCTCCGACGTCCCGCTGGACGACGCGGTCGAGGCCGATTGGAAGACGTATTTTTCCTCCATCTTCAATCCGGCCCGGCTCAAGGTTTCGATGATGAAATCGGAAATGCCGGTCAAGTACTGGCGCAACCTGCCGGAGGCCGAGCTCATTGCACCCCTGATCCGAGGCGCCAGACAGATGGAGGCAGAGATGATCGAGCGCACGGCGACGCAACCGCCCTCGCGCCACCTCCGGCAGCAGGCTCGGACGCCGGAAGCTGCTGAAGATTCAGCCGAAATCGCCAGCCTTGCTGAAGCCCGCGTTGCCGTCCAGGATTGCCGGCGCTGCCCGCTTCACCAAAATGCCACGCAGGCGGTGTTCGGCGAAGGGCCCGAGCACGCCGAAGTCATGTTTGTCGGCGAACAGCCTGGCGATCAGGAAGACCTGGCGGGAAAGCCCTTTGTCGGACCGGCCGGCAAGGTGCTCGACGCGGCGGTTGCGAAGGTCGGCATCGACCGCAGTCGCGTCTATGTCACCAATGCGGTCAAGCACTTCAAGTTCGAGCCGCGCGGCAAGCGCCGCATTCACCAGCGGCCCGATGGCGGCGAGGTTCAGGCCTGCAAGTTCTGGCTCAAGCTCGAGATCGGTTTCGTCAAACCCAAGGTCATCGTGGCGCTCGGCGCAACCGCAGCATATAGCCTCTTGGGCAAGGCGGCGACCATCAGCAAGCTGCGCGGCAGCCCGATTACCCTCGACGACGGCACACTGCTCTTCGTCACCAACCATCCGTCCTATCTGCTGCGCATTCCAGATGCGGACGTGAAGGCTCGCGAGCAGGCAAAGTTCGAGGCGGATCTAACGTTGGTGCGCGATGCGATTGCCGGCATGTATGCGCGGCGTTGAAAGAGGCGGGCTAGCGGCTTGACAGGGGGGCGTGCTAAACTTAGTTAGTGCGCGTCGCTCGGGGAACCCGTGCTGACCTTATGGCGGAGTAGCTCAGTTGGTTAGAGCAGCGGAATCATAATCCGTGTGTCCCCAGTTCAAATCTGGGCTTCGCTACCAAATTTAGCTGAATGATTTCAGCGAACTCGTCAAACGGCCGTCTCTCGAAATGAGGGGCGGCCGTGTTGCATTCGGCGCTAGCGTTTCTATCGGTCGCGAAAGGGCCAGTTTCGGCTGCGGCCATTGGTCAGGGCGTCGATCGTACCGAGAACGATGAGTGTTCCGGGAAAGAGCCACATACCGGCGGTCCGCAAGTGTTGCCAAACGCTTTGCCAGCGGACGGGCGTAAACACTGAAGACAGACATGGAAGAGCCTCTAGCGCGATGCTTGGGGCAAACAAGGCAGCGGGTGTTGCCGGTAGCACGAAGTGGACCTTGTCGCCGATCTGGAAGCGTGGTGCGTCGTCGACGACAGCGGTCACGCGGAGCGCTTCCCGCGTCCCGGTGAGCATGGTGCGGCCGGCAACCGGGGTGGCCTCGGCGAAGTCCCGGAAGTGCGCAGCTGATGTGGAAGTGAGTTTCCTATTTCGTGCAACTGAGTCAACCTGAGGCGAGGGGGAATCCCGCAGGGTTTGAGCTGTCGGCCATCCGGCGGCGTGAGTGATGAGGCAAATGGACTTTCGCGTGACGGCATCCCGCTACGATCCGGTATTCCGCCGCTTGCACTATACCGCGAGCGGCAATCGCGAGGGCGTGCGCTTCACGGTATCGTCGTTCGTCCGCTGCGCGAAAGACCCGAAGACCACCGAGAACATTCATCTGGTCGCCCTGTTGGCCCTGACTGAGATATTCAAGCGGCCCGGCGCCTCGGGGCGATGATTCCACGCGGATTTGTTGTGACCAAGTTGCCGTCGCCGACTGGTATGGAAGCGCCAGGCCGTGCATGCTCGGCGCAACCATACGAGGATGCTCATGCCCTTTCCCGACCTGCTGCAACCCGAACTCGGCGCCTATCATAGCGGGGTCCAGACCCCCGGGGATTTCTCGGATTTCTGGACCGAAACGATAGCCGAGGCGCGGGCGGCCGGCGGAGCGGTCGATATCGTCAAGGCCGACACCACGCTGAAGGTGGTGGAGGCGTTCGATGTGACCTTCCCGGGCTTTGGCGGGCACCCGATCAAGGGCTGGCTGGTCCTGCCGGTCAATCGCAGCGGGCGGCTGCCGCTGGTGGTGCAGTATCTCGGCTATGGCGGCGGGCGTGGGTTTCCGCATGAGAGCCTGCACTGGGCGGCCTCGGGCTACGCCTATTTCCGCATGGATACGCGCGGGCAGGGCAGCAGCTGGAGCGTCGGTGCGACGCCGGACCCGGTTGGTACCCAGCCGTCAATTCCCGGGATGATGACCAAGGGTATCCTCGACAAGAACGACTACTATTACCGGCGCGTGTTCACCGACGGGGTGCGGGCGATCGATGCGCTGGTGGCGCAGGACTTTGTCGATGCGGACAGGATCGCGGTTTGCGGCGGCAGCCAGGGCGGTGGGATATCGCTGGCGGTGGCCGGGATCGATCGGCGCGTCAGGGCGGTGATGCCGGACGTGCCGTTCCTCTGCGACTATCCGCGCGCGGTGCAGAAGGCCAGCCGCGACCCCTATCTGGAAATCGTGAGGTTCCTGGCGCAGCATCGCGACAAGAAGGCCAAAGTATTCGAAACGCTCAACTATTTCGATGGTGTCAACTTTGCACGGCAGGCGACGGCGGCGGCGCTGTTCTCGGTGGCTGTCATGGACGATATCTGCCCACCATCGACGGTCTATGGCGCCTACAATGCCTATGCCGGGGCGGACAAGACGATGGAAGAATACGAGTTCAACAACCACGAAGGCGGCCAGGCTTTCCAGGATCGGGCGCAGATGGTGTGGCTGGGGCAGCGGTTCGGAATGTAGGATAAGTGCTCGCAAGGACTTGCTTTGCTCAAAAAACGCAAATATTGCGTAGAGAAGAAGCGAGGCAAGAGCCGTGGCACAGCAGAAGCGTGCGAACCAGACCGATATTGCGGAGCGCCTCGGCGTTTCGGTGAGCACGGTTTCGCGCGCGCTGGCCAATGAAATTGGCATCAGCGACGCGGTCCGGCGCGATGTGCAGCGCATGGCGCGCACGCTGGGGTACAAATCCAAGCACAACACGAGCGCAGCGAGCGGGGACAAGCGGGCGGTGGCACTGGTGCCATTGGGCAGCGCGACCAGCGGGCTGGCCGGGTTCTATTTCGGCATTGTCGAGGGCATGCGGGCACAGGCGGCGGATGCCGGCATGATGCTCGACGTGCGGCTGGTCAACGAGTCTACCGTGACGCTTGACATGATCAAGCGGCAGGCCGCGCAGAGCGATGCCGGTGGCGTGTTGCTGGCGGGAATCGATGCCTGGGACGAATTACTGGCGTGGTCTGCCGAGACCGCCGTGCCGGTGGTGCTGGTCAATGGCAGCGACCCGCAGATGCGGGTCAGTTCGGTGTCGCCGGCCAATTTCTACGGGGCCTTCATGGCTACGCAGCGGTTGATCGATGCTGGCCACACTCGGATCATGCACTATGCCCAGAAGCACCGGCCGACATTGTTGCTGCGGCAGCGCGGCTTCCAGGCGGCGATTGCGGCAAATCCGGGAACGGTGGGAACGGTGGTCTACAATGCGGACGTGCAGAGCCAGCAATTGCTGGCCGACCTGCTGGCCGGAAAGCATGACGTGACAGCGCTGTTCAGTTGGAATGACATAGCGGCGGTGGAGATACTGGAGTCGCTCTATGGCGGGGACAAATCCATCTCGCCGGACTTCTCGATCATCGGCTTCGACGACCTGCCGATCGCTGCGATGACCACGCCAAGGCTCAGCACGATCAGGGTCGATCGCGAGGCGATCGGGCGCGGCGCGGTGCGGCTTTTGCAGCAGCATATGGATGGCGAGACAGCGCCGCAGCAGCTGGAAATCGGCGTCACCATGGTGCCGGGCGAGACGGTCTTTTCGATTTAGGCAGCGGTGCCGAAACCGTCGCATGGCATCGATGTGACACCGCATTGCCCATCAACCCGCCAACTAACCGCTGTTCCCTACAACCTCCAACCGGCGTTTTCCGCAGCCTATGTGCCTGTCATTTCGACGCAAAATGAACAAATTTGCGTTATTTGCGTGATTTGCGCAAAATGCTTGCGATGACGCAAAATGTCTCTTAACTTGCAAATCGCGTCACGAGGCGCCGGGCCGGAAGCAGACGGCCGCAAGGGAGAGACATTCATGAACAAGACTCGACTTAGGTCAGGCATGCATGCCGGGCGCGTCGTTACCGGCGCACTCACCGCCATGCTGATGCTGGGCAGTGCAGCTTTCGCCCAACAGCAGGCGCCAATGCTCGACGAGGCCGTGGCAGCCGGCACGTTGCCGCCCGTCGCCGAACGCCTGCCGGCCAATCCGCTGGTGGTGACACCGGTGGAAAGCGTCGGCACCTATGGCGGCACCTGGCGCAGCGCGCTGCGCGGCGGCCTCGATAATGCCTGGATCGGGCGCACCGTGACCTATGACGGTCTGGTCCGCTACGACCGCGAATGGAAGCAGATCATTCCGAACCTGGCCGAAAGCTGGGAAATCAGCGAGGACGCCAAGACCTATACGTTCAAGCTGCGTGAAGGCCTCAAGTGGAATAACGGCACGCCGTTCACCAGCGCCGACATCGCTTTCGCAGTCGAACTGATGAGCGAGCCGACCTATGGCGCCGGCACCTTCATCAAGAACCCGAACAATCCGGTCACCGTTGAAGTGGTCGACGACACGACCTTCAAATTCGTCTTCGAGAAGTCCAATGGCGTGATCATGGACGAGCTGGCCTCGATCAACGGTCTGACCGTGGTGTCGCTGAGCAAGGATTACTGCAGCCAGTTCTATCCCAAGTACAATCCCAATGCCGCCGAGGAAGCCAAGGCCGCCGGGTTTGAAACCTGGGAATTGTGGATGACCAACCGCTGCTCGTGGGCAACGGAAACCATCCGTTTCGCCAATCCCGAACTGCCATTCATGAATGCCTGGATGGTCGAGGAGCCGCTGACGGGCGACGCAACCCGCGTCACCTTCGTGCGCAATCCCTACTACTGGAAGGTCGATACCGAAGGGAATCAGCTCCCCTATATCGACCGGCTCGACATGCGTGTGTCCGACTCGCTCGAAGAGTTGACGCTGATGGCGCTCAATGGCGAGATCGACTTCCAGGATCGCCACATTGCCACGGTTGCCAACCAGCCATTGTTCTTCGATGGCCAGGAGGCCGGTGACTATCGCCTGGGCGAAAACATTCCGTCGAACATGAACACTATGGTGCTGCAGTTCAATATGAACCATGTCGACCCCAAGCGGGCCGAACTGTTCCAGAACAAGGACTTCCGCATCGGCATCAGCCACCTGATCGACCGGCAGGAAATCATCGACGTGGTCTTTACCGGGCAGGGCGAGCCCTTCCAGGCGGCGCCGCGCCCTGAATCGCCGTTCTATGACGAGGAAATGGCCAAGCAATACACCGAGCTCGACCCGGAGGCGGCTGACGCGGCATTCCAGGCGGCAGGACTTGGGCCCAAGAATGCCGATGGCTTCTATACCTTTGCCGACGGCACGCCGCTGGTCATCACCATCGACACCATTGCCGCGTTCCGTACGGAATGGACTGACATGATGGAACTGCTGCAGCTTCAGCTTGAGGCTGGTGGCATCGACATCGAAGTCAACAATATCGACCGCACGCTCTACTACGACAAGCGTCCGCTCGGCGACTATGACGCCCAGATCTGGCAGGGCGACGGTGGTCTCGATGTGATCCAGGAGCCGCGCTACTACATGCCGTCGGGTGGCGAAAGCGTGTGGGCCTTCCGTTGGCAGGCCTGGTTCAATGGCTCGACGCCGGAAATCGCCGAAGAGCCGGTCGAATGGGTCAAAACCCAGATGGACCTCTACAACCAGCTGCGCAGCGAAGGCGATGCCGCCAAGCGCGACGACCTGATGAAGCAGATCCTGGCGCTCGCCAAGGAGAACTTCCCAGTGATCGGCGTCAGCCTCCCCGGCAACGGCTACTACATCGCCAAGAACAATATGCGGAACATCGCCCCGACGATGCTGCATGCCTACCTGTTCCCGACCCCGGCGCCATACGATCCGTTCCAGTGGTACTTCGCCGCTGAGTAACGGCCTCCCGCCCCTCGCGGCGCTCCCCGTGCCGCGAGGGGTTGAATAACCAAGCCGGTGCGAGTTGCTCCACCCCCTCCCGGCCTCCCCCATCAAGGGGAAATGCCGATCGAGTGTTGGGCGAGATAGGCGGTATGCACCGGGCAGTACCTCCCCCTTGATGGGGGGAGGCTAGGAGGGGGTGTCGGAAGCCCCGATATCCGGGCCAATCCACCCCCTCACCCTGGCCTTCCGCTGAACGCGTCAGGTCGTCCCTCTCCCGCAAGGGGAGAGGGGTGGGCCCCGAGTTTGATGAACAGGAGACGCCCATGTTGCGTTTCATAGCGAACCGACTGATCGCGATGGTGCTGACGATGTGGGCGGTGTCCTTCGTTGCCTTTGCCATTATCCAACTGCCGCCTGGCGACTACCTCACAACCTATGTGGCGACGCTGTCGGCCAATGGCGACCGGGTTGATCCGGCGACGATCGAGGCGCTGCGCCAGCAATATGGCTTCGGCCAGCCTTACATAGTGCAGTACTGGAAATGGATCAGCGGCATCGTACTGCGCGGCGATTTCGGGCAGAGCTTTGAGTGGAAGGCGCCAGTAACGACGTTGATCTGGGGTCGCCTGGGCAATTCCATCCTGCTCGAAGGTCTGGCCGTCATCGTGATGTGGCTGGTAGCGCTGCCGATCGGCATCTATGCGGCGGTGCGCAAATATTCGCTCGGCGATTACCTCGCCACCATTGGAGGCTTTCTGGGCCTCGCCATTCCCAATTTCTTCTTTGCGCTGATCCTGATGTATCTCAGTTTCATCTGGTTCGGAGAGACCATTGGCGGGCTGTTCTCGCCGCAATTCGAGACGGCGCGCTGGAGCGTTCCCCGCGTCTGGGATTTTCTCAGCCATGCCTGGGCGCCGATCCTGGTGCTGTCGCTGGCGGGAACGGCAGAGCTGATCCGCATCCTGCGCGCCAACCTGCTCGATGAGCTCAAGAAGCCCTATGTCACCACGGCACGGGCCAAGGGGCTCAGCGAATTTCGCACCATCATGAAATATCCGGTGCGTGTGGCGCTCAACCCGCTGATCTCCACCATCGGTTGGCTGCTGCCGGCCCTGGTGTCGAGCTCGGTGCTGGTGTCGGTGGTGCTGAACCTGCCGACAGCCGGGCCACTACTGCTGCGCTCGCTGACCTCGCAGGACATGTTCCTCGCCGGCGCGATCATCATGTTGCTGGGCATGTTGACGGTCATCGGCACCCTGCTGAGCGACCTGTTGCTGGCCTGGATAGACCCCCGAATTCGGTACGGGAGCAAGTAATGGCCGTGGAAACCATGACCCCAACTGCAATTGCACCCGCACCCGTCGCTATTGCCCGCGCCAAGCGGGAGAGCCAGCTCGGCCTGATGTGGCGCCGCTTCAAGCGGCACCGGCTGGCGCTGGTGAGCCTGTGGGTGGTGGCGCTGTTCTACCTGGTGGCGTTGCTGGCCGAGTTCCTGGCGCCGACCGATCCGGCGGCATATAGCGCGCGCTATACTTATGCGCCGCCGCAGGGCATCCAGTTTTTCTCCACCGCTGAGGATGGCTCGTGGTCATTCTCGCCCCACGTCAACGGCTACAAGAGCGAAGTCGACCCCAAGGCGATGCGGCGGACGTTCGTGATTGATCCTGAGACGGAAATTCCGGTGCAGTTCTTTGCGCCAAGCGAGCCCTATATGCTGGCGGGGATCATCCCGATGTCGGTCAAGTTCGTGGGCGTGACGGAAGCGCGAGCGCCGTTCTACGTGCTCGGGGCCGACCGGCTGGGTCGAGATCTATTGAGCCGCCTGATCCACGGTACGCGCATTTCGCTGTCCATCGGCCTCGCCGGTGTGACGCTCAGCCTGTTCTTCGGCATCATTATCGGCGGTTTTGCCGGCTATTACGGTGGCTGGTTCGATAGCGCGGTGATGCGCGTGGTCGAGTTCATCCGCTCGATGCCCACCATTCCCTTGTGGCTGGGGCTGGCGGCCGCCATGCCCAAGGACTGGAGCGCGCTCCAGACCTATTTTGCCATCACGCTGATCCTCAGCCTGATCGGCTGGACCGAACTGGCGCGCGTGGTGCGCGGGCGGTTCCTGTCGCTGCGCACCGAGGATTTCGTGACGGCGGCGCAACTCGATGGCGCCAGCGATTGGCGCATCATCACGCGGCACATGGTGCCCAGCTTCATGAGCCACATCATTGCGGCGGCGACGCTGGCCATTCCCGGCATGATCCTGGCCGAGACGGCACTGTCGTTCCTCGGTCTCGGCCTGCAGGCGCCGATCGTCAGCTGGGGCACGCTGCTGCAGGACGCACAGAATATCCGCACGCTGGCGACCGCGCCGTGGCTGCTGACGCCCGGCATCTGCGTGGTGATCATCATCCTGTCCATGAACTTCTTTGGAGACGGCCTCCGTGATGCCGCTGACCCCCATGGCCGATAAACCAATCCTCACCATCAACGACATGTCGATCGTGTTCTCGTCGCCTGACGAGGCCGATATCGAGGCGGTGCGGCAGGTGGACCTGACGTTGACGCCGGGCAAGACGCTGGCGCTGGTGGGCGAAAGCGGCTGCGGGAAATCGGTGACGGCCCGGGCCGTGCTGCGGTTGCTCGACAAGAATGCCAATATTCCTCGCGGCTCGATCCTGTTCGAACCAGCGGGCGAAGCGGCGACTGATATCGTCAAGCTCAAGCAGGACAGCCTGCCGCTGCGCAAAATCCGCGGCAACCAGATCTCGATGATCTTCCAGGAGCCGATGAGCTCACTCTCGCCGGTGCATACGATTGGCGACCAGATCGACGAGATGATGGTGATCCATGAAGGGCTGAAGCCGAAACAGGCGCGTGAGCGTACGGTGGCTTTGCTCGATCAGGTGGGCATTCCCGGCGCGCGGGAGCGGGCGGATGCATATCCATTCCAGCTCTCGGGTGGTTTGCGGCAGCGCGCCATGATCGCCATGGCGCTGGCTTGCACGCCGCAATTGCTGATCGCGGACGAGCCGACCACGGCGCTCGACGTAACGACACAGGCGCAGATCCTCGACCTGTTGCGGCAGTTGCAGGCCGATTTCGGCATGGCGATGCTGTTCATCACCCATGACCTGGGCGTGGTGGCCGAGATCGCCGACGAGGTGGCGGTGATGTATCTGGGCGATGTGGTGGAGCAGGGCAGCGTGTTCGACGTATTCGCCGCGCCCAAGCACCCCTATACGCAGGCGCTGATGAGCTCCATTCCCAAGATGGCGCGCAAGGCGGATCGGGTGCGGTTGTCGCCGATCAAGGGCACGGTGCCGGCGCCCAAGGACCGGCCGGTGGGTTGTGCATTCACCAGCCGGTGTCCCTATGCGTTCGAGCCGTGCGCAACGGTGCGGCCGGAGCGGACGGATGTCGGCAATGGGCATCATGCGCGCTGCCACCTGTTGACGCAGCAACCAGCGGAGGCAGTCGCATGAGCGCCTTGCTGACGGTCGAAAACCTATCCAAGCATTATACGCTGAGCGGCGGCTGGTTCGGGCCGGAGCGGCGGCTCGATGCGCTGACCGATATCAACCTGACGGTGGAGGCAGGCGAAACGCTGGCCATCGTTGGTGAAAGCGGTTGCGGCAAGACCACGCTAGGGCGCTGCATCATCAAGGCGCAATCATCAAGCGCGGGGCGAGTGGTGTATCACCCCAAGTCGGGCGGCGACGTCGAACTGACGGCGCTGAACAAGCGGGAGATCAAGCCATGGCGGCAGGATATTCGCATGATCTTCCAGGACCCGATGAGCTCGCTCAACCCCAATATGCGGGTGTTCGACATCGTCGCCGAGCCGCTGCGCATCCACAGAATCTGCAAGGGCAAGGAACTCGAAGAGCGGGTGATCTCGACGCTGGAGAAGGTCGGTATTCCGGCCGAGGCGGTGGGGCGGTATCCGCATGCGTTCTCGGGTGGGCAGCGGCAGCGTATCGGTATTGCCCGTGCGCTGGTGCTCGACCCCAAGCTGGTGATTGCCGATGAGGCGGTGTCGGCGCTGGATGTGTCGATCCAGGCGCAGGTGCTGAACCTGCTGGAGGATTTGAAGGCCGAGTTCGGGCTGACCTACATCTTCATCAGCCATGACCTGGGCGTGGTGAACTACATCGCTGACCGGGTGGTGGTGATGTATCTCGGCCATGTGGTGGAGAACGCGCCCACCGAGATGTTGTTCGAGCGGCCGCGCCATCCCTATACCGAATTGCTGCTGGAAGCGCTGCCGATCGCCGATCCGCTGCGGCGCAAGGGGCGGGCCAAGGAAGTGCGGGGGGAAATCCCCTATCTCGGCAATCGCCCGGCCGGGTGCCCGTTCCAGACGCGCTGCAAATATGCCGAGGATCGCTGCCGGACCGAGAAACCGGCACTGCGCCCGATCAACGGGACAGCCCAGGAAGCGGCCTGCCATTTCGCCGAAAAACTCGATTTGAAGGGCGCTTATGAAGACGTGCCTCACACCTCACCGGCGTCACCACCCGGCTCGTCCGGGTGGTCCATGGCCCAAGCGGAAGATGGATTGCCCGGACATGCCGGGCAATGACGATGGTTGGGCACAATTTGCCAGACAGGAATACCAGACCAAATGACTTATGATCCGGCCAGCGCCAATCCGCTCCACGGCAACCCGCTCAAGACGCGCGCGGATGTCGAAAAGGCATTGCACGACCTGTTCAATCCACTGCTGCCGTTCTTCTCGGAAGGTGGGGCGCGGGTGCGGCTCGATGGCGCCGGGGCGCATTTCGACCGGGCGGCGGCCGACCTCGAAGGGTTCGCCCGGCCGCTCTGGGGGCTGACGCCGCTGGCGGCGGGCGGTGGCAAGTTTGACCACTGGGAACTCTATCGGCAGGGTCTGGCAAACGGCACGGACCCCGAGCATCCCGAATATTGGGGACAGGTGAACAGCACCGACCAGCGCATGGTCGAGCTGGCGGCGATCGGCTTCACCATGCGGTTGCTGCCGCATCTGGTTTGGGAGCCGCTGAGCGAGAAAGCCAAAAGCAATCTGGCAGCATACCTCAAGCATGCTCGCAGCTTTGATTACGCGGATAACAACTGGAAGTTCTTCCGTATCCTGGTCGATCTGGGGCTGGAGGAATGTGGTGTCGAGTTCGATCGGTCGCTGACCGAGAAGTATCTTGAGGAGCTCGACGGGTTCTATCTGGGCGATGGCTGGTATCGCGACGGCAATGTGCGGCGGGCGGATCATTACATTCCCTTCGCCATGCATTTCTATGGCCTGATCTACGCCAAGCTCGCCAAGGGCGACGAGAAAAGGGTCGCGGCCTATCGGGAACGCGCGGCGGTTTTCGCCAAGGATATCCGGCACTGGTTTGATGACGAGGGCGGCACGCTGGCGTTCGGGCGAAGCCTGACCTACCGGTTTGCCTGCGGTGGCATCTGGGGGGCGCTGGCCTTTGCCGATCTCGATGCGCTGCCATGGGGCGAGATCAAGGGGCAGTATATGCGCCACCTGCGCTGGTGGGCCGACAAGCCGATCGCGCATCGCGATGGCGTGCTGTCGATCGGCTATGGCTATCCGAACCTGTTCATGAGCGAGAGCTATAATTCGGCCGGCTCGCCCTATTGGGCGCTCAAGGCCTTCTTGCCGTTGGCGCTACCGGAGGATCATCCGTTCTGGATAGCGGAGGAGAGCGAGGCGGTGACCGATGCGGCGCCGGTGCCGCTGAAGCATCCGGGCATGGTGATGTATCACACGCCGGGCAATGTGGTGGCGCTGTCGAGCGGGCAGCAGGTACGGTTTGGCCGCAAGACCTGGCATATGCGCCAGGGTGCCGAGAAATACTGCAAGTTCGTCTATTCCTCGCGCTACGGCTTTTCGGTGGAGTCGGACGACCGCGACTATGATAGCGGCACCTTCGACGGCATGCTGGCCTTTACCGATGACGGGCTGCATTACCGGGTGCGCGAGAGCAACGAAGTTGCCCAGATCGCCGGCGATACGCTGTTCGCGCGGTGGAAGCCGTGGAATGACGTGACGGTGGAAACCTGGCTGCTGCCGGCCAATCCCTGGCATATCAGGGTGCACCGCATCACGACGCCGCGGGCGCTGCATGCCACGGAAGGCGGCTTTGCCATTGGGCGCGCCGATCTCAACGCCGATATTTATATCGACGAGGCGGGACGAGGCCTAGCCAAGGGCCTGACCGATGTGAGCGCCATTGTCGATCTTGGTGGCAAGCGCGCGGGCCGGGCATTCCGGGCGCTGCCCAATACGAACCTCATCGTCTCCAAGAGCATTGTTCCGCAATTGCGGGGCGACCTCCCGACGGGAACGACGGTGCTGGTAACGGCGGCGATGGCAATGCCAGCAGGAGCCGATGCCGAGGCGGCGCTGGGCCGGGTGCCCGCAGCGCCCGATCTTGCCGAGCTCGAAAAGCTGTTCGCCCGCGAGGGTATTGAAGTCACCGCCATTCAGGTGCCGGAGCGCGATTGATGCGACCCAAACTAGCCTTTGCCATGCTGGCAGACCGAACACGACATGTGTTCGACACCCAATCGCTGGCGCAACTGGAACGGACTGTCGACATCGTGCGGCGGGAGCCGCTGGAGGAGTTCGACAGTGCTGAGGCCCGCGCAGTTCTGGCGCAGATCGACATCCTGGTCACAGGCTGGGGGAGCCCTGTCGTGACGGCGGATGTGGTCAAGGCGGCGCCCCGGCTCAAGTTGATCGCCCACGCGGCCGGAACGGTGAAATTCACGCTGGACCCGGCGGTTTATGCTGCGGGAATCAGGGTGACGCACGCTGCTGATGCCAATGCGGTGCCGGTGGCCGAGTTCACGTTGGCTTCGATCATCTATGCCAACAAGCGGGTGTTCGAACTGCGCGACCACTATCGCGCCGACCCCGGACGGCGCAGCAGTTACGCGCTGATGGACCAGCCGATCGGCAACTATCACCGCACGGTGGGGCTGGTGGGGGCGTCGCGCATCGGGCGCAAGGTGGCCAGGTTTCTCGAAGCCTTCGACTTCACGGTGCTGCTGTTCGACCCTTTCGTCGCGGCGGATGACCCCATTGTCCGCACCACGGAACTGGTCGACCTCGACACGCTGATGGCGCGGTCGGACGTGGTGTCGATCCACGCGCCATCGCTGCCGTCGACGCGGGCGATGATCGGCGCGCAGCAATTGCGGCTGATGAAGGATGGCGCGGCGTTCATCAATACGGCACGTGGCGCGCTGATCGATGAGGCGGCGCTGATCGCCGAGTTGCAGACCGGGCGCATCCATGCGGTGATCGACGTGACCGATCCGGAGATTCCGGCCGCTGGATCGCCGTTCTATGAGCTGCCCAACGTGTTTCTGACCCCGCATGTGGCCGGGGCGGTAGGCACGGAGCGGCTGCGGCTGGGACAGATGGCGATCGAGGAAGTGGAACGGTTCGTGGCTGGTAAGCCGATGGAGTTTGAGGTGGAGCCGGCGCTGTTGGAGCGGTTGGCGTGACAGACGGATGGCAGGCGCGACCCTTCCTTCTCCCCTTGCGGGAGAAGGTGCCCGAAGGGCGGATGAGGGGCCTCTTCTTTGCTTCTGGCATGGGAGGGCGCAGCACCCCCCACCCTGACATTTCTGCTGAACGCAGAAATGTCGTCCCTCTCCCGCAAGGGGAGAGGGGAAGATGGTGAGCGGGGCAAGGATGGAGGTTCCCACATCGGCGGCGGGGGAGATCAACTCCACGCACGAGGCCCGACTTCAGTTCCTGACCTGGGACCGCACGCCCGCCGATATCGAGTCCCCCCAGCACCGTGCGCGGCAGGCGCATTGGGCGGAGATGGCGGGGGCCAGTTTTCATCCGACGGCCTATGTGGCGGCTGAGGCGGCGATCTTTACGACGCATCTGATGCTTGGTGAGGCCAGTTGGATTGCCGGGCATGCGCTGGTGCGGGGCGATGTGGAGTTTGGTGCTCATTGCACGGTCAATCCCTATGCGATGATTTCGGGCAAGGTGCGCTGCGGGGACGGGGTGCGGATTGCCAGCCACGTGTCGATCGTCGGATTCAATCACGGGTTCGATGACCCAAACGTGCCCATTCATATGCAGAAGCATGAAAGCCTGGGGATCACCATCGAGGACGATGTGTGGATTGGCGCCAATGCGGTCGTGCTTGATGGCGTGACCGTGGGCAAGGGCGCGGTGATCGCCGCGGGGGCGGTGGTCAGCAAGGACGTGCCGCCGCTGGCTATTGTTGGCGGGGTGCCGGCCAAGGTGGTGCGCTATCGCGGGCAATCGAGCAGGTCCGATGCGGCGGGTGCACTCGATCGGCTGGGCGCGGCGGCTAAGGCGCAATGGCCCGAGGTGCTGGCGCACTATCGCGAGGGCGACGAGTATGTGTCGCGCGAGGCGGACGGCACGGCGCGGCGGAGCGCGCGGCATCGCAATGATGCGATCGAGATTGCTGCCGGGTTTGGAGCGGTGCCCGATAAGCTGGACGTGGCGGCAACGCTGGCTGAATTGCAGGCATTGCAGGACCCGGTGACGGGGCTGTTTCCCGACCCGCATCAGTCGCCGGCGTCGGGACAGGCGGTGCGCGACAATGGGTTGGCGCTCTACAATGTGCTGTCGGTTGGCTATGCCATCGAAGTGCTGGGCGGGCAGCCGCTCCATCCGGTGGCGGCGGTGGAGCTGGAGGCGGATGCGCTCTGCGACTGGCTCGAAGAGCTGAGTTGGCGCGAGCGGGCCTGGGGTGCGGGTGCGGCGGTGGATGCGATCGGCACCGCGCTCTATTTCAACGCGCGGTACTTTTCGACCGGCAGGGCGCGCGAAACTCTGTTTGGCTGGCTGGCACTGAAGCAGGACCGGGCGACGGGTCTTTGGGGATCGACGACAGCCGAGGAAGGATTGTTGCAGCCAGTCAATGGGTTCTATCGGCTGACGCGCGGGACTTATGCGCAGTTCGGGCTGCCGGTGCCCAATGCCGAGCGGGCGATCGACTCGGTGCTGCTGAACTATCGCAATTATGGCGGGTTTTCGGGGCGCACCTATACGGCCTGCAACCTGCTCGACACGATCCATCCGCTGCTGCTGTGCCTGAAACAGACCGATCATCGTCGCCATGAGGCCGAAGCGATTGCGCGGGCGGTGATCGGGCGGGCCGAAGAGCGGTGGATGTCGGGCGAGGGTTTTGCCTTTGCCGACGGGCAGGCGGCAAGCCTGCAGGGCACCGAGATGTGGCTATCGGTGGTGCATCTGGCGGCCGAGCTGCTCGGGATGGCCGGGGAATTCGCGTTCGTGCCCAAAGGCGTGCATCGAACGCGGGCAGTGGGATTTGGGCTGTGAACTTACATTGAGCTCGTGGCCATCGTCATCACCCGGCTTGTCCGGGTGATCCATGCGCCCGCTTGCTCGGCGAGTTGGATTGCCCGGACAAGCCGGGCAATGACGGTGGAACAGAAGTCTCGAAGGGGTGCCGACAGTGACACAAAAAAAAGCCCTCATCGTCTGGGGAGGGATGGAACTGCATACGCCGGAGCGGGGCGCACATGTGGTGCGTGAACTGCTGGAGGCGGAGGGCTTTGCCGTCACGGTGACGCCCGATTATGAGGCGCTGGGCGCCGACGATGTCGGCAGCAACGATCTGGTCGTGCCTGTGATCACCGATGGGCAATTGGCGCCCGAGAAGATGGCCAATCTGATCAAGGCAATCCAGGCCGGGACCGGGCTGGCGGGGTATCATATGGGGCTGGCGACCAGCTTTCGCAGCTCGGTGCCGTTTCGCTATGCGGCGAGCTGCTACTGGGTGCAGCATCCCGGGAATATCATCACCTATCGGGTCGATGTGGGCGATGACCCGTTCATGGCCGGGATCGAGAGCTTCGAGCACACCAGCGAGCAGTATTACCTGAACTATGACCCGGCGGTTGAGGTGTTGGCGACGACCACGTTTACGGGGGAGTTTCATCCCTGGCGCAAGGATGTGGTGATGCCGGTCGTGTTCAGGACCATGCATGACAAGGGACGCGTGTTTTACTCGTCCCTTGCGCATACGGCGGATGAGCTGGCGGGTGGGCCGGTGCGGGAGATCCTGCGGCGGGGGCTGCTGTGGGCGACGCGGTAGCGGCGAAGGCGCGTCTTGGCGGATACCCCACCTAATCTCCCCTGATAGGGGAAGGGACTGATTGAGTCTGCGGCACCATCGCGCCGCATCCACCGCGCGGTACCTCCCCCCTTCAGGGGGAGGGTAGGTGGGGGGATTCTTCCTTACTGCTGCTGCGCAGCCTGTTCCTGGCGCCGACGTAACACCTCCGATTCCGGCAGCGCATTGGCGTATTGCAGTTCGCGATTGGCGCGGGACCAGAAGCTGGGATGGACGCGGTCGAGCAGGGCCGGGTCGGCGGGCTCGAGCTGGAGGCGGGCCAGGGTCGCGTTGTCGAGATAGAGCATGGTGTTCTGGCGATACCAGGCGGGGATAGCCTCGTCGGTCCAAATGGCCGGGCGGATAATGTCGACAGGGCGCAGGCCGTGGTGGGCGAATCGGGCGGCCCAATAGCTTGGCCATTGTTCGTTGAGATGGCCGACGCCGCCCTGGCCGGGAATGGCGGCGCTGAACAGCACGGCAGGCGCCATGGCTGCCAGATCGGCGACGAAGCCATCGGCGCGAGCGGGCGAGAGGTGCTCGGCAACCTCAAGCGACATAACGAGGTCGACCCGGGGGCCGGTGAAGGGCTGTTCGAGATCGGCCGGCCGGAAAGCGATGCTGGGATCGTCGAGCATTGACGCCGTGACCCAATCACCCTCGATGCCGAAAGCGCTCGTCGCGCCGGCGGCGAGCGCGGCGGCGAGCCAGGTGCCCGTACCGCAGCCGATATCGGCGATGCTGGTGCGCGGCAGGGCGGCGGGCAGGGCGGCCAATATGCGGGACGCGGCGTGCGCAGTATGGGCGCGGCGGTTTTCGTAGAAGCCGGCCGGGTAGAGCGTTGCGGTCATGATGGGCCAATCACTGGTTTGACCGAGCCTATGACGGGGCGCGCTCCGAGGCCAGAAGGATCGTGGCAAGAGAGGAACTTTGAGCGGTGCGGACCGTTCATGCGGCAGCGTCATGTCCCACGCATGGAGAAAAGCAATGGCAGCCGAAAAGAACCTGGAAGACCTGTTCCTGGATACGATCAAGGACATCTACTACGCCGAACGGCAGATCGTGAAGACCCTGCCGAAGATGGCGAAAGCGGCAACGTCGCCCGAACTCAAGGCCGGGTTCGAGCAGCATCTGGCCGAAACCGAGGTGCATGTCGAGCGCTTAGAGCAAATCTTCGAGCTGCTGGGCAAACCAGCGCGCGGCAAGACCTGCGATGCTATCCTGGGGATCATCGAGGAAGGCAAGTCGATCATTGAGGACTTCAAGGGCACTCCGGCGCTGGATGCCGGGTTGGTATCGGCGGCGCAGGCAGTTGAGCACTACGAAATTGCCCGCTACGGCACCCTCAAGACCTGGGCGCTTCAGCTTGGTATGAAGGATGCGGCCGCCCTGCTCGATGCGACGCTGCAGGAGGAAGTGGCCACCGACAAGAAGCTCAGCGAGGTCGCGGAGGCCAATGTGAACCAAAAGGCGGCCTGATACCCCTGGGGTGCGGGCCGATGTCCGCGCCCTCCGATACCGGCGGCGAACCTATGCGGAAGAATTCTGGCGTGGCCGAGGCGATAAGGCGCACGGCCTATTTCCTGTGGCAGCAGGATGGAGGACCGGAGGGGCGCAGCATGCATTACTGGCTCAAGGCCAAGGAGATGCATGTGCGGCAGCGGGCCTATGACCGATGGCTGGCCGAAGGTACGCCGGCCGGGCGAGCCGACGACAATTGGCGCGACGCGGCGGGAGAGATCGGGGATAAATGAAAGCGGGCCCGAAGGGGCCCGTTTTGCTGAGATAGTGCCTGAGGATGGCCTTGGCCCTGCGGAGCGTAGTTCTCCGGCCCTGACCTGCTCAAAACGCTCCACTGGAGCGTTTTGTTGGCGCGAAGCGCCGCCGCAGATCAGTCCTTGGCGCGTTCCACGTAGGAATTGTCTTCGGTGAGGATCACGATGCGGGTGCCGACGCCGATATGGGGCGGGACCATGACCTTGAGGCCATTGTTCAGTACGGCAGGCTTGTAGGACGAGGAAGCCGTCTGGCCTTTGACCACAGGCTCTGTCTCGACGATCTCGAAGGTCAGGCGCTGCGGCAGTTCCATGGAGATGGCGTTGCCTTCGAAGGTCTTGAGGTAAACCTTCATGCCGTCGGTGAGGTAAGCCTTCTGGTCGCCGATGACGTCATCGGACACGGCGAGCTGTTCGTAGCTGACGGGCTCCATGAAGTGGTGGCCTTCGGCGTCGGAGTAGAGGTAGTCGTATTCGCGCTCATCAACGTCGGCCTTTTCGACCATTTCAACGGTGCGCCAGCGGCCGACGACCTTCACGCCGTCGGAGATGCGGCGCATGTTGACGTTGGTGATGGAATTGCCCTTGCCGGGGTGGACGTTTTCAGCCGTCAGGATGACGTGCAGATTGCCGTCCTGCTCGACGACATTGCCCTTGCGCAGCGAGGAGGCGATGACCTTGACCATTATTCTTCCTTGTTCAACTCGTTGGCGCGTCGTAGAGGCAGGGCCGAGTGGATACAGCTCTTGGCGCCGGAATAGACTTTCGTGCGCCAACTATCCTATCTGGACGAAAATCGCCAGCCCGGCCGTCATAAAGGTCACATGAGTCAGCAACACACGCAGCCCTCACCCTGGTGGACGCCCTCGCTGCATGCTGACCGGCGGCCGATCCTGCTGGCACGGGGACGGATCGAGGCACGGTTGCGGGACTATCTGGCGAGCCGCGATTTCCTCATGATCGATCCGCCGGGACTGCAGCGATCGCCGGGCAACGAGACGCATCTGCATGCTTTCGGCACGGTCATGATCGGCAATGACGGGGTGGGGAGTCCTATGTATCTGCACACCTCGCCCGAGTTTACGATGAAGAAGCTGCTGGCGGCGGGCGAGCTGAGGATTGCCAGTCTCGGCCACGTCTGGCGCAATCGGGAGCGGAGTGCCCTGCACCATCCCGAGTTCACCATGCTGGAATGGTATCGAGCGGGCGAGGCCTACGGTGCTGTTATCGACGATTGTCTCGTGATGCTGCGGCTGGCGGCGGAGGCTACGAACGCCAAGGTTCTGCGCTTTCGCGAGCGGGAGTGCGATCCGTTTATCGAGGCCGAACGGCTGAGCGTTGTGGATGCTTTTGCGCGCTATGCAGGGATCGATCTGTTGGCGACGATGGATGGCGAGGGCGTGACCGATGGCGAAAAGCTGGCGGGGCAGATGCAGGCGCTGGGGCTTGCTGTGCCGGAGGACAGGAGCTGGAGCTACCTGTTCAGCCTCGTGTTGACCGAGAAGGTCGAGCCTAAGCTGGGGATCGGGCGGGTGACGGTGCTCGATCGTTATCCGGCGGCCGAGGCGGCTCTGGCCCGGCGGGCGGGCGATGACCGGCGGGTGTCGGAGCGCTTCGAGCTCTATGCCTGCGGGGTCGAGTTGGCGAACGGGTTTGGCGAGTTGACCGATGCGGCAGAACAGCGGCGGCGGTTCGCTGGTGAAATGGCGGAGAAGGCGCGCATCTATGGGGAGCGCTATCCGCTGGACGAGGATTTTCTTGCCGCGCTGGAGCTGATGCCGGAGGCGAGCGGGGTGGCGCTGGGGTTTGACCGGCTGGTGATGCTGGCGACGGGTGCGCCGAGGATCGAGGCGGTGCTGTGGGCGCCGGTGGCGCAATGAGTGTTGCGGTCCTTTTAGCTTCGATCGCTCAGCCGTCACCCTCGGGCTTGCCCCGAGGGGTCCATAATTGCTGTGCGATTTGTAAGTGCAGAGCCCTCGGGGCAAGCCCGAGGGTGACGGGCGGTGGGTGGGGGGCTTGGTGCTCGCCATGACAGTGCATCGGCCGATCAAGACCGTTGGTGAGTTGGTAGATGCCGGGCTGGTTGCGGATGCGGCTGGGCTTGAGGCGGTTGCCGCGAAGTATGCCATCGGCATTACTCCTGATGTGGCGGCGTTGATCGATCGGGGCAATCCCGATGACCCGATGGCGCGACAGTTTGTGCCCGACGTGGCGGAGCTGGTGATCACGCCGGAGGAGCGGGCGGATCCGATTGGGGATCTGGCGCATTCGCCGGTCGAGGGTATCGTGCATCGCTATCCTGATCGCGTGCTGCTCAAGGCGGTGCATGTGTGCCCGGTCTATTGCCGGTTTTGCTTCCGGCGCGAAATGGTGGGGCCGCAGGGGCTGGGGACGTTGACGGCGCATGAGCTCGATGCGGCCGTGGCCTATATCGCGAGCCATCCTGAGATCTGGGAGATCATCCTCACGGGCGGCGATCCGCTGGTGCTGTCGCCCCGGCGGCTGCGCGACATCATGGAGCGGCTGGCTGGGATCGCGCATGTCAAGATTGTGCGGTTTCATACCCGGGTGCCGGTGGTGGAGCCGGAGCGGGTGGATGCGGCGATGGTCGCGGCGCTGCGGGCCAGCAGCAAGACCACGTATCTGGCGTTGCATGCCAATCATCCGCGGGAGTTTTCGGATGCGGCGAAGGCGGCAATTGCGCGGCTGGTGGATGGCGGGATTGCCATGGTCAGCCAGTCGGTGCTGCTCAGGGGCGTCAATGACGATGTCGAGACGCTGGCTGACTTGATGAAGGCGTTCGTCGAGAACCGGGTAAAGCCCTATTACCTGCATCACCCCGACCTGGCGCCGGGGACGAGCCATTTTCGGATGGATATCGAGGATGGGCAGAAGCTGGTGGCGGCGTTGCGCGGGCGGATTTCGGGGTTGGCGCAGCCGACGTATATTCTCGATATTCCAGGCGGATATGGGAAGGCGGATATCGGTGCCAGTGCGATTGCTGGCGGGGATGGATGCTTTACCGTGCGGGACTGGCGGGGCGGCGAGCATCGGTATCCGCCGGGGTAAGGGCCGCAAGGCCCAGTTCACACCAAACGCCACGCAGCCCTCGGACTTGATCCGAGAGCCTTTCCGCGTATTTGCCGTGTTGCGAATAGCCGTAGGATCAAGTCCGAGGGAACGCCGGTGGGCGGGATTTCTGTTTGTCGGCGGGCTCGTGTTAGAAGGTCGCTCCCGGCCATAGTTACGCGTTGACCCCATGAATCCACTCGTTGGCATAGTGCTGATCGCGACCCTGATCGGGGTCAGCGTGATCATATCCCTGTCTGAAATTGCTTTTGCGGCGGCGCGCGAGGTGCGGATACGGGCGCTGGCCGAGGCGGGGAATGCCAAGGCGAAGCGCTTCGTGGCGTTGCGGGCCGATGCGGGGAATGTGATCACTGCGCTGCAGATCGCCACAAATGCGGTGTCGATCCTGGCAGGTACGCTAGGTCAGGATACGCTGGGGCCGGTGTTTGCCGGCGGGCTGGAATTGCTCGGCGTCGGTGTGGATGTGGCGCTGCCGGTGGGGTCGGTCTTGGCCTTTGTGCTGGTAACTGGACTGTTCGTGTTGTTCGCCGATCTCACGCCGAAGCGGGTGGCGATGCTGGTGCCTGAGGAAGTGGCGCTGGCTGTCGTCTGGTTTCCGGAAATTGCGGTCAAGTTGCTGCGGCCGCTAGTGTGGTTTTTCGGCAAACTGTCGGACGTGATCATCGGCTGGTTCAAGCTGGAGCCCAAAGTGGGCGCCGATGAAGTGACTGCGGACGATTTCCGACTAATCCTGGCGGGTGGGGCCGCGTCAGGCGTGCTGATGAAGAACGAGCATCGACTGATCGAGAATGTGCTGGCGCTGGAACTGCGCAGCGTCACCTCGGTCATGACCATTCGTGACGACATCGTCTATCTCGACATCAAGGACCCGCCGGCGGTGCAGCAGGACAAGGTGCGCAAGCGCCCGTTCTCGCATTATCCCATCTGCGATGGCGGCATCGATGCGGTGATCGGCTGTGTGCGGGCCGAGGACGTGCTGGCGACGGCGATCGACCGGCACGAAGAGGTGGATTTTGCCAAGGCGCGGCGCGACGTGCTGTCGGTGCCCGATACGCTCAATGTGTGGGAAGTGCTGGCGGAGTTTCAGGCGCAGAGCACCGGCTTTGCGCTGGTGGTCAGCGAATATGCGCTGGTCGTGGGCGTGGTGACGTTCAAGGATTTGATGGGCGCGCTGATGCAGGGCCTGGCCAATCCGTTCGAGGAGCAGGCCATCCTCAAACGCGACGATAGTAGCTGGTTGGTGGACGGCATGGCGCCGTTTGTGGATGTGACGAGGGCACTGGGCATCAAGCATCTGGAGGCCCAGGCAAATTACGAGACCATTGGCGGGTTCATCGTGCATCGCATGCGGCGGGCGGCGCGCAAGGGCGATAAGGTGGAGGCCGCGGGCTACGTGTTCGAGGTGGTGGATGCCGACAAGATGCGGCTCAATCAGCTGCTGGTGAGCAAGGCGGGGAAGGCGAAGGTTTAGGCACGTGTTGATTGCCACGGTCTCCCAGTCGACACCCTCCCCTTGTGGGGAGGGATCAGGGGTGGCGGTATGGCGTGTATCTGACTCGCGGAGACAAACCCCCACCCTGCTCGATTCACGGACTTAGCGAGCGCCAAATCCCATCTCGCTTCCCTCCCTACAAGGGGAGGGTGGGCGACTGAAAGATCTGCGCATTGTCCCTCACCGATCCAAGAGGGGCGACCTCTGCCCCAGAGGGAGATAAGAACCCTAGTTCACCACCCGGGGATCAACGTCCTGGCTATAGTCAACGCCGCCGAGGCCGAAGCCGAAGAGTTTAAGGAATTCCTCGCGATACTTGGGCAGGTCGGCCAGCGCGGGGAGGGTCTCGGTGGTGAGGGCTGACCAGCGCTTTTTCAGTTCGGCCTGCATGGTTTCGGACAATTCCCAATCATCGACGCGGATGCGGTTTTCGTCGTCGAGTGCGACCTGGCCCTGAAGCTTGTCGCGGAACAGGCGGTCGATTTGCTGGATGGGGCCTTCGCCCAGGCCCATTTCGTCTTCGACCTTGATCAGCAGGGTACCGTAGAGCGGTACGACCGGAATGGCGGAGCTGGCCTGGGTGACCACGGCCTTGAGGGCGACGACGTTGGCGGCCTGATCGCCATGGGCGGCGCGAATGGCTGACGCGGCGCGGTCGAGATCGCCCTTGGCCTTGCCCAGGGTGCCCTTGTGGTAGATCGGCCAGGTCAGCTCGCTGCCAAGATAGGTGTAGTTGAGCGACTGGAAGCCATCGGCGAGGGCGCCGGCTTCGGCGAGGGCCGCAATCCAGAGCTCCCAATCTTCGCCGCCCATGACCTTGACGGTGGCGGCGGCTTCTTCCTCGGTAGCGGGTTCGACAGAAATCTCGGAGACTTCGCCGGTGCCGGTATTGAGGGTCTTGGAGGTCACCGGAGCGCCATAGGGCTTGATGGCAGAGCGATAGGAGACACCGTCCTTGGGATCGGTGCGGACCGGGGAGGCGACCGAATAGACGATGAGATCCACCTGGCCGAGATTGGCCTTGATAGCCTCGATGGCTTCCGCCTTGACGGCGTCGGAGAAGGCGTCGCCTTCGATCGTGATGGCTTTGCGGCCGGCGGCCTTGGCGCGGTTCTCGAAGGCGCGGTTATTGTACCAGCCGGCCGAAGCGGGCTTGGCTTCGCCAGGCTCGCGCTCGAAGGAGACGCCCACGGTATCGGCATCGCTGCCGAAGGTGGTGACGATGCGCGAGGCCAAGCCATAGCCGGTGGAGCAACCGAGCACGAGAACGCGCTTGCGGGCGGACGGGATCGGGCCCTTGACCACGACATGATCGATCTGGCGCTGGACATTGGTGGCGCAGCCCACGGGATGGGCGGTGGTGCAGATGAAGCCGCGAATCTTTGGCTCGATGATCATGGGGAAGACTCCTCGATTTTGTTCAAGGCAATAGCGGGAATGGGAGCGCGGGGCTAGGGGATGGGCAGCGCCACTGGTGCAATTCTTGCGTTTGCTTGCGGGTTCGGCTGGCGTATCAGAGCGACACTGAACGTTGCTGCAGGTTCTTCATGTCGTTTGTCGATCTCCCATTGCCCAATCGATCCATTGCTGTTGCCGAGCGTCCTTTTGCGGCGCCGGCTGGCTTTCTCTTTGCCATTGTCACGATGCTTGCCCTGTTCGGCTTTTTTGCGGTCTGGCAGGGGCCGGGCCTGTGGCGCGATATCCAGATCAACCAAAATCCGCTGACGCTGCCGCAGGCTGAGGTGCTGGACGGCGAGTGCAGCACGCGCCGGGGGCTGACCGACTGCGATGCGCGGCTGGTCTATGACTATAAGGGCAAGAGTTACGACACGCAGGTGTCGCTCGCCTTCATCGATTTTTCCGGCAGCGACTACCTGGTCGACGTGGTGATCTCGGCCGACAAGCCGGAACTGGCCACGCTCAGCCTGGGGCTGGAAATGCTGTGGAACCGCCTGGCGGTGTTTGCGGTGCTGATCTTGATTTTCGCGGGTGGCGCGATTGCCATGGTTTTGGCGGGGCTGCGGGCCTGGAATTCCAACCGTGCGGCAGCCACGCCGGGTCGGGTGCAACTGGTGCCGGTCCAGATCACCGACACGCGGAATGGCTTTGTAAGCTACGCCGATTATCGCAACGGCAAGCGCTCTCCGCGCGTGACGCGGACGAAGTTTGCCCGTGGTCAGGAGCCGCTGATGGCGGTGGATGCCAGCGGCAATGTCGTCGCGGTGGCGGTCCAGGCCGAGCACATCAAGCTGCCGGTGCTGCTGGATCGCGGGTTGGAGCGGCTGGCGCTGAGCGATGTCGAGCGCCGGAACGCGCTGGCGGCATTTGACGCGGAGCAGAGCGGGCGCGATGCCGTGGTGCAGATCGCGGCGGCGAAGCCCTCGCTTGCTAAGCGGGCCATGCGCGGACTGATCGCCGTCGTCGTCGTGCTGGTATTGGCCGCTGTCGGCATCGGCGGCTACTGGCTCTACTACGTCACCAATACCCCCGATGCCTTCGACTCGCTGGGAATGGAGATTAACAATCTGATGCCCGAGCCGCTCAACCTGTGGGGTTGCACTCAGCTCGAAGCACGGTTTGGTGACGAGCGCGCTCCCTTTGGCTGCGTGGCGGACGACTATCAGAGCTGGAAGACCAGACCGACGAGCAAGACCAAGTCTTAGGTCGTTTCCAAGGCCCGACCCGCCGGGAAGATACCGGACATCACCATGAAGCCCGGTATTCGTCGCACGCGATCGGTCCAGCGACGGAGGGCGGGGTAATCCTGCCGGGATATGCCGCCCTCTTCGCTCAGCATCACATAGGGGAAGCAGGCGATATCAGCGGTTGTCGGATGCGCTGGTGAGCAGAGCCAGTCGCGGCCCTCGCGCTCGCCGAACCAGAGGTGTTCGTCCATCAGGCGGAAGATGCGATGGGCGCCTTTCTGGGCCTTTTCCAGATCGAAATCGTAGAACATGCCGAGGACGAGGCGAGCGGCGGAGCTGGTGGCGGTGATGTCGTCGGCGACGGCGTGCCAGCGCAGGATTTCCGCCGTGATGGCAGGATCGTCGGGAAACCAGAGGCCGGCTTCGTCGTATTTTTTGGCGAGGTAGGCGAGAATGGCGCCGGAGTCCGAGAGGACGAGCTCGTCATCCTTCAGCACCGGGAGCTGGCCGAAGGGATTGAGCTTGAGGAACCAGTCGGCCTTGTGCTGGCGGCCCGGGTAGAAGTCCACCGGGACGATGTCATAGCGCAGCTTGAGGATGCTCATCAGGAGACGGAGCTTGTAGCAGTTTCCGGAGAGCTCGAAATCGTAGAGGGTGATCATTGGTTTTGCTCCCCGCACTGCCACGGCCACTGGCGTTCCCTTGGGCTTGACCCGAGGGTCATTCGCCGCTGAACGATCGTGGGGAGGTGAGATAGTGCCAGCACTGAAAAGTTCATCATCAGATGTCCAGCACCAAACGTGCGCTCTTTGCGCGTGACACACAGGTCATCATGCAGGCGTTGGAGCGTTTTTCGCTGTCGTTGAGGTAGACGTCCTGGTGGTCGACCTCGCCTTCCATGACAGTGGTCAGGCAGGTGCCGCAGGCGCCTTGTTCGCAGGAGCTGGGGACGGTGAGGCCGTTCTCACGCATGATTTCGAGGATGGTACGGCCCGAGGGGACGTGAAGGGTCATGGCGGAGCGGGCGAGTTCGATCTCGAAGCTCGAGCTGTCGTCGATGACCTTGTCGTTCTTGAAATATTCGAAGTGGATCGCCTCGTCCGGCCAGCCCTGCGCGGCGGCGGTGGTGCGGACGGATTCGAGCATGGCGGACGGGCCGCAAACATAGACATGCTGGGCCCGGGACCATTCGCCGAGGGCGGTGGCGATGGTGGAGGCGATTTCGGCTCGGGGCAGGCCGGTGTGGAGGATGACCTTGCCGTGGAGGGCTTCGAGGTCACCACGGAAGGCGACCTGTTCGCCGGCACGGGTGAAATAGTGCAGCTCGTAGGGCAGGGAAGACTTGTCGAGAAAGCGGGCCATTGAGAGCAGTGGCGTAATGCCGATGCCCCCGGCGATGAGCACCGACCTGACCGCGTCGCGGCGCAGCGGGAAGTTGTTGCGCGGTTCGGAGATGGAGAGCAGGTCGCCCTCGCGGACGGTGTCGACGAGGATTTTTGAGCCGCCCTTGCTGGCGCTCTCCTGCTTGACGCCGATGATGTAGCTCATCAACTCGCCAGGGCCATTGGTGATGGAATATTGGCGGATGAGGCCATTGGGCAGGTGCACGTCGATATGGGCGCCGGGCTGGAAGGTGGGCAGGTGGCCGTCGCGCGCGGCGAGTTCGAAGCCGATGACGCCATCGGCGCTGGTCCATTTGCGCTTGACCACCACCGGCATGGTGTTGCCACGAGGAATGGCGATCTCGGGCATGGTGGCGAGATCGACGGCAACCTTCTCGAAGATGGGTTGCAGGGGTGTGGGCGCCGGCTTGCGCGCGGCAGCACGTTCTAGGCGGTCGCGCAGCTTGGTCAGGATTTCGTTGTAGTGGCGCAGCGTGGTCAGCGCGTCGTCGGGTTGGCCGGCAAGGAGGCCGCGGATGACGGAGCGGCCGGCATCGACGGGCTGGACGAAGTAGAGCGTGCCATCGAGGCGCAGAGCAAGGCCGGGGAGCAGCTCGGCCGGCTGGTCGTCGGGCGCGAGGCGGACGAGGGCCGCGTGCACGTCCTCGGGGGCGGCATTGGCCGGCATGGGGCGGAGAGCAAACCAGTCGGCGGAATCGGCGCCGGGGAAGGGCGTGAAGGCAATGTCGTTATTGGCTGATGACCATACCAAGCCATAGGCTTCGCGCACAGGGTAGGTGCGGTTCTCGATTCGGCGCGCTGGGGCATCCGCCGGGTGGGCCGGGATATAGGTGCAGCCGGCGGAGCGGTTGGCATAGCGCCAGCCGTGGTACTGGCACTTGAGCTCGCCGCCCTCGTTGATGCCGATGGAGAGGCGGACGCCACGGTGAAGGCAGCGGTTTTCCCAGACGTTCACATTGCCATCGTCGGCGCGCCAGACGGCCAGTTCGCGGCCGAGGAGCTGGCCCTGATAAACGTGGCGGAAGGGCAGGTCCTCGCTCGAGGCGATGGGGTACCAGGTGGGATCGGAAAGCGAGAGCGTCATGCGGTCATCCGAGACTATTGGGATCGCGCCACGATCGGATGAGGTCGTATTCGGCGGGCCTTGGCGTACGAGGCTCGCTCCATTGCATCAGCTTGCGACGGGAATGACGCCGTAGGTGATGCCCTTCTGGCTGAGCCAGCGGCGGTAGGCGATGGCGGATTTGTCAGCGCGGATAGGGGTTTCCGAGCGCGGGTCGAGGGGGAGGCGCTTGGGGTATTGGTTTTCGAGGATGGGCTTGTCCTGCCCGAAGATGGTCTGCTGGAAGCGCCGCAGTTCAGTGATGGTCGAGGTGCTGTCGACCATGGATTGCAGCAGGTGGGCGCGGCAACGTTCCTCGGTCATAGGCTGCAGGAAGATGGCGATGACGTCGCGACGGTTTTCATCCTCGGGGCAGGATTTGTAGAGCACCGAGCAGAAAGGGTGCGGCACGCGGTAGACGTATTCGACCTCCTGGCCCTCGGTGGCTGACAGGGCGGCACGGGGCTGGAAAAACCGGCAGCGGGTAGCCAGAACTTCGTCGCGCTCCTCGGAGACTTCGACGTCGTATTCCTTAACCTCGGTATGCGGCTCGGCGCCGAGGATGTCGGTGTGGACATAGGGGAAGTGGCCCATGTCGAGGAAGTTTTCGACGGCGCGGGGAGCGGAAACGTGCAAGCCGATGGAGCCGCAGCTCATGTTCTTGCGGTCGGCCTCGGCATATTCGGGGATCGGGAACAGCTCTTTGGGGGGATTGCCGAAGCTGGTCCAGATGTAGCCATAGCCCGTGATGACGGGGAGGCGGTCGAGGATAGAATCGGCGTCGATCTCGTCGCCCTGCTCTTCGTTGGTACGGCGCCAGACGACGGGCAGGCCGTCATTGTCGCGGGTGAGGGCGAGCGGCGTGTCGAGCAGGAGCGTCGTGGCGACCTGGCCAACGGGGACTTCGTCAGTGGCTGATATGACCTGCCAGAGGTCGCGGGTGATGGGGTCGATGGAAGGCATGAATGGTCTCAATGTTTGGATTGAGCATAGTGCGCCATATCCGCTCTGTCATTCCCGCGAAAGCGGGAATCCCGCTTGTGCTGAAGATGAAAGGAGATTCCCGCTTTCGCGGGAATGACGTTGTGGCCCGGGATGGATAGGGTGGGGCACCTGTACAGGCATTGAGGTCTACTTGGATGCAAGCCAACGATACGAAACGGTTCTCGGCACCTGTCCTTGAACAGACGGTCGCCACCCGTCTGCGAGAAGCGGGAGCCAGTGAGGCGTCGCTGGCGGCGGCGACCAGGGCGATGCTGCATGCCTCCATGGTGGGTGTGGATAGCCATGGGGTGCGGTTGACCGAGCATTATTGCAACATGCTCAAGGGTGGGCGGCTCAAGAAAAATCCGCAGCTCAAGGTCGAGATCCGGGCGGCGGGATCGGCCATGGTCGATGGTGACGATGGGCTCGGACACTATGCGGCCTATCGGGCCGTGGAGGTCGGGATTGAGCTGGCGCGGACGGCCGGCGTGGGTGCAGTGGGGATCGCGCATTCGTCGCATCTGGGTGCGGCTGGGGCGTATGCACTGGCGGGGGCGGAGCAGGGGTTTGTGACCTTTGCCACGACCAATACGGATTCGATGGTGGCGCTGTTCGACGGGGCGTCGAAATTCCACGGCACCAATCCGTTGGCTTTCGCCGCGCCGGTGCCTGATAGCAAGCCATGGTTGCTCGACATGGCGACGTCGTCCATTCCCATGAACCGGGTGCTGCTGCACCGGTCGCTAGGGTTGGAGCTGCCAGCGGGGATCGCGGCGGACAAGAATGGGTTGCCGGTGACGGACCCGGATCAAGTGGAAATGCTGCTGCCGCTGGGCGGGGCGGATTATGGCTATAAGGGCGCGGCGCTGGCGGGGGTTGCGACGCTGTTCTCGGCGCTGCTGACGGGCACAACGCTCGATACCGATTTCATCCCGATGTATGGCGGTGGCGATGTGTCGACGCCCCGCAATATGGGGCATTTCGTGCTGGTGATCGATCCGGACAAGTTTGTCGGGCGCGAGATGTTCGGCATGATGATGACGCGCTATCTGGCGAGCCTGCGCGGGGCGGCGGTCCGACCCGGGGCCGAGCGGGTGATGGCGCCCGGCGATCGCGAATGGGACGAGGTGGCGCGGCGCGAAGCCGAGGGCGTGCCGGTTGACCCTGACACGGTGCGGTTCTTGGGGCTGTGAGGAAGCTCAGGCCAGACCGCGGCGGACGGCTTCGCGGGTGGCTTCGGCGCGGCTGGTGACGCTGAGTTTCTGATAGATGACCTTGACGTATGAGGCGACGGTCTGGGGCTGGAGGCCCAGACGATGGGCGGCCTCGGCTACAGTCATGCCGCGGGCGAGCAGGGTCAGGACTTCGGTTTCGCGCGGGCTGAGGCCGGCGTCGTCGCGGATGACGGGGGGCGCGCGGAAATGGCTCAACATCCGGTGGGCGATGGAGGGCGATAGCGGGGGCTCGCCGCGCTCGATCCGGCGCAAATAGCCGACCAGCAATTCAGCCTCTTCGTCCTTGAGAACATAGCCACGCGCGCCGGCGGCGATGGCCTCGAAAAGGTGGGCGTCGTCATCATAGATGGTGGCGACGATGGGCAGCGCCTCGGGGTACTCCTGATGCAGGCGACGGACGATATCGACGCCGGAGCCGTCGGGCAGGCCGACATCGATAACGGCCATCCACAGTTCGTCGCCCCGCCGATCCAACCAGGCATGGGCAGCCCTGAGGGTACCCACGGTTTCGATGCGCAGCTCTGGAAAGGCGGCGGATAGAACCGTCAGCATCCAGTCGCGCGTGACGGGCTGGTCTTCGAGCAGGAGACAGAGGCGGGTGGCGGGTTGGGCGCTCATACCTCTGAGTTAAGCGCTAGAGGCCGCGTTGGCACCCCCGGTTTCGGGGTGTGCGGCGACAGCACGAGCGGCAGATCGATGGCAATGACCGTGCCAGGGCGGCCGGCGCTGACCTCAAGGCGTCCGCCGACCTCCTCGGCGCGATGGCGTAGGTTGCGCAGCCCAAAGCCCGTTGCCTCACCGGCGAGAACGAAGGTGGGGAGTCCCTTGCCGTTATCGGCGAAGACGAGGCTGAGGCGATTGGGAGAGAGGGTCTGGGTAACGCGGAGCCGCCCGGCGCCGGAGTGGCGGACGACGTTGGAGACGATCTCGCGGACGGCCGAGGCCAGGGCCTTATGCAGGCGATAGTCGAGATGGATGGCGTCCACGTCGCTATCGGGAAGCGGCCAATCGAGCTCGATGCCGGCCGCCTCCAGACGTCGGGCCGCCTCGTGACGCGATTCGGCGAGGACGCGGTCGAGGCTGGCAGCTTCGCCTGCCAAGCCGCTGACAATGGCGCGAATATCGGAAAGCGCCGCCTGGAGCGTGGGGCGCGTCATCTCGTCGGCGGTGTGGAGGCCGGTGAGCAGGCGGGCGCCGACATCGTCGTGCAGGTCGCGCGCCATGCGGCGGCGCTCTTCGCCGACACCTTGCATATAGGCGGCGCGACCCTCGTCGGCGCGTTCGGTCAGTGAGACGAGGTTGGTCGCCAGCTTGAGATGGCTGGGGGAAAACAGCCCGCGACCGGCAAACGGATAGGTCAGCCGCAAGGCTGGGGCGCCAGCGACGGCGGGCAGTTGCAGGGACAGGCCGTCCTCGGTGGCAGCGGGCCTCCTGTCGGGATAGGCGGTCTCAGTGATTTCGAGGGGATCGAACAGGCGTTTGAGCAAAGCGCGCCAGCGGGCGGCGCTTTCGGACGGCGAGCCGGCAAAGGCCACGTCGAGCGCGGCGGAAAAGAGCTCGTCCTGTTCGATGCGTCGGCTGGCGGTAGCGCGATGCCAGATCAGGTCGCGCAGCGGCAGATAGACGAAGCCCACCAGCAGCAGCGCGATGCCAAGCGCGGGGGCGGCAGCGATGTTGAGCAGGTAAATCAGGGCGCCATCGAGGACGAGCAGGAGCAGCGCTCCGACCGTGTAGAACAGCACGCGGTAGGACCAGTCGCCCAGTTCGAACAGGCGATAGCGGCTGAGGCCGAAGGCGAGGCCGACATAGATGATGACCAGCACGCCGGTGACGTGGCTTTGCGGCAGGCCGAAGGGCAGATCGAGCAGGATAGGGGCGGCGCCCAGCAGGGTATAGGCGCCGGCGCCGGTAATGATGGAGAGACCCAGCCAGCCGAGGGCGGCGCGATCCCCGGGATTGTCGCGCGTCTTCCACCATTGCAGGCCGATCAGGCTGATGATGACCAGAGTGCCCAGGCTGATCAGCACGTAGAGTTGTGACGGACCCATGCCCAGTTCGATCTCGGCGAAGTCGAGAGCCAGAAGCGCCGCACCCAGGGCCGGCAGAAGCCAGAACCAGGCCGGGCGGACGACCTGGCGCGGATAGCTCAGCAGCAGCGCGACCATGGCGAGACAGAAGATAATGACGCCGGCATGGTTGACCGGCACCAGCGCTGCGTAGAGCCAACCGGGCACGGCCAGGTCTCGGTTGGCGTAGATGGCCGATGTCGATGTCGCCATTGTCAGGCTGATGGCGCTGAGCATGAACATTGTCGGACCGATGTGGCGCGGGCGCAGCGCCCACACCCAGCCAGCGATGAGCAGGGCGGCAATGCCGGTCAGGGCCTGGACCCAGAAGCCATCGGGCAGGTCCATGACAGTGCGCGGGCGGGCGCCGGCAACGGCGGTGTAGGTTTCGCCGGTGGCGGGGTCCTGCAGGCGCAATTCGACTGCGCCATTTTCCAGGAGCTCCGACAGCCTAGTCTGCCGGTCGAGAAATTGGTGATATTCGGCGTAACTGCCCAGGCTATCGGGCTCGGGGACGAAGTCGGTGGTGGTGAGCTCCATCGGCTCGGGGGTGGCGGTGGGTGGTGCGGGGCCAATGGCCAGGAGCATGGAACCCGGCCGGGGCGGCGGGATCGAATAGGCGCCGTCGGCAGACACGGCCGATATCATCACGCCGCGCTCACCTTTCGCCAGACGCAGTCCAATGGAATTGAACGAGGTGGCGACGACAACCAGACCCAGCCCAAGCGCCACGCAGAACAGCGCAATGACAACAAGCAAGAGGCTGGGGGTGACGCGACCGGACTTCATGGCCACATTGGAGGGCCATCAGCGGGTTAGCGCAATAATATAGTTAGTACTATCTTACTATTTTCGATGAATATCGAAGGGGCCAAAGGCCTGAGTAGTGGCCATGAGCTGCAAGCGGTTGACGTTGACATGGGCGGGTAGCGTCGTGGTCCAGAAAATGGACTCGGCAATATCGTCGGCATTCATGGCCTTGGTGCCCGAATAGGGCGCAGCAGCCTTTCCCTCGTCGCCCTTGAAGCGCACCAGAGAAAACTCGGTTTCAGTCAGGCCCGGCTCGATGTTGGTGACGCGGATATTCTTGCCCTGCACATCGGAGCGGAGATTGAGCGCGAACTGCTTCACGAAGGCCTTGGTGGCGCCATAGACCGAGCCGCCGGGATAAGGATAGTCACCGGCCACCGAACCAAGGGTCACGACATGGCCGCCGCCGCGGGCGATGAGGCCGGGGAGCAGGGCGCGCACGGTATAGGCAAGGCCGGTGACGTTGGTGGCGATCATTGTCTCCCAATCGGTAATATCGGTTTCGGCGGCGGGCTGCAGGCCCAGGGCCAGGCCAGCATTGGCGAGCACGATATTGATACCGTCGAAGGGGGTGGGCAGCCCGGCAATGGCGGCATCGATGGCGGCCCGATCCTGCACGTCGAGCTCGACGATGTGGCAGTTTTCAGCGCCAAGCTCGATCTGCAGATCGATCAGCCGATCCCGGCGGCGGCCTGTCGCGATCACCTTGCCGCCGGCGGCGACATAGCGGCGGGCCGCGGCCGCGCCGAATCCGGACGTGGCACCGGTGATGAAGACGACAAAGCGGCTGGGATCGAGCAGCTGATACATAGCGGCGGTCCTGGGAAGGTCTGGAGGGAGCGCAAGGGTGGACCGGCCGGGGGCAAGGCGTCAACGGGGGATGGACGGCGACAAGCAAAAGGGTGTGCCCGATCGGCCACCATCGTCGGCGCAATTTGGCACAAATCGTCTCGGAGGTTGCCTGCTGCCTCCGGGTAGCCCTAAACTTGCCATGAAATGTACGCCTGTTGGGCGGGCGTGCAGCGTCAGCACAGTTGGGGCGAGGGTTGATTAACGCAATCTTTCCGCTTCCAGGGGCAATCTACGTTTCTGCCTAAGTGGTTGAAGCGTAACGGGCGGGAACTGGTCCACTGCATATCGCGCGGTTTGTAACGAGTATTGGCGCATTGTGCGTTGCGGCCGCCGCTTTAGGCATGACCGCGGCGCCTGTCAGTGCATTCGAAATTTTCGGCATTAAGCTGTTCGAGGAGCAAAGCGAGGCAGACGCCGAAGCGGTGATCGCCGATCCGCAGCCATACAAGGTCAGCGTGGCGGTGAATGCCACGGGCAATCTCGAAAGCGTGGTGCGCAATGCCTCGGCGCTGGTGGCTGATGAGGCCGAGCCGGCATCGGGCGCCGCGGGTCTGCTGGCAAAGGCGCGGGGCGATTACCGGCGCATCGTGGCCGCCCTTTACAATGAGGGTCACTATGGCGGCGTGGTCAGCATCCGCGTCGGCGGGCAGGAGGCGGCCAACCTGGCGCCGGACGTAAACCTGCCCGATCCGGTGGACGTGGCCATCGTCGTCGACCCAGGTCCGCTGTTCACTTTCAACAGCGTCAATATCGTCAACCAGGCTGTGCCTTCCACCGATCCGGGTGACTTCGTCGACCCGCCGTCAAGCCAGGGTTTTGGCGCTGGCGAAGTGGCTAAGTCCAGCGTGGTGCTGAAGGCCGAGGCGCTGGCGCTGGAAGCCTGGCGGCAGCAGGGCTATGCCAAGGCGGTTATCGTCACCCGCGACGTGGTGGCCGACCATGCGAGCAATACGGTGGATGTGACCATCACAGTCAATCCGGGGGCCAAGGCGGCGTTCGGTGATGTCATGGTCAGCGGTACCGAGCGGATGGACCCCGAATTCGTGCGCCGGCAGACCGGGTTGGTGGTGGGTGAAGAATACGATCCCGACGAGTTGGCGCTGGCGCAGAAGCGGCTCGACCGGCTGGAAGTGTTCCGGGCGGCGCGACTGACGGCGGCGGACTCGATCGGCGCTGACGGGCTGTTGCCCTATGAGTTGATCGTACAGGAATTGCCGGGCGCCCGATTCGGCGTCGGCGCGACCTATTCCACCATCGATGGCCTGGGTCTTGAGGCCTACCACCTGTGGCGGAACCTGTTCGGGCAGGCGGAGCGGTTGCGGCTCGATGCGCGCGTCGCCTCTATTGCCTGGCCGATCGATACAGCGCAGTTCGACTACTTCTTCGGCGGTACCTTTACCAAGCCGGGCATTTTCACGCCCGACACCGATCTCATCGCAGCGGTTTCGGCAGAGCGGACCATCTATCCGACCTTCACCGAAATATCGGTCGGCGGGAAGGTGGGGCTGAGCCATGTGTTTTCCGACCAGATCACGGCGCAGGGCGGGCTGAGCTTCGAGCGCAACCGATTTGAAGACGTGTTCGGAACGCGCGACTTCACCACCGCTGGGCTCTATTCCGGTGTGATCTATGACAGCCGCGACGACAAGGTGGACGCCACTGAGGGCTGGTACTTCGCCGGGACGCTCGACCCATTCTACGAATTTTCCTACGGTAATGCCGGAGCGCAGGCGACGGCCGAGGCGCGGACCTATTTTGGCTTTGGTGAGGACGACAATGTCGTGCTGGCCGGGCGGCTCAAGGCTGGCGTGCTGCTGGGGCCCGACCTGGCCGAGATTCCGCCCGACCGGCTGTTCTTTGCCGGTGGCGGCGGCTCGGTGCGTGGTTATGGTTTCAAATCGATCGGCGTCGACGACGGCAAGGGCGGGGTGACCGGTGGTCGCTACCTGCTCGAAGCCTCGCTCGAGGCGCGGGCCAAGGTGACAGAGAGCATTGGGGTGGTCGGCTTTGTCGATGGCGGCTATGTGGCCGCCGACACCTTCCCCGGCGTCGACGATCTGCGGATCGGGGCGGGCCTGGGCGTGCGCTACTATACCGGCCTCGGGCCGCTGCGCGCCGATATCGCCATTCCGCTCAACAAGAAGCCTGGTGATCCGGAATACGCCATCTATGTCGGCATAGGGCAGGCATTCTGATGGTGGAGCGGGTGATGTCCATGCCACGCCGGCTCGTGGTGTTGATTCTGGTACTGCTGGGGCTTTGCCTCGCGGTGCCGGCGGTGATCGTCGCGCAAGACGTGCTGACGATGGACAATGAGGAACAGAAGGACTGGCTGACCAGCTTCGTCCAGGACCGGCTATCGACGCCGGAGCGGCAAATCCGGCTCAGCAATATCGACGGCGTGCTGGGTTCGGACGTGTCGGTGCGCGAGATCACCATCTCGGACCAGGACGGCGTTTGGCTGCGCGTCAACAATGCGACACTGAACTGGAACCAGGGGTCTTTATTCCTGGGCCGGCTGGAAGTGCGTTCGCTCAGGGCTGACTCGATCGAATATATCCGCAATGCCAAGCCAACTGAGGGCGTCGATCTGCCGCCGGCCGAGGCGGGCACGCCGCAGATTCCGGAATTTCCGGTCGCCATTATTCTTGAAGAGCTCAGCGTGCCCAAGGTGACGTTCGGCGAGAACGTGTTCGGGCTGGGCTCCGAGATTTCGTTGGCCGGAGCCTTTACGCTCGACGGCGGGAACCTGACGGCGAACCTCGATATCGTCAGGCTCGACGGGCCTGGCGGTACACTCGACCTCGACGTGGCCTACAAGAAAGAGGGCAACACCGTCGATGTGGGGCTGGCGCTGGTGGAGCCGGAGAACGGTGTTATCGCCAACCTGCTCAATATCGAGAACCGGCCTGCCGTAACGCTGACGCTGAATGGCAGCGGGCCGGTGGCGGACCTGCGGACGGAACTGGTGCTGCAGGCCAACCAGCAGACCGCCCTGAGCGGTGTGGCAACGGTGCAGCAACAGGCTGAGGGCTTCGCCATCGCCGCTGATCTGCGCGGGCCACTATCGACGTTGATCGCGGAGCCGTATCGGCCTTTCTTCGGCGCGGAAACGGCGCTGACGGCAAACGCGCTGGTGCGCTCGGGTGGCGGCGTGGTCATTTCCGGGCTGCGGCTGACCGGCGGACAATTGTCGCTGGAAGCGGCAGCCGAAACGACGCCGGACAATTTCCTCAGCCAGCTGCAGCTCAATGCGGTGGTCGCCGACCCGGCCGGCGCACAGGTCATCCTGCCGGTGGCCGGGAGCGCGACAAAGGTCGGTTCGGCGCAGTTCACCATCGATTATGGCGGCGCGGTTGCGGCGACGGACCCCAATGTGGGGCAGGACTGGTCGGCTAATCTGGCGATCAAGGGCTTCGAGCAGCCGGGGTTGGCGGCGGAGACGGTGGAGCTGACCGTGGGCGGCGTAGCGACGGCGCTCGACGATCCGACCGAGCGCATGCTGACGTTCAACGGCGATGGCGCGGTTTCAGGCATCACTGCCGACGAAGAGGTCAAGGCGGCCCTCGGCGACAGCATCGGCATCGGTCTTGCCGGGCTCTACGAAGCGGGCAAGCCGGTACAGCTGGCGGAGTTCCGCGTGGTCGGGCAGGCGTTGACCGCCATGCTGACCGGACAGCTCGACGGCCTGGATTTCACCGGCGATATCGGGCTGGAGACCAGCAGCATCTCGCCGTTCTCCGGCGTTGCCGGGCGCGACCTGGACGGGGCGCTGGCGCTCAATGCCAAGGGCTCGATCATGCCGCTCAGCGGCGGGTTCGACCTGGTGCTGGATGGCACGGGTACCGACCTGGCGGTGGGTGACGAGGTTGCCGACCGGCTGCTGACGGGTGTCGTGTCGCTGTCGGGGCGGGTGTCGCGGGACACGGCCGGGCTGACGGCCGATGATTTCCGCATCGCCAATGACCAGGTGCAGATCGTTGCCGACGGCACCTATTCCAATGCATTGGCTGATTTCCGCTTTAACCTCGATCTGAGCGATCTGGCGCTGCTCTCCGAAGAGGCGAGCGGGCCGCTCAAGGTCGTGGGTACGGCCAAGGGCGCCGAGAATGTCATCGATCTCGACCTGGACGCGACCGTAGCCAGCGGAACGTTGGCCGATCGTGCTCTGCGCGATGCGCTCGTCAGCTTCGATGGGCGCTACGACGTCGACCGGCTCGACGGCAATATCAGCGGGGCGGCGGAACTGGACGGTTTCCGGACAACGCTGGCGGCCGATGTGAGCGTGACGCCGGCTGAGCAGGTGCTTGCCGATCTCGATTTCCAGGCGGCGGGGACGCGGATCACGGGCGGGCTGACGCGCACCGTTTTGACCGGGCTGGTCAATGGCGGGCTGACGCTGGTGTCGCCCGACGTGTCGGTGCCGGCGGCGCTGGCGCTGCTGGACGCCGAAGGCGCAGTCAATGCCGAGGTAACGCTGGCCCCCGATGGTGCGACGCAGGGCGCGACGGTGCGGGCCGATGTGCGTGCGCTTTCGGTCAACGACATCAGGGTTGGCGCGGCCGATATCAGCGGCACGGTGGGTGACTTGTTCGGTGTACCCGTCATCGACGGGTCGGCCAATGCAAGCGATGTCTCGGCGGCAGGCGTCGATGTGGATACGCTGACGGCTACGGCAAACCAGTCGGGCGAGACCACGACGTTCGATGCGCAGGCCGCCCTGGCGACCGGGACCGACATCGATATCGCGGGGTCGCTGACGCCGGTGGCCGAGGGCTATCGGCTGGCGCTGGACCGCGCGCAACTGGAGCAGGGACAGCTCTCGGCGCGGCTGGCGCAACCGACGGTGCTGCAGGTGGCCGGCTCGAACGTGACGCTTGACGCGGTGCGGTTCGACGTGGGCTCGGGTTCGATCACGGCGACGGGGTCGGCGGGCAAGACGCTCAGCATTGCGCTCGACATCAACGCGCTGCCGCTATCGATCGCCAATGCGGTGGCGCCCGATTTGGGTCTGGCCGGCACCTTGAGCGGGCGGGCCAATATCGGTGGGACAAGCAGCGATCCGCAGGTGAGCTTCGAAGCACAGGCGCAGGGTGTCAATGCGGCGGCGATCGGCGAGTTCGGCATTGCGCCGCTGACGATCGGCGCCAATGGCAGCTTCCGCAACAATGCGGTGACGCTGGCCTCGCTCACGGCCAATGGCTCGGGCGGGCTGACCATGCGTGGATCGGGCACGGTGCCGCTCAGCGGTGGCGGGCTCAATGTGACAGTGGCGGGATCGGCGCCGCTGGCACTGGGCAATCGGTTCGTGGCCGATCGCGGCGGGCAATTGAGCGGGGTGGCGACACTCGATGCGCGGGTCAGCGGCAGCATTGCCATCCCGCAATTCAGTGGCCGAGTTTCGACCAGCGGTTCGGGCTATATCGACCCGGAACTGAATTTGCGGCTGCAAGGCATCAGCGGTTCGGCAAGCCTTAGCGGCTCCAATCTCGTGATCGACAGTCTCTCGGCAAACCTGGCGACGGGAGGTAGCGTAGCTGCCTCGGGTTCGGTGGGATTGAGTGGCGGGCTGCCGGCAAATATCCGGGTGGCGCTCAACTCGGCGCGTTATGCCGATGGCAATCTGTTCGTGGCGACGGCATCGGGCAATCTGGCGCTGACCGGCAACCTCACGGGATCGCCGCTGCTCAGTGGCGACGTGCTGGTGGAGGAAGCCAATATCACCGTGCCGGAAAGCTTCGGTGGTGGGGCGCAACTGATCGATGTCGAGCATGTCAGGACGCCCACCGCGGTGGAGCAGACGCTGGCTCGCGCCAAAGTCGACGAAGCTGGTGCACCGGTGCCGCAGACGCGGCCGGGCGGCGTGGTGCTTGATATCAACGTCAATGCGCCGAACCAGATTTTCATCCGTGGACGCGGACTCGATGCCGAGGTTGGCGGGTCGGTGCGGCTGACCGGGCCGATCGGCGACATCCAGCCGGTGGGCGGGTTCGAGCTCAACCGCGGGCGCCTGGCGATCCTGGGGCAGCGAGTGACCTTCGATACCGGAACGGTAACGTTGGTGGGCGACCTCGATCCGTTCCTCAATTTTGTGGCGCGCACCGAGGGCGAGGGCATCACCGTGTTCGTGACGGTTTCCGGCCGTGCGTCCGATATCCAGGTCGGGTTTAGCTCGACCCCGATGCTGCCGCAGGACGAGGTGCTTAGCCGGCTGATCTTCAAGAAGTCGATGGGCGAACTATCGCCGCTGCAGCTGGCCAAGCTCGCCGGTGCGGCTGCTGAACTGGTTGGCGGCGGTGGCAATGGGCTGGTCGACAGCCTGCGCGGCGCGGCGGGGCTGGATGATCTCGATATCGTCACCGATGAGCAGGGCAACGTCGCGGTGCAGGCCGGTACGTATCTCCAGGACAATGTGTATCTGGGCGTGCAAGCCGGCGCCAACGGGCAGAGCAAGGTGACGATCAATCTCGACGTGACCAGCGATCTCAAGGTTACGGGTGCGGCCGGGCAGGACGGGAATTCCAGCCTGGGCGTATTTTATGAGCGGGATTACTGAGGGTGGTGTCGCGCCCTGTTGGTTCGGACACCTACCGGATCTTCCCGCGGACTTGATCCGCGGGTCACTTTCAACACGGCACAAGCGATGAGAGACCCCCGAATCAAGTCCGGGGGAAACGATCGTGGATGGGTTGGATCGGACGTCGTCTCCAGGTCAGTAAGTGAAGAGCCCCGGGTCAGGCCCGAGGGCAACGCACGATGCTGGTGGGCGGCGCTGCTGACCCGCCGCACGGTCTACTGCGCCCCGCCCGTCTTTGCCGCCTTGGCTTCGTCGTACCACCAGATGGTGGGGAAGCCGCTTGAGAATTCGGGCAGGGTTTCGGGGTGGCTGAAGCGGTCCCAGCGGGCGATGCGCGAGTTACGCAGCGTATAGCTGGGGACGATGTAGTGATGGGCCAGCAGCACGCGGTCGAGGGCCATGACGGCGGCTTCCTGGGTGGCGCGGTCGTCGGCGACGATGATCTTGTCGATCAGTGCGTCGATGCCCGGGTCGGCGATGCCGGCATAGTTCTGAGCGCCTTCCTCGTTGGCGGTGGATGAGCCGAAGAAGTAGCGTTGCTCGTTGCCGGGGGAGAAAGATTGGCCCCAGCCGGCATAGATCACGTCATAGTCGAAGCTGCGGGCGCGGTTGATGTATTGAGGGCTGTCGACGGTGCGCAGGGTCACGGCGACGCCGATCTGGCCGAGATTGGTGACGAGGTTCTGCGCCACCGGCTCGATGGTCGGGCCATTGAGCAGGATTTCGAAGGCGAACTGAGTGCCATTGGCGTCGACCAGGCGGTTGCCGTCCAGGGTATAGCCGGCCTCGGTGAAAAGCTGCAGGGCGGTGCGAAGGTTTTCGCGCAGCTTGGCGGGCGTGCCGCTGACTGGGTTGGTATAGGGCTCGGTGAAGACCTCCGGTGGGACGAGATCCCTAACGGAGTTGAGGATTTCGAGCTCTTCGCCCTTGGGCAGGCCGGTGGAGCGGAAGGGCAGGCCGAAGAAGTAGCTGTCGATGCGATCGTATTGGCCGAAGAACTGGGTATTGCTCAGCTCCTCGAAGTCGAACGCATAATTGAGGGCTTCGCGGACGCGCTGGTCCTGAAACTTCTCGCGGCGCAGATTGGGGATGAAGCCGACCATGACGCCGTTGCCGGCATAGTCCTGGGGGAACAGTTCCTTGATGATGCGCCCATCGGCGACGGCGGGGAAGTCGTAGGCGGTGGCCCAGCGGCGGGCCTGGTTCTCGTTCCACCAATCGAACTGGTCGCCCTTAAAGGCTTCGAATTGCACGGTGAGATCGAGGAAGTACTCGATGCGATACTCGTCGAAATTGTTGGTGCCGACGCGGGTGGGCTGGTCGAGGCCCCAGTAATCCTCGCGACGCTTGTAGGTGAGCGTGCGGCCGGCCTCGAAACTGGCCAGCTCGTAGGGACCGGAGCCCATCGGCGGTTCGAGAGTAGATTCGCCTATGTTGCGCTGGTTGCCCTTGCCATCGGTGCCCTCCCACCAGTGCTGCGGCACGATGGCGAGTTGCCCCAAGATCAGCGGCAGTTCGCGATTGCCGGTCTGGTCGAAGGTGAAGGTGGCCTCGCCGGGCGCGGTGACCTCGGCGCTGACGATGTTGGCGTAGTATTGCGCCTGGTTGGGGTTGAGCTCGATATTCTTGTTGAAGGACCAGACCACGTCCTCGGCGGTTACCGGTTCGCCATCGGCCCATTTGGCGTCGGGGTCGACGCGGAAGGTCACCGCGCTGTAGTCGGGCGCAATCATCAGGCTCTCGGCGAGCAGGCCGTAATAGGTATTCACCTCGTCCTGCGACGGGGTCATCAGCGTTTCGTAGACAAGGCCGATGCCGTCGGCGCCCTCACCTTTGGGCAGGATGGGATTGAAGGTGTCGAAGCCCCCCAGGCTGCCCAGACGCACCACACCGCCCTTGGGAGCGTCGACATTGACGTAGTCGAAATGGGTGTAATCCAGGCCGTATTTGGGCGGCTCGCCATTGGTGGAAAACGAGTTGGTCCAGACGCCGGTCTGGGTCTGTGCCTGCGCGGGGGCTGCCAGGCCAAGCAGCAGGCCAAGGGCGAGGAGAGGTGCGAGCTTCATCGGACGGCTCCTGATGTTACGATCATGTGACGGAAAGACTAGGCGGAATTGTCGCGATCCGACAGGGGCGTTGGATCAAGAGTTGGAGCGTTGATCACCGCCACGTCGAAAGCAGCGGCCATCAACGCTCGGGTGTAGTCCGATCGTGGCGCGGCGAAGATATCGGTGGCGGGGCCCTGCTCGACGATCTTGCCATTGCGCATGACGATGAGCTGGTTGGCGAGGGCGCGGACCACCTTCAGATCGTGGCTGATGAACATGTAGGTGAGACCACGGCGCTGCTGGATATCACGCAGCAGGTCGACCACCTGGGCCTGGATGGAGACGTCAAGAGCGGAGGTAGGTTCGTCGAGAACGACGAATTTGGGCTCCAGCACAATGGCGCGGGCGATGGCGATGCGCTGGCGCTGGCCGCCGGAGAATTCGTGCGGGTAGCGGAAGCGGGCGGCGGGCGGAAGGCCGACTTCTTCGAGCGCTTTGACCACGCGGGCATCGCGCTCGGCGGCGGTGAGGCGCGGCATATGGACGGCTAGGCCTTCGCCTATGATCTGGTCGACCGAGAGACGGGGGCTGAGGGAGCCGTAGGGGTCCTGGAAGACGATCTGCATGTCGGCACGGAGAGGGCGCATGGCCTTCCAAGAGCGGGCCTGCAGTTCGTTGCCGAGGACAACGATGCGGCCGTCGGAGGGAATGAGGCGGAGAAGGGCGTAGCCCAGCGTGGATTTGCCGGAGCCGCTTTCGCCGACGACGCCCAAGGTTTCGCCGCGCCGGATGGAGAGATCGACGCCATCGACGGCCTTGATGTGACCCACCACGTTGCGGAAGACACCGCGCTTAATGGGAAACCAGACCTTGAGATCGGCAACATCGACGATGGAGGGGGCCGTGGGGTCGGAGGCGGGCGGCTTGCCGCGCGGTTCGGCGGCGAGCAGGTGCCTGGTATAGGCGTGCTGCGGATCGGCGAAGAGTGGCGCGACCGGGCCGGTCTCGACGATCTCGCCCTTGGTCATGACGCAGACGCGGTCGGCGATTTTTTTGACGATGCCGAGATCGTGGGTGATGAACAGCATGGCCATGTCGAGGCGCTGCTGCAGCTCCTTGAGCAGGGCCAGGATTTGCGCCTGTACGGTGACGTCGAGGGCAGTGGTGGGTTCGTCGGCAATCAGCAGATCGGGCTCGTTGGCAAGCGCCATGGCGATCATGACGCGCTGGCGCTGACCGCCTGAGAGCTGGTGCGGGTAGGCGGCGAGGCGGCTGGCTGGGTCGGGGATGCCGACGGCCTCAAGCAGTTCGAGCGTGCGCTTGCGGGCAGCCGTGGCGCGCAGGCCGCGATGGATGGCGAGGACCTCGCCAACCTGCCGCTCGACGGCGTGCACCGGATTGAGCGAACTCATCGGCTCCTGAAAGATCATCGAGATATCGTTGCCGCGTACGGCGCGCAGTTCGGCCGGTGGGACGGTGACGAGGTCCTTGCCCTTGAAGAGGATCTGGCCGGAGAGCTGCGCCGTGGGGGGCAGCAGCTTGAGGACGGAGAGCGCGGTGACGGACTTGCCCGAGCCACTTTCGCCGACCAGGGCGACCGTTTCCCCGGGGGCGATATCGAGGGAGAGGTTACGCGTCGCCTCGTTGGCGCCGAAGCGGATGGTGAGGTCGCGGATCGAGAGGAGCGGTTTGGTCATGCCATCGACTTTCGCGGATCGAAGGCGTCGCGGACGGCTTCGCCGATGAAGACGAGGAGGGTCATCATGATGGCGATGGTGAAAAAGCCGGTGAGACCGAGCCAGGGGGCCTGGAGGTTGTTCTTGCCCTGGGCGAGCAGTTCGCCCAGTGAGGGCGACCCCGGGGGCAGGCCGAAGCCCAGCAGGTCGAGCGAGGTGAGGGTGACCACCGAGCCCGACAGAATGAAGGGCATGAAGGTGAGTGTCGCGACCATCGCGTTTGGCAGCAGGTGTCGCCACATGATGGTGACGTTGGAAACGCCGAGGGCGCGGGCGGCGGCGATGTATTCGAAATTGCGCCCGCGCAGGAATTCGGCACGCACGATGCCGACCAGCGACACCCAGGAAAACAGCAACAATATGCCGAGCAGAACCCAGAAACTGGGCGCTATGACGCTGGAGATGATCAGCAACAGATAAAGCGCGGGGACGGAGGTCCAGATCTCGATGAAGCGCTGGGCCAGCAGGTCGATCCAGCCGCCGAAATAGCCCTGCACGGCGCCTGCGACCACGCCGATGATCGAGGACAGCACGGTGAGGACGAGGCCGAACAGGACCGAGATGCGGAAGCCGTAGAACAGGCGGGCGACGACGTCGCGGCCGCGATCGTCGGTGCCCAGCCAGTGGTAATTGCCCCAGTGGCAATTGGGGTCTTCGGCGAGGAGAGGGTAGCGGGCGCAGTTTTCGTCGCGGGTCATGGTCCAGCTTGGAGCCACGGCGCCCGAATGGGGCAGGAACCCATCGACGGTGGTGTAGTTGAAGCGGATCGGTGGCCAGACGGCCCAGCCGTTGGCTGATATCTCGGAGGCGATGAAATCGTCGCGGTAGTTGGTGACGGCGAGGAAGCCGCCGAATTTGGGCTCGGGATAATCCACGATGGCGGGGAACAGCAGCTCGCCCTTGTAATAGGCGAGGATCGGCTTGTCGTTGGCGATGAATTCGGAGCCGAGGGTCGCCACGAACAGCACAAGGAAGATCCAGAGTGACCACCAGCCGCGGCGGTTGCGCTTGAAATTGTCCCAGCGCCGGCGATTGAGCGGACTGAGGAAGCGATTGCGCGGCACCTCGATGACCGCTGCCTGGGTGGCGGCCTCGGTCATATTTCGCGGCTTTCGAAATCGAGGCGCGGATCGACCCACATATAGGCGAGGTCGGAAATGAGGGCGATGACGAGGCCGAGCAGGCTGAAGATGTAGAGCGTGGCGAAGACCACCGGATAGTCACGGTTGGAGATCGACTGCAGGCCGAGGAGGCCCAGACCATCGAGCGAGAAGATGGTTTCGATCAGCAGCGAGCCGGAGAAGAATGCGGCGACGAAGGCGGCCGGGAAGCTGGCGATGATCAGCATCATGGCGTTGCGGAACACGTGTCGGTAGAGCACCTGGTTTTCCGTCAGGCCCTTGGCACGGGCGGTGGTGACATACTGCTTGCCGATCTCGTCAATGAACGAGTTCTTGGTGAGCAGGGTCGTGGTGGCGAAAGCGCCGAGACCCATGGCGGTGATGGGCAGCACCAGATGCCAGAAATAGTCCAGAATCTGCCGCCACCAGGGGAAGGTGCTGAAGCCAGGCGAGGTGAGGCCGCGCAGCGGAAAGATCGACCAGAAGCTGCCGCCGGCAAAGAGGATGACCAGCATGATGCCGATGAGAAAGCCGGGAATGGCATAGCCGATGATGACGATTGTCGAGGTCCAGACGTCGAAGCGGGAGCCGTCGCTGATGGCTTTCTTGATGCCCAGCGGGATAGAGACACCATAGGCGATCAGCGTCATCCACAGGCCCAGCGAGATGGAGACCGGCATCTTCTCCTTGATGAGATCGATGACAGAGATGTCGCGGTAATAGCTGTCGCCGAAATCGAAGCGGATGTAGTTCCACAGCATCATGCCGAAGCGCTCGAGCGGCGGCTTGTCGAAGCCGAACTGCTTTTCGATGCGCGCCACCAGCTCCGGCGACAGCCCTTGGCTGCCGCGATAGGCGGAGCCGCCGCCTTGGCCGGGCTGGCCGGCAAAGTCACCGGCTTCGCTGCCGGTGATGCGCTCGGTGATGGACTGGTTCTGGCCAGACAGGTTGGCCAGCGCCTGTTCGACCGGGCCGCCGGGAGCGAATTGCGTAATGAGGAACGATATCGCCATGATGCCGAAGACTGTCGGTATCATCAGCAGCAGGCGGCGAACGATATAGGCGCCCATTCAATCCCCGAAGGAGGACATGTGTCCGTTACGAGCCAAATCCGGCACTCATCTAGCCGCAAATCACCTTGAGGTGAAACAGCTTAGCAGCGAGTGCAACATTTTGATGGCATACTGGCAAGCGGGCGGGCCGTATTGCGGCCGTGCCGCTCCGCGCAAAAGGAGCGCCCGCGGGGTAAGATGTTCCTGATTGTCCTTGCCGGTTCGCCCGGTGCCCGTCAGGATCGGGGGCCGCAGCTCGGAGTTCTCATGACCTACCAGATCATCGCCCATGTCGAGAATCCGTCCACGGCGCGCGTGCTGGTGGTGGCGCTGCGAGCGCATGGATTTCACCCGCTCGAACAGGGCGAGGGTGGGCTGCCGGGAGTACCGAACCTGTTTGGCCCCGATGGCGTGCCGGTGCAGGTGCCCGAGGAAGAGGCCGAGGATGCAACCGTTCTGGCCCGGGAATTGTTGAAGGAAATGACGGCGCTCGACCCGTAAATCGGCCACATTGGTCAGGGCAGGTTACAATGCGGACCGGGCAGTTGTGTGCAGGGCGGGCTTTGGCTATAAGCCAGTCAACCTGTTAACCTTTGTTAAGCCTTCGGGCAGGAGCGAACCAATGACGGTTTGGATGCGCGGATCGTTGTCCGCTGCGGGTATTGCGGCGATTGCGATGGTGTTGGCGGCTTGCCAGTCCACCGGTTCGAACACCGCGAATCTCAATACGATTGGTGCTCCGGCGCAGTTGCAGCCGGTGCAGAACTCGACCGTGCAGCAGGGCACGCTGCCCGCCATTGGCGCGACCGGTACGCCGGCGCCGGGCCTGTCGGGTCAGCCGATGCTCGGTGGCGTCCAGGCCAATCCGCAAATCGCTGCCACTACCCCGGGCATGATCCAGCCGAGCGCGACCACCCCAATGGCCCCTGGCGGTTCGATTGTTTCGCTCGACCCGCTGGCCCAGCCTGCCGCGGGCGGCATGAGCGCCGGCCCCGAAGGCGTTTGGAACGTTACCGCTGGCGCCGCGACCTGCCGCATCAATCTGCCGATGACCGCCAAGACCGGCACCGGCTATTTCCGCGCCTCGGCTCCGGGTTGCGCCGTGCCGACGCTGGCCACGGTCACCGGCTGGCAGCAGGTTGGCAGCCAGCTGCAGCTTTATGATGACAACGGCAACATCGCCGCCTTCCTGGCGCCGAGCGGTGGCCGCTATATCGGGACCATGGGTGGCGGTCAGGCCATCTCGATGTCCCGCTAAGGTTTTCGGTGGAGCCGGCCTGCAAATGCCGGCTTCCTGCGCTTCCGGTGCTCACGTACTGAAGTACGCTCCGCTCCGGTTCTCGGAACCCAGCATTTTCGACTCGGCTTGACCGAAAACGCATCGAGTTCTGTCGATTGTCAGCGGTTACTTTAAGACTTGAACGATCTGGACCCGTCAGCACCGCGTATGCGGCGTTGGCGGGTTCTGGTGTTTTGATGGCCGATCCGGCGCAGCGGGAGGCGGCGGGGCTGCTCGACGCTGTGCTGGCGGGGCTGGTGGCCGAGCAGCCCAAGGGGTTGTTTGGACGGCTGTTCGACAAGCCCGAGCCGGTGAAGGGCCTTTACCTCCATGGCGAGGTGGGGCGTGGCAAGACCATGCTGATGGACCTGTTCTTCGCCGCGGTGCCGATCGCCGAGAAGCGGCGGGTGCATTTTCATGAGTTCATGGACGAGATGCATGCCGGGATGGCGGCATTCCGCAAGAGCAAGAAGGGCAAGGATGCCGACCCGGTCGAGGCGGTGGTGAAACCCATCGTCAAATCGGGGCTGCGGCTGCTGTGCCTCGATGAATTCCATGTGCATGACATCACCAATGCCATGCTGCTGACGCGGCTGTTCGAGAAGCTGTTCGCGAGTGGTGTGACGCTGGTGGCGACGTCGAATGTGGAGCCGGATGAGCTCTATAAGGATGGGCTGAACCGGCAATTGTTCCTGCCGTTCATCGCGCTGCTCAAGAGCCACGTGACGGTCGCGTCACTGCCAGCGGCGCGGGATTATCGGCGGATGAAATTTGCCGGGCAACATGTCTATGCGTTCGGGACCGGGCCGGAGGCGACGGCCGAGATGGACCGGCTGTGGTTGCGGATTACCGGCGGCGTGGCCGGCGCGCCGGGCGTGGTCGAGAGCATCGGCCGACAAATCCATGTGCCGCTAATGGCCATGGGCGCAGCGCGGTTCGGGTTCGCCGATCTGTGCGAGAAGCCGCTGGGGTCGCGCGATTTTGTGCGCATCGCGCATCAGTTCGACTCCGTTATCATCGATCACGTGCCGCAGATGGACCGGCAGAAATCTGATGCGGCGAAACGATTTATTCTGCTGATCGACAATCTCTACGATCGTGGCGTGAAATTGGGCGCGAGTTTCGACGTGCCGCTCGAACAGCTCGGCAAGGACGACAAGACGGCGTTCGAATTCCAGCGCACGGTATCGCGGTTGGTCGAGATGCAGTCGGAGGAATATCTGGGCAAGGGACTCAGGGATGCCCCGAGCGAGGTTGTCCCCGATGATGTCGGCAGCCCAGATCGTCACCCTCGGGCTTGACCCTAGGGCTCTACACTTGCCACCTGCAGGAACTGCAACGCCCTCGGGTCAAGCCCGAGGGTGACGATCCGGTGGCTGGTCCTTGCCCATCCGGCACCACCCCTTCGCCCATCAGCAAGGGCCAAAATCCGTTTAAGACGAAGGGTTCACTTGCCCCTCTGGGCCGGTAAGGCTAATACGTCGCCCAATTCAATGCAGTCTGGGATGAGGACTTATGGCGCGCAAGAAAATCGCTCTTATCGGCTCGGGTCAGATCGGTGGCACGCTTGCTCACCTGGCGGCTCTCAAAGACCTCGGCGACATCGTGTTGTTCGACATCGTCGATGGCGTGCCGCAGGGCAAGGCGCTCGACATTTCCCAGTCGGCTCCGGTCGAAGGCTACGATGCCAAGATCACCGGTACTTCCAAGTATGAAGACCTCAAGGGTTCGGACGTGGTGATCGTCACCGCCGGCGTGCCGCGCAAGCCGGGCATGAGCCGCGACGATCTGCTCGAAATCAACCTCAAGGTGATGGAGCAGGTGGGCGCGGGTATCGCTAAGTATGCGCCCAAGGCTTTCGTCATCTGCATCACCAACCCGCTCGACGCCATGGTGTGGGCGCTGCAGAAGTTCTCGGGTCTGCCCACCAATCAGGTCATCGGCATGGCCGGCGTGCTCGACAGCTCGCGCTTCGTGCACTTCATTGCCGACGAGCTCAAGGTTTCGGTCGAAGACATCAACGCCTTCGTGCTGGGCGGCCATGGCGACACCATGGTGCCGCTGGCGCGCTACTCGACGGTTGCCGGCATCCCGCTCACCGACATCGTCAAGATGGGCTGGATGAGCAAGGAAAAGCTCGACGCGATCATCCAGCGCACCCGCGACGGCGGCGCCGAGATTGTCGGCCTGCTCAAGACCGGTTCGGCCTTCTACGCGCCGGCGACCTCTGCCATTGCGATGGCTGAAAGCTATCTCAAGGACAAGAAGCGCGTGCTGCCCGCAGCGGCTTACCTCGACGGCCAGTATGGCGTTAAGGGCACCTATGTCGGCGTGCCGGTGGTTATTGGCGCCGGTGGTGCCGAGAAGGTCATCGAGATTTCACTGAACTCTGCTGAACAGAAGGCGTTCGACAAGTCCGTTGGGGCTGTCGAGGGCTTGATCGAAGCCTGCAAGAAGATCGCGCCGAAGCTGGCGTAGCAAACACGGCGTCATCCCCGCGAAAGCGGGGATATCCCTTTGTGGGGCGCCGAAGTGAGATTCCCGCCTGCGCGGGAATGACGCGGTGGGGGTTGAGGCCCCGTGACCGCCACGAGATACCCATCCAAGGGGACGAACGAATGAACATCCATGAACATCAGGCCAAAGAGCTGCTGAAGTCCTACGGTGCGCCGGTTGCGGCGGGTGTGGCGATCTTTTCGGCGGATGAAGCCGAGGCGGCGGCCAAGTCGCTGCCGGGCCCGCTCTATGTGGTCAAGAGCCAGATCCATGCCGGTGGGCGTGGCAAGGGCAAGTTCAAGGAATTGGGCCCCGATGCCAAGGGCGGCGTGCGCCTCGCCAAGTCGGTGGCCGACGTCGTTACCAATGCCAAGGAAATGCTGGGCAATACGCTGGTGACCAAGCAGACCGGCGATGCCGGCAAGCAAGTCAATCGCCTCTATATCGAAGACGGCGCCGATATCGCGCGTGAGCTCTATACCTCGCTGCTGGTCGATCGTGGCACCGGCCGCGTGTCGTTCGTGATCTCGACCGAAGGCGGCATGGACATCGAAGCGGTCGCCCATGACACACCCGAGAAGATCATCGCCGTCGATATCGATCCGACGACTGGCGTCACTGCCGCGAATATCGAGGAAATTGTCACTGCGCTGAAGCTCGAGGGTGATGCCAAGGCCGATGCGGCCAAGCTGTTCCCGATCCTCTACAAGGCGTTCACCGAAACCGACATGAGCTTGTTGGAAGTGAACCCGCTGATCGTGATGACTGACGGCCACCTTCGCGTGCTCGATGCCAAGGTGAGCTTCGACAACAATGCGGCGTTCCGCCACGAAGAGCTGAAGGCCCTGCGCGATCTCTCCGAGGAAGACGCCAAGGAAATCGAAGCGTCCAAGTTCGACCTCGCCTATGTGGCGCTCGATGGCAATATCGGTTGCATGGTCAATGGCGCGGGTCTTGCCATGTCGACCATGGACATCATCAAGCTCTATGGCGCCGAGCCGGCCAACTTCCTCGATGTGGGCGGTGGCGCCTCCAAGGAGAAGGTGACCGCAGCGTTCAAGATCATCACGGCCGATCCGGCAGTGAAGGGCATTCTGGTCAACATTTTCGGCGGCATCATGCGTTGCGATGTGATCGCCGAGGGTGTGATTGCCGCGGTCAAGGAAGTCGGTCTTGCCGTGCCGCTGGTGGTTCGTCTCGAAGGCACCAATGTCAAGGAAGGCAAGGCCATCCTCGACCAGTCCGGCCTCAACGTGATCTCTGCCGACGATCTCGATGACGCCGCCCAGAAGATCGTCAAGGCGGTGCAGGGCTAGCGCCATGCGCGCCGGCCTCGCCCTCATCGCGGCTCTTGCACTTTGCGCGACCCCCGTGGTGGCGCAAAGCAAGAGCAAGCTGCCGCCGGCGGTGCAAATCCTCGAGATGTGCGAACTGCTAGCGAGTGGGGACGTCCTTGCCATGGAGGCCGCCAACTCCGAAGGTTGGGACACCTATGAGGACGAACTGGCTTCGCCCCATATGCGGACGATAAACGGCGCCAAGCAAGTGGCAGGGCTCGGCTATGCCGAGATGTATACGCTGCTCGAGACCTACCCAAGCGGCGTGCTCGGCTATTGCCGGGTGGATATTACGGACGCCGAAGGGGACGCCCAGGCGGTGGTCCAGTCGGTGCAGAACCTTGACCGTTACGAAGGCCAGGGCCAACAGATCAGCGAAGGCAGCTTTGCCAGCCTGATCGGCGCCTATGACAAGAACCGCCTGCTGCTGGTCGAACACTCGGTGGACGGCTTCATCCTGCAGTTGACGATCCTGCCAACCGACGGGGTGAACTAATGGCCGTTCCGCGCAAGATCAATCTCGTCGGCGCCGCCGAAAGCCAGATCGATGGCGTGTGGCAGCCCCATATCGCCGGCGATATCAATGATAGCCAGGTCAAGATCGCCAAGTTCGGCGACGTCTTCGACTGGCATGCGCATGAGGCGGAGGACGAAGGTTTCCTCGTGCTCAAGGGACGCATCGCCATCGACTTTCGCGATGGCAGCGTCGAACTGGGCGAGGGCGACTTCCTCGTCGTGCCGCGTGGCGTCGAGCATCGCCCGCGCTCGCTTACGTCCGAGCCCATCGTGCTCATGGTGGAACCTTCCACCACTCTCAACACCGGCAATGCGCAGAGCGAATTGACCGTTACCCAACTCAATCGACTTCAATAGGAAGAGCCATGTCGATCCTCGTCAACAAAGACACCAAGGTTCTCGTACAGGGCCTGACCGGCAAGACCGGGACGTTCCATACCGAGCAGGCGCTGGCCTATTACGGCACCAAGATGGTGGGTGGCGTGAACCCCAAGAAGGCTGGCGAAACCTGGACGTCAGGCGTCGATGGTTCGGCATCGCTGCCCGTTTTCGCGACGGTGGCCGAGGGCAAGGAGCGCACCGGCGCCAATGCCTCGGTGATCTATGTGCCGCCTCCGGGCGCCGCCGCTGCCATCGAAGAGGCAATCGATGCGGAAATCCCGCTGATCGTTTGCATCACCGAAGGTGTGCCGGTGCTCGACATGGTTCGGGTCAAGGCCAAGCTCGACAAGTCCAAGTCGCGGTTGATCGGGCCGAACTGCCCGGGCGTGCTGACGCCGGAAGAATGCAAGATCGGCATCATGCCGGGCTCGATCTTCTCCAAGGGCTCGGTGGGCATTGTTTCGCGGTCGGGCACGCTTACCTATGAAGCAGTGTTCCAGACGACCAATGAGGGCCTGGGCCAGACCACTGCGGTCGGTATCGGTGGTGATCCGGTTAAGGGCACCGAGTTCATCGACATGCTCGAAATGTTCCTCGCCGACGAAGCCACCAAATCGATCATCATGATCGGCGAAATCGGCGGTTCGGCCGAGGAAGACGCCGCGCAGTTCCTGATCGACGAAGCCAAGCGCGGCCGCAAGAAGCCGATGGCTGGCTTCATCGCTGGCCTGACTGCGCCGGCCGGCCGCACCATGGGCCATGCTGGCGCCGTAATTTCGGGCGGTAAGGGCGGCGCTGAAGACAAGATCGCGGCGATGGAAGCAGCGGGTATCCGCGTGTCGAAGTCGCCGGCCCGGATTGGCCGGACCTTGGCTGAGGTGCTGAAGGGCTGATTGCTGCGGCAATGACCCTGCCTGGTCGTCATCGCCCGGCTTGTCCGGGTGATCCAGCCAGATCTTGTGGAAGATGGATTGCCCGGACAAGCCGGGCAATGACGAAGGAACGGGCTCGTCGGCGACGACTGGCCCAAGATGCGACCAATGTCGGTCGCGCTTCGGACACAGAACGGTGTTACGCCAGATGTGCCCGAAGCGGGTAAGAATTGAATTGAGCCACGGCCCTGCTCAGGGGCCGTTACACTTAACAGGATACTAAGGATAAGCGGTCAGTATCCGATCGAAAATCAGGGACCGCATGGACCGGCATAGCCGGTTGTTGAGAAGGATGGCGGGGCGTGGGCCTCGCGACGAAAAAGCGATGACACGACAGGAAAAGAACGACACGTTCTTGCTGACTTCGTTCCTCTATGGTGGGAACGCCGACTACATCGAGCAGCTCTACTCCCGTTACAAGAGCGATCCCTCCAGTGTCGACGAGACCTGGAAGACCTTCTTTTCCAAGCTAGACGACGGCGACGGCGTCGCCCAACAGAATGCCGAGGGCCCAAGCTGGGGCCGCAAGGACTGGCCGCAGAGCGCCAATGGCGAACTGGTCAGTGCGCTGGACGGCAATTGGGGCGAAATCGCCATCAAGACCGAGAAGGCCATCGCCAAGAAGGCCGAGGCGCTCGGCGTGGCGCAGACCAGCGTCGCCGATGTGCTGCAGGCGACCCGCGACTCCATCCGCGCGATCATGATGATCCGCGCCTACCGTATGCGCGGGCATTTGCACGCCGATCTCGATCCGCTGAAGATGAAGGCCGATGAGCCGGCGCCCGAGCTCGATCCGCAGAGCTACGGCTTCACCGAGGCCGATTACAGCCGCAAGATCTTCATCGATAACTATCTCGGTCTCGAATACGCGACCATTCCCGAGATGCTGGCTATCCTCAACCGCACCTATTGCGGTACGCTGGGCATCGAGTTCATGCATATCTCCGATCCCGACGCCAAGCAGTGGATCCAGGAGCGCATCGAAGGTCCGGACAAGGAAATCACCTTCACGGCCGAGGGCAAGAAGGCCATCCTGTCCAAGCTGATCGAGGCCGAGGGCTTCGAGAAGTTCATCGACGTCAAGTATACCGGCACGAAGCGCTTCGGCCTCGACGGCGGTGAATCGACCATTCCGGCGCTTGAACAGATCATCAAGCGCGGTGGTGCCCTGGGTATCAAGGACATCGTGCTGGGCATGGCCCATCGCGGCCGTCTCAACGTGCTGACGCAGGTGATGGCCAAGCCGCACCGTGCCCTGTTCCACGAATTCAAGGGCGGCGCCTTCTACCCCGATGACGTCGAGGGTTCGGGCGACGTCAAGTATCACCTGGGTGCATCGTCGGACCGTGAGTTTGACGGCAACAAGGTGCACTTGTCGCTGACCGCCAACCCCTCTCACCTCGAGATCGTCGATCCGGTGGTGCTGGGTAAGTCACGCGCCAAGCAGGACCAGCATATTTCGCCTGACGGTCGGCTGGTCAACATCGCTGTTGACGGCAAGCCCGATCGCTCGATGGTGCTACCACTGCTGATCCATGGCGATGCGGCCTTTGCCGGGCAGGGCGTGATTGCCGAATGCCTGGGGCTCTCGGGCCTCAAGGGGCACCGCACGGGTGGTTCGATCCACTTCGTTATCAACAACCAGATCGGCTTCACCACGAGCCCGATGTATTCGCGCTCCTCGCCCTATCCGACCGACGTCGCCAAGATGATCGAGGCACCGGTGCTGCATGTGAATGGCGACGATCCGGAAGCGGTAGTGTTCGCGGCCAAGATCGCCGTCGAATACCGGCAGAAGTTCGCCAAGCCTGTCGTCATCGACATGTTCTGCTATCGCCGCTTCGGCCACAATGAAGGCGACGAGCCGAGCTTCACCCAGCCGCTCATGTACTCCAAGATCCGCGCGCACAAGTCGACGCTGGAAATCTACTCGGACAAGCTGATTGCCGAAGGCCTCTACACGGCCGCCGATATCGACCAGCTCAAGGCCGATTGGCGCGCCAAGCTGGAAAAGGAATTCGAGTCCGGGCAGGATTATCGCCCGAACAAGGCCGACTGGCTCGATGGCGCGTGGAAGGATTTCCGTCCCGCCGATCAGGAAGGCCCGCGCCGTGGTGACACAGGCGTGCCGATCGAGACCCTGGTTCAGATTGGCACGGCGCTGACGCGTGTGCCGGAAGGATTCAACGTCCACAAGACGGTCAAGCGTTTCATGGACAATCGCCTGGCGGCAATCGAATCCGGCGAGGGCATCGACTGGGCGACGGCGGAAGCACTGGCCTTTGGTACGCTGGTGACCGATGGCCATCCCGTGCGCCTCAGCGGCCAGGACGTCGAACGCGGCACGTTCAGCCAGCGCCATTCGGTGCTGAATGACCAGCAGGTCGACAATAAGACCTATACGCCGCTCAACAACCTCTCCGAAGACCAGAGCCGCTACGAGGTCATCAACTCGATGCTGTCGGAAGAGGCGGTGCTCGGGTTCGAGTATGGCTATTCGTTGGCCGAGCCCAAGGCGCTAACGGTCTGGGAAGCCCAGTTCGGCGACTTCGTCAACGGCGCACAGGTGGTGATCGACCAGTTTATCAGCTCGGGCGAACGCAAGTGGTTCCGCATGTCGGGCCTGGTCATGCTGCTGCCGCATGGTTATGAAGGGCAGGGGCCGGAGCACTCCTCCGCACGTCCCGAGCGCTTCCTGCAGCTGTGTGCCGAAGACAATATGCAGGTTGCCAACTGCACGACGCCGGCCAACTACTTCCATGTGCTGCGTCGCCAGGTGGAGCGCGACTTCCGCAAGCCGCTAATCCTGATGACCCCCAAGAGCCTGCTGCGCCACAAGCGCGCCGTCTCCGGGCTGGTCGAAATGGGTCCGGATTCATGCTTCCACCGTCTCCTCTGGGACGATGCCGAGGCGCCCGGCGCGCCCAAGACCACGACCAAGCTGGTGGCCGACGACAAGATCCGTCGCGTCGTGCTGTGCACGGGCAAGGTCTATTACGACCTGCTCGAAGACCGCGAGAAGAAGGGCATCAACGATGTGTACCTGCTACGCATCGAACAGCTCTATCCGTTCCCGGCCAAGGCGCTGCTGGACGAATTGAGCCGCTTCCAGAACGCCGAGATCATCTGGTGCCAGGAAGAACCCAAGAATATGGGTGCCTGGGCGTTCATTCAGCCCTATGTTGAGTGGGTGTTCGACCAGATGGGCCGTACCGGCCAGCGCGTGCGCTATACCGGCCGTCCGGCCTCCGCTTCCACTGCCACGGGTCTGATGCGGACCCATCTTGCCCAACTGCAGGCCTTCCTCGACGAAGCCCTCGGCAGCTAAAAGGACAGAACAATGTCGACTGAAATCCGCGTGCCGACGCTGGGCGAAAGCGTCACCGAAGCCACTATCGGCCAATGGTTCAAGAAGGTTGGCGATGCCGTCAACGCCGATGAGCCCATCGTCGAGCTCGAAACCGACAAGGTGACCATCGAAGTGCCGGCACCGGCTGCCGGCGTGCTCGAAGCCATCGCCGCCCAGCCGGGCGAGACGGTGGATGTGGGCGCATTGCTTGGCGCTATCGGTGGGGCAGGGGCCGGCGCTGCCGCCGCTCCTGCTGCCGCGGCCCCCGCGCCTGCCAAAGCCGAAGTGCCTGCCGCCAACGCTGCCGGTCCCGAGCCGGTGAAGCCGGCAGTCGGCACCAGCATGCCGCCGGCTCCATCGGCCCAGAAGCTGATCAATGAAAGCGGCCTCAATGGTTCCGATATCGAAGGTTCGGGCAAGCGCGGCCAAGTGCTCAAGGAAGACGTGCAGTCAGCGCTGAGCAAGCCTGCCGCTGCGCCGGCTGTGGCTGCAGCGCCCGCCGTTGCCCAGGCTGCACCGGCATCGGCTCCTGCCGCCAAGCCGGCCGAAGCCAAGGCGCCCGCCGCGCCGCGCGCGCCGGTTTCGGCCGACGATGCCGGCCGCGAAGAGCGGGTCAAGATGACCCGCCTGCGCCAGACCATTGCCCGCCGCCTCAAGGACGCGCAGAACACCGCCGCCATGCTGACCACCTTCAACGAGGTGGACATGAAGCCGGTGATGGACCTGCGCAATTCCTACAAAGAGCTGTTCGAGAAAAAGCATGGCGTGAAGCTTGGCTTCATGGGCTTCTTCACCAAGGCCGTGGTGCATGCGCTCAAGGAAATCCCGGCTGTTAATGCCGAGATCGATGGCGATGACCTTGTCTACAAGCAGTACGCCCATATCGGCGTGGCCGTGGGCACCGACAAGGGCCTCGTTGTTCCTGTCGTGCGCAATGCCGACCAGATGTCGATTGCCGAAATCGAGAAGTCGATCAATACGCTGGGCAAGAAGGCACGCGACGGCCAGCTGTCGATGGCCGACATGCAGGGCGGCACCTTCACCATCTCCAATGGTGGTGTCTATGGTTCGCTGATGTCGACGCCGATCCTCAACGCACCGCAGTCGGGCATTCTGGGCATGCACAAGATCCAGGAGCGGCCGGTGGCCATTGGCGGGCAGGTCGTCATCCGTCCGATGATGTATCTGGCGCTGAGCTATGACCACCGCATCGTCGACGGCAAGGAAGCCGTGACCTTCCTGGTTCGCGTCAAGGAAAGCCTTGAAGCGCCGGAACGGCTGGTGCTGGACCTCTAAGGTCCGCCAATCTAGTTTACGAAGGGCCGGGGCTTATTCCCCGGCCCTTTTTGTTACTGGGGACGCGGCGATGGACAAGGGCGTGGTCATCGTAACTGGCGGATCGCGCGGCATTGGCGCGGCCACCGCCATGCTGGCGGCGTCGCGCGGCTACGCGCTCGTTGTCAACTATGCCAGCAATGCCGCTGCCGCCGAAGCGGTGTGCGCCGCTATTCATGCTGAAGGCGGAACCGCCGTGGCGGTGCGGGGCGATGTGTCCGACGAAGCCGATATTGACCACATCTTCGCAGCGGCCGATCGCGTGGGACGATTGGCCGGCCTGGTCAACAACGCCGGCGCGGTCGACGTGGCGGCGCGGGTGGAGGATTTCGACCTGGCGCGGCTGAGCCGGATGTTTGCCGTCAATACGTTCGGCAGCATCCTGTGCGCGGGGCGCGCGGTGAAGCGGATGTCGACCCGCCATGGCGGCGCAGGCGGCTCTATCGTCAATGTGACGTCGGCGGCCGCCAAGCTAGGCGCGCCCGGTGTCTATGTCGACTACGGGGCAGCCAAGGGCGCGGTGGACAGTCTTACCGTCGGGCTGGCGCTGGAAGTGGCTGGCGAGGGCATTCGCGTCAACGGCGTGAGGCCTGGCATTATCGACACGGAGATCCATGCCGGAACCGGCGAGCCGGATCGGGCGGCGCGGATGGCGGCAAGTTTGCCGATGTCGCGTCTGGGAAGGGCGCAGGAAGTGGCGCAGGCTATCGTGTGGCTGTTATCGGATGAGGCGAGCTACACGACCGGCTCGGTGATCAACGTGACGGGCGGTCGCGGCGTCGCGCCCTAGAAATCACCACATTTTCCCTGTTTTCCACGTTGCGCACGCCTCTGGCGTTCACGTTGGCGTGGCGCGGCGGATCACTTAAGGAATTTGTAGCATCTTGGGCCGCTATGAAGACGCACGTGCCGCATACTTTGTCTGGAGCGCCTGTTGAAGAGACTTTTCGTTATCGCCATGCTGTTCGCCGCGCCTGCAATAGCGCAGGAGGCCGGCGACGCCGAACTGATCGGCGAACTGATGGCGTTTCACGGGTCCAAGGCGATCGTTTCGGCGATGACGACGCATTGCTATGAAACGACCGGTCTCGACGCGGCCTATCAGACGGCAAATGACAACTGGTATCTGCGCAATGTCGGTTTTCTCGATCTGGCAAACCGGGTGGCGGCGCGGCTCGGTGGGGGAACGGCGCTGGAGATCGCCGCAGCCGAGACCTATGGCGGCACCCAGATCATGAGCGCGTACAATCAGGCCGAAGACAAAAACACATTCTGCCGGGCGTTTCTGGAGCAGGTCGATGGCGGGGCGCTCGATATCGACAAGCAATTGCCGGATGCGCTGGAAAAGGCGCAGGCCATAGCGGCGCAATAGGCTACCCCTGCCTGCGGGTTGGCCGCCACAGCGACAGCGCTATAATCGGTCCCTCGGACAGTGGGGCATCGGATGATCCGCGTTTTGACTGTAATGATGGCGGCGCTGCTGCCCGTAGCAACATCGGGCGCCGAATGCACGCTTGAGAATGCCCGCTACAATCAGCCGGACAGCGGCTGGACATTGCAGTTCAATCCGGTGCCGGTGGATAGCGCACCCAACCAGATCGCGGCGTTCGAACTGGATATGCCGGCGTCGCGACTGACGCTGGTTGGTGGCATATTCGTGCCCAATGGTTTTGGCAGCCCGCTCTATCGGGTGGACGGACCCTGCTCACAGAGCAGCGGGGAAACCTGCGGGTTCGTCGCGGACGACGCGGTTGCGGTCTATGCCAATGGCAGCGATGGCATGGCCATGCTTGATGTGGCCGAGGGGCGGGCGGGGCCGGCGCCGCAACAGATCCTGCTGCCCAAGCTTGCCGCCGGTATGTGGTATTCGATGTATCGGGAAACCGAGTTCGCGGATCAACTCAACCCGACCGACGTGTTCACGCTGGTCGGCTGCGACTGAGGGGATTGACCGTTTCGGAACGGCAGAAAGTTCGGTAAACAGAGATTCCCCGCCGGTCGGCGCGTGGCTCTGTGAGTAGCGGTGCGATGGATTTTCCCTGGCTTGAATTTGCCGGCCTGATGCTGGCCTTCGGCATCAATGCGGTTATTCCCGGCGCTGACTTCGCCATGGTGCTGCGCCAGTCCATTGCCCATGACCGGCGCGCGGCCCTGTTCACCTCGGCCGGCATTGCGACCTCCATTCTCGTCCACGGCAGCTACACTCTGCTTGGCGTCGGGGTGATCGTGGGGCAGTCGCTGCTGGTGTTCAACATCCTCAAGTGGGTCGGCGCGGCATATCTGGTGTGGCTGGCGATTTCGGCGCTGCGGAGCCCGCCACCAAAGCCACCCGAGGAGGTCGATCTGGCGGCAGCAAGGCGCGGCGATTTTGCTGCCTTCGCGCTGGGTTTCCTGACCAACCTGCTCAATCCCAAGGCAGTGCTGTTCTTCCTGGCGCTGTTCACCAGCCTGGTTTCCGCCCATACCGGCGGCGACATCAAAGTGTTCTATGTGGCGTGCATGAGCCTCATGCTTTTTGCCTGGTTCGCTTTGGTCTCGATCTTCTTTACGACACCATCCGTCCGGCAAGGGTTTTTCCGGTTCGGCCGGTGGTTTAATCGTGTCACCGGCATTACATTCATCTTGCTGGCGGTGCGTGTGGCACTCGCTCAGCAGCACTAAACAGGTTTCGGGGCTCCTATCATGGCAGACGTTTTCGACCTCACCATCATCGGCTCGGGTCCGGGCGGCTATGTCGCTGCGATCCGCGCGGCACAGCTGGGGATGAAAGTTGCAGTGGTGGAGAAGTGGGCGACCCTAGGCGGCACCTGCCTCAATATCGGCTGCATCCCGTCCAAGGCCCTGCTGCATGCGAGCGAGCTGTTCGAGGAAGCCGGGCATGGCTTCAAGGCGCTGGGCATCGACATCCCGGCGCCGGTGCTGAACCTGCCCCAGATGATGAACCACAAGACCGAGACGGTGGCCGCCAATGTCGGCGGCGTGGATTATCTGTTCAAGAAGAACAAGATCACCACCCTGCGCGGCATCGGTACGATCGTGGCGCCGGGCAAAGTGTTGATCACGCCGCAGACGGGCGCGGCATCGGAAATCGAAACCAAGAATATCGTCATCGCCACCGGATCGGTTTCGGCCGGCCTGCCGGGCATCGAGATCGACGAGAAGCGGATCGTCTCCTCCACGGGCGCGCTGAACCTGGACAAGGTGCCGGGTAAGCTCCTGGTGATCGGTGCGGGGGTGATTGGGCTCGAGCTCGGTTCGGTCTGGGCGCGGCTCGGCAGCCAGGTGACCGTGGTCGAATATCTTGATCGCATCCTGCCGGGCATGGACAGCGAAGTGGCGCGCCAGTTCCAGCGCATGATGCAAAAGCAGGGCATGGAGTTCAAGCTGTCGAGCAAGGTCGCCGGCATCGACAAGCAGGATGACGGTTCGCTCAAGGTGCGGGTAGAGCCGGCCAAGGGCGGCGATATGGAAATTCTCGACGCCGACGTGGCTTTGGTGGCCATCGGGCGCAAGCCGTTCACCGAAGGGCTGGGGCTCGACATCGTTGGCGTGGCGCTGGATGAGCGCGGCCGCGTGCGCGTCGACGGGCATTACAAGACCTCGGTCGACGGCATCTATGCCATTGGCGACGTGATCGCCGGGCCGATGCTGGCGCACAAGGCCGAGGACGAGGGCATTGCAGTGGCCGAAATCCTCAGCGGTCAGGCGGGGCATGTGAACTACGCGGCCATTCCAGCCGTGGTCTACACCAATCCGGAAATCGCCTCGGTCGGCAAGACCGAGGACGAGCTCAAGGCCGAAGGCACCGAATACAAGATCGGTAAATTCCCCTTCACCGCCAATGGCCGCGCCAAGGCGATGCTGGCAACGCAGGGGTTCGTGAAGATCCTCGCCGATGTGGAAACCGATCGCGTGCTGGGCGCCCACATCGTGGGCAAGAATGCCGGCGAGATGATCCACGAACTGGTGGTGCTGATGGAGTTCTCGGGTTCGTCCGAAGATCTGGCGCGGTCGACGCATGCGCATCCGACACTGTCGGAAGCGGTGCGCGAGGCGGCTTTGTCGCTGGGCGACGGCGCGATCCATATCTGAGGGAACTGGCTGCTTGATTGTCGTGGGCTCCGGCGCAGGCCGGGGCCCTTTTTGTTTGACGCGAAATGTTGGGCGGTGGGTGGGAGGGATATGGCCCCTTCCACGGATCGTCACCCTCGGGCTTGACCCGAGGGCTCTACAGTTACCGGGCGCTCCGCAGTGTAACACCCTCGGGTCAAGCCAGAGGGTGACGATCGGGGTGAAAGTCATCATACAACATACGGCCAATTGTATGTTGACTTGTCTTTGACGCTTCCATACCAGTTTCAACATCAAGACCGCGATACGTCCAGAGGAGGGCGGCGGCTTGGAGGCGCGGGTGGGAGTCTGCGTCGGGTCGGGTTGCCGGATCGGACTGGCCGCAGGGCGGGCGAACCGGGACCACCACAAACCGGGAGGATACCATGTTTCAACTGCCTAAACTGGCAGCGACGGCGCTTGTCGCGTCGGCCCTGATGCTCTCGACGGCCAGCGCCCAGACGGTGCTGCGCTCATCCGATACCCATCCGGATGGGTACCCGACCGTCGAGGCGGTCAAGGCGTTCGGCGAGCTGTTAAGCGAAAAGACCGATGGCCGCTACTCGGTGGAAGTGTTCCACTCGGCCCAGCTCGGCGAGGAGAAGGACACGATCGAACAGACGCAGTTCGGCGTGCTCGATCTCAATCGCATCTCGATCGGTGCGTTCGGAACGCAGGTTCCGGAAGCCACGGTGACGCAATTGCCGTACATCTTCCGGTCGGCCGACCACTTCCACAACGTGCTTGATGGTCCGATCGGGGAGGAAATCCTGGCGGCCTTCGATGCCGTGGATGTGGTGGCGCTGGCCTTCTACGATGGCGGCGCGCGGTCGTTCTACAACAGCCAGAAGCCCATCACCTCACCAGCCGACATGGCCGGCATGAAGATGCGCGTCATGCAGTCGGACATCTTCGTGGACATGGTTGCAGCCTTTGGCGGCAATGCCACGCCGATGCCCTATGGCGAAGTTTATTCGGGTATCCAGACCGGCGTCATCGACGGCGCAGAGAACAACTATCCGAGCTACGACACCGCCGGTCATGCCGAGGTCGCCAAGTACTATTCGCTCGACGAACACCTGATGGTGCCCGAGGTGCTGGTCATTTCCAAGATCGTCTGGGACGGGCTGACGCCCGAAGACCAGGAGCTGTTCCGCGAAGCCGCCAAGGAATCGGTGGTCAAGCAGCGCGAGCTGTGGGCCGCCAAGGAAGTGGAGTCCAAGGCCGCGGTGGAAGCGCTGGGCGCCGAGATCAATACGGTCGACAAGCAGCCCTTCATCGACGCGATGAAGCCGGTTTACGAGAAGTACGTGACCGATCCCAAACTGCAGGATCTGGTGGCGCGCATTCAGGCAACTGAGGGCTGATTAGCCAGAGGGCTGGCGCCTCGGCGCTGGCCCTTCGATCACCGTGAGGTTTACTTATGAAAACCTGGCTTCTGCCGATCAGCCGCGTGTTGGGAAAGCTGTCGAACGGCGTGCTCTGGCTGGCCGGGATTGGTCTGGTGGCGATGACGGCGGTCGTCGCCTATCAGGTGTTTATGCGCTTCGTGATCAACAGTTCACCGGCCTGGACCGAGGCGGGCTCAATCATGATCATGACGTGGGTCATTTTCCTCGGGGCCGCCGTGGGTGTGCGCGAGAACTTCCATATGGGGTTCGACGTGCTGCTCTATGTGTTGCCGCCATCAGCCAAGCCGTGGCTACGGGCTATCAGCGATATCTGCATCTTCGCGTTCGCCTTTGGCATGGTGTTCTACGGCGGCGAGCTGGTCATACGCTATTGGTCGACGCGCATTCCGGTGCTCGGGCTGCCGACCTCCTTCACCTATTTCCCCATCGTGATTTCGGGCGCGCTGATGGGCTTGTTCGCGGCCGAGCGCTTCCTGCTGCGCCTCGTCGGTGAACCGGTCGACGATGTCGCGAGCGACCCAACGATCACCGAGGCCTGAGTATGGAATACTGGATTCTCTTCGGCGTCTTCACGGTGCTGATGATCATTGGCACACCGATCGCCTATTGCCTGGGCATAGCCAGCTTCGCCACCATCGTCTATCTCGGGCGCCCGGCTATCGTGGTGTTCCAGCAGCTCAATTCCGGCGTTTCGGCGTTTTCGCTGCTGGCCATTCCCTTCTTCATCTTTGCCGGCGACCTGATGATGCGCGGCGGCATCGCGGCGCGGATCATCTCGTTTGCTGGCGCGATCATCGGGCATGTGCGGGGCGGGCTGGGGCAGGTCAACATCGCCGCATCGACGCTGTTTGGCGGTATTTCCGGCTCGGCGGTGGCGGAAGCTGCGGCGGTGGGCGGCATCATGATCCCGCAGATGAAGGCGCGGGGCTATGGCGCGGACTATGCGGTCAACGTGACGTCGATGGCGGCGCTGATCGCACTGCTGCTGCCGCCCAGCCACAACATGATCATCTATTCGCTCTCGGGCGGCGGCAATATCTCCATCGCCGACCTGTTCACGGCCGGCATCATTCCGGGCCTGTTGCTGGCGGCGGTGCTGAGCGTCACGGCCTATCTCGTGGCTGTGAAGCGCGGCTATCCGACCGAGCCGTTCCCGGGGCTGCGCAAGGCGGGTCATTTCTTCCTCGTGTCCATCCCTGGCCTGATGTTAATCGTCATCATCTTTGGCGGCGTGCGCTCGGGCATTTTCACGGCGACGGAAAGCTCGTGCATCGCGGTGCTCTATGCGCTGCTCGTGACGCTGCTGGTCTATCGGTCGCTCAACTGGAGCGAGTTCGTGCACTCGGTGCTGGGCGCGGTACGAACCACGGCGATGGTGCTGTTCATTATCGGGGCAGCGGCGTCGTTCGCCTGGCTGATGGCCTATCTCAAGGTGGCGACGATCCTCACGGCGGGGATGGCAACGATCTCGTCCGATCCGCTGCTGGTGCTGCTGATGATCAACGTCGTCCTGCTGCTGCTCGGCACCTTCATGGATATGGGGCCCCTGATCATCATCACCACGCCGATCTTCCTGCCGATGGTGAAGGCGTTTGGCGTGGACCCCGTGCATTTCGGGGTGATCATGATCCTCAACCTAGGCATCGGTCTCAATACGCCGCCGCTGGGGCCCGTGCAGTTTGTCGCTGCGGCGGTGGGCAAGATTTCGGTGATGGAGGCGATGAAGAGCATCTGGCCGTTCTACCTGGCCGGAATCGTCGTACTGGGACTGGTGACCTATATTCCGGCGCTGTCTCTGTGGTTGCCGGCTTTGTTCAGGGGGTAGCCATGAGCCTGGGTGATATCGATGCATCGGCCGCACGCCGGCCCAAGCTTGCCGACCTGGTGATCGGCACCTTGCGCAAGCGGATCAGTGCTGGCGAGTATGGCTCGAGCGGCAAGCTGCCGACCGAAAACCAGATGACCACGATTTTCGGGGTCAGCCGGACGGTGGTGCGCGAAGCCATCGCGGCGCTGGCCGCCGACGGGTTGGTGCAATCGCGGCAGGGGGCGGGGGTATTCGTGGTTGCGAACCCGGCGACGCCGTTCACCGCGATCGGGGCGGATAAGTCCAACAAGATATCGGTGGCGATCAATGTGCTCGAAGTGCGCATGGGCATCGAAATCGAGTCCGCCGGGCTCGCGGCTGTGCGGCGCAGTGCCAGCCAGGAGGCGGCGATCCAGGAAGCCTGGAACGAGTTCAATCGCCTGCTGAAGCTAGGCATCCCAACAGGCAAGACCGATTTCGCCTTTCACCGGGCGATCGCAGCGGCGACCAATAACCCCTTCTATATCGAAGTGCTGGACGGACTGGGCAGCCGGACCATTCCCTGCGACGTGGCCTCGCCCTGGGGCACCGAGAGCGTGCTTTCACACGCCTACCAGGCTGGGCTCCAGCAAGAGCATCTGCAAATCCTGCGCGCCATTTCGGCGCAGGATGCCGACGCGGCGCGGGAGGCCATGCGGCAACATCTGTCGCTGAGCCAGTCGCGCTATCGCGAGCGGCTGCGCAACGAGACCTCGACCACATAGGACCAATAATGAGCACCGAATTCGACATCCGCTTCGCCATCGATCCGGTCAGCGCCGGGACGATGAATACCGAAGAACTGCGCGAGCACTTCCTGATCGAGGATCTGTTCGTGCCCGGCGGCATCAACTGGACCTATACCCATTATGACCGCATGGCAGTCGGCGGCGCGGTGCCCAGCAAAGGAACACTTGCGCTCGAGCCGATCAAGCCGACGGGAACGGCGGGGTTTCTGGACCGGCGCGAACTGATCGCGGCCAATATCGGCGAGGCCGGTACGATCATTGTCGATGGCACAGAGCATGCCGTCGGCGCGCGGGACATGCTTTACGTTGGCATGGGCGCCAAGGACGTGCGGTTCGCTGGCGCGGGCGCCAAGTTCTACCTCTTGAGCGCGCCGGCCCATGTGAGCCATCCGACGACGCTGATCCGTCAGAGCGACGCCAAGCGGCTGGATCTGGGCAGCCAGGAAACGGCGAACGAGCGGAGCATCTTCCAGTTCGTCAATGCCGATAGCGTCAAGACCTGCCAGTTGGTGGTGGGGCTGACCAGCTTCGCGCCCGGCTCGGTGTGGAACACCATGCCCGCGCATGTGCATGACCGGCGTATGGAGGCCTATCTTTATTTCGACCTCAAGCCCGATGCCTTCGTGGTGCATCTGATGGGCGAGCCGGAGGAAACGCGGCACCTGATCGTGCGCAATGAAGAAGCGGTGCTGTCACCACCCTGGTCGATCCATGCGGGTGCCGGGACGGGCGCCTATACGTTCATCTGGGCGATGGCGGGCGATAATGTCGACTACACCGATGCCGAAAAGATCGCGATGGAGGACCTCAAGTGATCGATCTGTCGGCGTTCAGCCTGGCGGGCAGCACTGTGATGGTCACCGGCGCCAATACCGGCATCGGGCAGGGCATTGCGCTTAGTGTCGGGCGGGCAGGGGCCAGGGTGATCGGCGTCGGTCGTTCGGCCATGGACGAGACGGCGGCGCTGTTGCAGGGCGTCGGTGCCGAGTTCGTCGAAATGCGTGCGGACCTCGGTTCGACCGCGGCCGCGCAGACAATGTTCGAGGCGGCGTGGGTTGAACATGGGCCGATCGACGGCCTGGTCAACAATGCCGGCATCATCAAGCGGGTCGACGCGGTGGATTTTACCGAGGCGGATTGGGACGCGGTGATGGATATCAACCTCAAGACCATGTTCTTCCTGTGCCAGTCGCTGGGCAAGAGAGCGATTGCGGCGGGGCGGGGCGCCCGGATCGTCAACATATCGTCGATGCTGAGCTTTCAGGGTGGGGTGCGGGTCGCGAGCTACACGGCGTCAAAGAGCGGCGTGCTGGGAATTACCCGCTTGCTGGCCAATGAGTGGGCGGCCAAGGGCATCAATGTCAATTCGATCGCGCCGGGCTATATCGAGACCAACAATACCGAGGCGCTGCGCGCCGATCCGGACCGGTCGGCATCGATCCTGGGGCGCATTCCGGCGGGGCGCTGGGGCGTGCCATCTGACATTGGTGACGCGGCGGTGTTCCTGCTGTCGCGGGCCGCGAACTACATGCATGGCGCCGTCATCCCGGTGGATGGCGGCTGGCTGGCGAGGTGATGACATGAGTGATCAGAAGCTATTTGCGCATGCAGACGAGGGCGAAGCAACGGTGCTGGCGCCGGGCAATACGCGGCGGGTGCTAATCCACACCCCTGAGCTGATGCAGGTTGAGTTCTGTTTCGAGCAGGGTGCGGTGGGCGCGCTGCACAGCCATCCACATGTGCAGGTGAGCTATGTTGCCGAGGGGCGGTTCGAGGTGACCATCGATGGGGTGACGCAGGTGGTCGGCACGGGCGGCAGCTTCATCGTGCCATCCGGGCTGGTGCACGGCGTGGTGGCCTTGGAAAAGGGCCGGCTGGTGGATGTTTTTACGCCGATGCGGGCTGACTTTTTGTGAGGGGACACCCCCACCTAACCTCCCCCTGACAGAGGGAGGAATCCGGCCGGTGGTTGGGTGAGGTGGTGCCTCAAACTCGATAGATCCCTCACCCTTTTCAGGGGAGGTTAGGTGGGGGTATTCTTGCCTACCCAATCTCCGCCAGCATCGCCGCATAAGCCGTATCGTGTCGTCCTGCCCAGTTCGCCTTCCCCGGTTCGGTTAGGCGGCCGCGCCGGGGCGGGATGAAGCTGTAGATGCCGCGCTTCGGTTCCTCCCGCCATTGCAGGTTGAACGCGGCCAGCTTTGGAAAGAATTCCATATCCGAATAGGGCAGGTGGTCATGCACCCACCAGGCCATGGCCTCCCAGTCGCCGGTGCGCTCGTAATAGGGGACGAAGCGGTTGACGACCACGCAGGCGGTAGCACCCATTCGACCGGCGGCGTCGCGGCGGTCCCAGATGTGGCCGGCATAATTGGTCTCATTGCGACCGCAATTGAGCTTGTTGACGTTGCCGAAGTGGTTGACCTCGGGCGAGCGGTAGGCCGAGCGGATGGAGATCTTGCCGAAGCGGGCCTGGAGCGGCTCCAGCAGCGTTTCGCACAGCACCTTGCCGACGGCGATCGCCAGGTCGGGGTCATCAGGGATGTTCTGGAAGCCGTTGATGATGGCGATTTCGGAATAGAGGAAGTCGCGCAGGAAGAAGTTCTCGGAGAGCCTGACGCGGCCGAGATCTTCAAGGGCTTTGACGGATTTGGGTTGGCGCATTCTTGCCTCCACTGGACGCGGCAATCTCTTCAGATAACGTCAGCGCCACAACCCGGTTTCGACAGGACATGCCATGCTTGAGGTCATCTTCTACATCGCCCTTACGGCCGAAGCGATGACGGCAGCGTTGGCGGCGGGGCGGCGCAAGATGGACTGGTTCGGCGTGTGCCTTCTCGCCTGCGTGACCGCCCTCGGTGGCGGGACGATCCGCGATGTGTTTCTCGGGCACTACCCGCTGTTCTGGGTCAAGAACCCCTATGTGCTGCTGCTGGTGTGCGGCGCGGCGCTGTTCACCATTGCCATCGCCCGCGTGGTGGATCGCCTGCGCTGGCCATTCCTGTTGCTCGATGGGTTGGGGCTGGTGGTGTTCACGATTATCGGCTGCAACATTGCCATGGAAATCGGCGCCCATCCGCTGATCGTGCTGGTGGCGGGAATGGTGACCGGCATTTTCGGCGGCATCCTGCGCGATGTGCTGTGTAACGACGTGCCGCTGGTGTTCAGCGGGGAGCTCTATGCCACGGTCTCGATCGTCACCGGAGTGATCTACTATTTCGGGTTGATGGCGAATATCGTGCCGGAAGTGGTGATCCTGGTGGCCATCGCGGTCGGGTTTCCGCTGCGCGTCCTCGCCATCGTCAAGAAGTGGGAGATGCCGAAATTCGTCTATGATAAGGATTTGCGATGAAACCGGTGCGCATCGTGTTGTCCCGACGGGCGGGGTTTGACTTGCAGGCGATCTCGCAGGCCATCAACGGGCTGTCGGCGCAGTCGGTGGCGCGGCCGGGCCCTTGGGGTAATCCGTTCACGATCGACGATGTCGCCGAGGAACTGGGCGTCGGCAAGGATGCGGCGCAGGCTGAGGCGGTGGCCCGTTACGGCCGGTGGATCAGAGGTGAACTCGAAGGTCCCAAGCCGGCTCCCAATCGCGATAAAATACGCGCGGAGCTGGCGGGGAAGAATCTGGCCTGCTGGTGTCGGGAAGGCTCGCCCTGCCACGTTGACGCATTGCTTGGGCTGGCGAACGAATAGGGCTTTCCGACAGCCCGATGGTGTGGCAAGCACTACCATACTAGATTTGCGGAGTGCCTGATTTGCGACAGACCTGGCGGTGGTTCGGCCCCAAGGACCAATGCAGCATCGACGATATCACCCAGGTGGGTGCGGTGGGCGTGGTGACGGCCCTGCATCACGTGGCCAATGGCCTGGTCTGGACGCCCGAGGAGATCGCCAAGCGGCAGACGGAGGTCGCCACCCGCAAGGATGGCACGGCGTCGGGATTGACCTGGGACGTGGTCGAAAGCCTGCCGGTCAGCGAGGATATCAAGAAGCAGAAGAATGCCTGGCGCGAGCATGTCGCCAATTACAAGGTGTCGCTGCGCCATCTGGCGGAAGCCGGGATCGAGGTGATCTGCTACAATTTCATGCCGGTGCTGGATTGGACCCGCACCGACCTGCGCTACACGGTGGCCAATGGCGCATCATGCATGCGGTTCGACATCAACGATTTTGCCGCGTTCGACATCCATGTGCTGGAGCGGCAGGGCGCAGCGGCCGACTATACCAATGCCATTGCCGATGAGGCGGAGCGCCGGTTCACGAACCTGGACGATGCCGGCCGCAAGCAATTGGCACGCAATGTGACCATGGGCCTGCCGGGCTCCACCGAATCCATGTCGCTGGACGATGTGCGGGCCCATCTGGCCGAATATGACGGGATCAGTCGGGATCGATTGCGGGCGAACTTCGTCGATTTCCTCGACGAGGTGGTGCCGGTTGCCGAGGACCTGGGGCTGCGGCTGTGCTGCCACCCGGACGATCCGCCGTTCTCGCTTCTGGGCCTGCCGCGCGTGATGTCGACCGAAGCCGACTACACCTACATACTCGACGCCGTGGACAGCCCCGCCAATGGCATGACGCTCTGCTCGGGCTCGCTGGGTGCGCGCCCCGACAATGACCTGCCCGGTATGATGGAGCGACTGGGCGAAAAGGTGCACTTCCTGCATCTGCGCAACGTCAAGCGCGACAATGACGATGTGATCGGCTCGTTCTATGAGGCCGAGCATCTGGGTGGGGATACCGACATGGTGGCGCTGATCGCTGCCATCGTGCGCGAAGAGAACCGGCGCAAGGCGGCGGGGCGCAAGGATCATACGATCCCGATGCGGCCCGATCACGGGCAGGACATTCTCGACGACCTCGGCCGCCGGTCGCAGCCAGGCTACCCGACGATCGGCCGGATGAAGGGCCTGGCGGAGCTGCGCGGGGTCATGGCTGTCTTCGAGCACGCAAAACTGGGTCTTTGAGCGGGATATTGTTGCCTTAGGTCAAGCTGGAGCCGGGCAATTTACGACTTCTCAAAGGGTTGAGGCCAATCTCGCGTGACTGTGTAACGCGAGGCGGCGCCGTGAGCGTATTGACGGCTTTCCAAGGCCTGATGAATTGGTTCGTCCCTGAACATATGGCCAATGACCTGCACACGCGGAAGCGCGTGCAGATGTTCATTGTCAGTCATCTGTTCGGACCGATCATCGCGACGCCAATCCCGGTCTTCCTGTGGTTCGCCGACCCGGCGCCATGGCCGCATGTCGCCATTCTGGCCCTGTCGATCTATGGCTTCTGGCCGTTCCTGGCGCTGGTGAAGGCGTTTCCGCGCGCCTATACCCCGCTGGCCATGCTGAGCGTGCTCAACCTGACCTTTGCCATCCTGTGGGGCACCTACAATTACGGCGGCACCAGCTCGCCCTTCCTGCTCTGGTTCGTGCTGACGCCGCTGCTCGCCTTCATGTATCTCGGCTCGACCTGGACGGCGCGCGTCTTCGTGTTCGCCCAGATCACGCTGGGCATAGCCGCCCTTTACGGCTTCTATCTCTATGGCGATTTTCCCGAGCACATTCCTGTCAGCGAGATGGTGGTGGCCGGGGTGCTCTCGGCGCTGGGCGCCAACATCTATGTGTTCATGATGGCGGCCTATTACTCGAGCGTGGTTGATAGCCAGTCGGAACTGATCAAGGAAATCGACCGGCACCAGGGTACGCTCAAGGCGCTGACCAACGCCAAGGACGATGCGGAACGCGCCAACGGCGCCAAGTCCGAATTCCTGGCCAAGATGAGCCATGAATTGCGCACGCCGCTCAATGCGGTGCTGGGCTACTCGGAAATCCTGCTGGAAGACGCCGAACTTGACGGGCGGGGCGAGCAGATCGCCGACCTGCAGAAGATCAGCGCCGCGGGCAAGCACCTACTGGCCATGGTCAACGACATCCTCGACATCTCCAAGATCGAGGCCGGTAAGATGGCGCTGCATGTCGAGAGCGTCGATCTCGATCGGCTGGTCGACGAGGTGGAGGCCACGGCGCGGCCGCTGGCGGCCAAGAACACCAATAGCTTCGTCGTAGAGCGTGGGCCCAACCTGGGCACGATGCGTGCCGACGCGACCAAGCTGCGCCAGGCGATCTTCAACCTGCTGTCGAATGCCGCCAAGTTCACGCAGAATGGGCAGATCACGCTTTCCGCCAAGCGCAACGGGCCATGGGTGGAAATTGCCGTGGCTGATACCGGCATCGGCATTTCCCGCGAGCAGCAGCAGGCGCTATTCTCCAACTTTACCCAGGCCAATTCAAAGATCGCGGCCGTCTATGGCGGCACGGGCTTGGGGCTTTCGTTAAGCCAGAATCTCTGCCGTCTCATGGGCGGCCAGATCGAAATCGAGAGCGAGCTGGGCAAGGGGTCGCGCTTCACCATTCGGCTGCCAGCGCAGGCTGAGCGGACCGAGCGGGAGCCTGTTATTGCCCATGCGGCCGCGACCTCCGCGCGGGCGCGCAACGACGACGATCTCCTGGCCGATAGCGAGGCCGATGCGGGCGAGCGCAGGACGGGTTATGCCGGGATGAGTGGGCATTTACCCAACCACGAGAAGCGCGAACGCCTGCTCGTGGTGGATGACGATCGGGATTTCCTGGAACTGGCCGAGCGCCTGTTCCTCAAGGAGGACTACACGCCGATCTGCACGGACGCGCCGCAATCGGCGCTGCAGATCGCGCGGACGGTCAAGCCATCGGCGATCTTCCTTGATATCCTGATGCCGGGTTTCGATGGCTGGGACGTGCTGGCGGCGCTGAAGGCCGATCCCGTGACGGCCGATATCCCGGTGTTCATGATCTCGATCCTGTCGGAGCGCGCCAAGGCGCTGGCTGCCGGTGCGGACGGCATCGTGATGAAGCCGCTCGATGCCAGCAAGGTCAAGGCGGCGCTGGCCGGGCTCAGGGCAACGCGCGGGCAGGGCCGCGCCAAAGCAGCAAACGCGTAAGGAGGGCTGGACATGACTGTCGTGCTCATTGTCGAAGATAACCCCATCAATCGCGACGTGCTTGGCCGCCGACTGGAACGCCGCGGCTTTTCCATTCGCTTCGCCGAGGATGGTCCGAGTGGCATCGCGGCCGCCAAGGCGCTGATGCCGGATGTCATCCTGATGGATATCGGACTGGGCGAAATGGATGGCTGCGAAGCGACGCGCCGCATTCGTGCCGACCCGGAAACAGCGGCATTGCCGATTATTGCGTTGACCGCGAGTGCGTTCGAGTCCGATAGGGCCAATGCTTTGGCTGCCGGCTGTATCGACTTCGATACCAAGCCGGTGGACCTGCCACGCCTGCTCGGCAAGATGCAGGCCGTGTTGGGACCGAAGACGCCGGAAGCAGCGATCATCGCTGTTTAGCGACGTGTCTTCAGGTGCCGGCAACAAAAAGCCCCCGATGACCGGGGGCTTTTTGCCGTTTGAGCCGGCTCAGCTCGCCTTGGCGAGGCGGTTGGTGGTCAGCGTTTCGCGCAGGCGAGCGAAGTTTAGTGGCTTCTGGTGCACATAGGGCCGGTGCAGCCCCATGAGCTCGGCCGATTTCTGCACCAGGGACAGCGTCTGTTCGTCCTGCCCGCTGACGATGACGATTTCGCCGTCGTAGCGCTGCTCGGCGAGCATGCGGAACAGCTCCACCGCATCGACATGCGGCATGGAGATGTCGACCGCCATCACGTCGGGTCGCAGTGCCGCGACCAGGTTGATTACGCCGCGGGAGTCAGAGGTTGCGAAGGCCTCGTAGCCGCAACGCTCCGCCACCCGCACGATCAGCTCGGCGGACGGCGCGTCGTCGTCGACCGCCAGAAGCTTGAGCGGTTGGCTCATTGCTTGCTCCGTCAAGCCGCTGCGGTCGAGCGCTGGGGACGCTGACGCGTAGTATCCAGCTGGCCCTCGTGACCCAAACGGTATTCGAGGTCGGCGTCGCGCATGGCCTTGGCAAGGATCTGTACGACCTGGTCGATATCGTCCCGGCTATGGGCGGCCATGACCTGGAAGCGGAAGCGGGCACCGCCCTGCGGCACGGCCGGGTATTCGACGAGATTGGCAATGCCGCCCAGAGCCATCAGGTGGCGGGAAGCAAAACGACCTACGCCCTCGAGGCCGAGGCGCACCGGGACGATCGGCGACGGATCGCCGAGGGTTTCGAGGCCGGCTCGGGTCATTTCCGAGCGGAGATAGAGGATGTTGTCCATCAGCTTGCGGCGCAGCATGCGGCCTTCTTCAGATCGCACGATGTTGAGCGCTGTCAGCACGGTCGCTGCCTGTACTGGCGAGAGGGCGTTGGAGAAAGTGTGGGTGGCGCTGTAATATTTGAGGTATTCGGCGGCCGCTTTGGTCTTTACGGCGATGAAGCCGCCATTTGAGCCAAAGGTCTTGGAGAAGCTGCCAATGATGATGTCGGCGGCATCCATCATGTTCTGCAGACCCAGATGGCCCAGACCGTCGTCGCCGATCGAGCCCAGGTCATGGGCGCAATCCACCAGCAGCGTGGCGCCGAACTGGTCGCACAGGGCTCGCATGGCGCCCAGGTCGGGCGTGTCCGAGTGCATGGAGAAGAGGCTCTCGGTGACCACCATGATGCCGTTTTCGCGGTCGTTGGCGCGGATGCGCTCAAGCTTGCGCGCCAGAGCCTCGAGGTTGAGATGGCCGTGGTAGTGGATGTTCTGCGTAGCAGCCTTGGCCCCTTCCTGAAGGCAGGAATGCGCCAGGATGTCCATGACGACGTGATCGTTGGCGCGCACGAAACCCTGAACCGAGCCGTAGCCTGCGGCCCAACCCGTGGGATAGAGCACGACTTCGCGACCGCCTAGGAAGGACGATAGGCCCTGTTCGAGCAGCAGCGAGTTGGCGGTATTGCCGAGCAACGCTGCCGAGCCGGCGCTATGCACACCATACTCGCCGATGGCGGCAATGGCGGCCGCCTTGACGGCGGGGTGAGATGACAGGCTCAGGTAATCCTGGCTAGCGAAATTGATGCCGGAGAAGGCAGCGCCGGTGTCGCTCTTGGCTTCGCAGCGGGCCTTGGGGGCGGTGGCGGTGGAGCGAGCATAGGGCCAGAGTTCGTGTTGGCGCCGCAAATCCTGCCACTCATAGAAGCCGTCGATACGGCTCATCAGGTTCGGGCCCTCGGGTGCGCGGAAGTCGCGGAGGCTACCCGTCAGGGCCGCTTCTGGGACGGGGCTGGATTCGATGCTCATTGACGCTCTCCAATAGAGACCTTTCTGGTCCTTGGTCCGAAAATCTACGGATCCCCATTGAAAATCGACTTAAGCTCTTCGGTTTATTTTGCGTAACCGCGCGCATCGCAATTTTTGGCTTAATGAACTGTATTCAAACGACGAATACTAGCGGACGGTGTGTGTTAGCACACGTAAAATTAAGTGCTCGCGGCACATGTTGGCGCCATGAGCGTCAAATCGGGCCTTCGGCTGTTTTCACTGGTCAGCGAGTTCGTCGACCGCGCTATTGGCGCGGACGGATTGCCGCCGCCCGTCCGTCAGAAATTGCTGGGCCGGCAGCTCCGCTCCATCGGGCAGATGACGCCGGCGCTGCTGGCGGCGTCGCTGGTCGTGTCGGTCATTTTCATGGTGCTGACCTGGAACACCGCGCGCTTCTGGCCGATCGTGATCGCGACCGGCACCATCAACCTGCTGCATCTGCACGGCGCTTTCCTCGCGCGTCCCAGCGCGTGGAGCCGGGAAGATGGAAACGCGGGCCAGACAGTGACGCGCACCATCCTTTATGCCTTGGCGATAGGGACGATGTGGGGCGTGGTGCTCAACCTGCTGCCGGTGGACCAGAGCAGCACCGTGCGCGGGGCGGCGACGATCGGGGTGGGCGGCCTGCTCTGTGTGTCGATGATGGCACTGGTCAATTATCCGCAGGCGCTGGCCGCCTTCACGATTCCACTGATTATTGGTGCGCTAGGCACAATCCTTGGCCTCGATACCACGCCTGACCTCTGGGCCCAGGGCGCGCTGCTGCTGGCCTTCACCTTCATCATGGTGATGATCACCTTCAATCATGCCGCGGCCTTTGTGGCCCACCGCGCATCCGAGACGCTGATCCAGGAAAAGCGTGAAATCATCGGCTTGCTGCTGCGCGAGTTCGAGCAGAGCAATTCGGACTGGATCTGGGGATTCGATGCCGATGGCTGCATCAACCGGGTTTCAGGCGGGTTCACTGCGGCAACCGGCGTGCCGGAAGATGCCCTTATCGGCGCCGATTTCGTCTATTTCCTCAGTTGCATCACGCCGCCCGACGATCCGCTGATGGCGCATCTGGAGCGCGACATCGTCGAGCGGCAGACCTTCCAGGACATCGAGCTGCGGGTGACGGCCGATGGCAAGGAGTGCTGGTGGAGCCTGACGGGCAAGCCTGCCTATGACGAAGGCGGCGCCTATCTGGGCTATATCGGCACCGGATCCGACGTCACCGAGCGCAAGCTGGCCGAGCGGCGCATCACTATGCTGGCCCATCACGACCCCATGACGGGGCTACTCAACCGCACCAAGTTCACCGAGCAGCTCAATAGCTGCGTGGCGCGGCTGGAGCGGTACGGCACGCCGTTCTCGGTGATGTTCCTCGATCTCGACCAGTTCAAATCGGTCAACGACAGCCGCGGCCACATGGCGGGCGACAAGCTGCTGGTGCAGGTGGCACGCCGCATCGGCGAACTGGTGCGCGATACCGATATGGCGGCCCGTCTTGGTGGCGACGAGTTCGCGATCATCCTGCCCAATGATGGCGATGTGGACGGCTTGGCGCGCCTGGCCGGCCGGCTGATCGACGAAATCAAGGAACCCTATGCCATCGATGGCGACCAGTTGACCATCGGGGTCAGCATCGGCATCGCCATGGCGCCGGTCAACGGCACCCGGCCGGACCAGATCCTGCGCAATGCCGATCTGGCGCTTTACCGCGCCAAGGCGGATGGCCGGTCGCTCTATCGCTTCTTCGAGACGCAGATGGATTCGGAAGCGCGCGAAAAGCGGCTGCTCGAAGCCGAATTGCGTGATGCGCTCGATAATGACGAGCTCGTCCTCTATTACCAGCCGCTGGTTTCGTCGGTCGATGAGCAGCCGACCGGCTTCGAGGCGCTGATCCGCTGGAACCACCCGATCAGGGGACTGGTGGCGCCGGCCGAGTTCATACCCATTGCCGAGCAATCGAGCCTGATCGTCGATATCGGCGACTGGACTGTCGAGCAGGCCTGCCTGGCGGCGGCGACCTGGCCAGAGCATTTGACCGTGGCGGTCAACCTGTCGGCAAAGCATTTCAGGCGATCGGATATCTCGGTGGGCATAAAGCGGGCTTTGGCCATTTCCGGTCTTGCGCCGCACCGGCTGGAGATCGAGATCACCGAAGGTCTGCTCCTGGAGAACCTCGACGAGGTCATCCTGAAGCTTACCGAAATCCGCGAGCTGGGCGTCACCATTGCGATGGACGATTTCGGGACGGGCTATTCGAGCCTGAGCTACCTACTGAAATTCCCGTTCGACAAGATCAAGATCGACCGCTCATTCGTCGATGCGTCCAGCGGCGACGAGGTGGCGCGCGACATCCTCAAGACGATCGCCTCGCTGGGCAAGACGCTCAAGCTCAAGATCACGGCCGAGGGTGTCGAGACCAAAGAGCAAGCCGAGTTCCTTGCTGACATTGCTTGCCATCAATTGCAGGGCTTCTATTTCTCCCGGCCGCTCGACACCATCGACATGCCGCATTACCTGCTGACGCAGGTGGCGCCGCAGGCTCCGGCGGTGAAAGCCGAAGCCGAAGCCAAGCTGGCGGCTCTGGCCGGCTAATCCTCGAGCAGGTAGGCCCCGGCCCGGGCGGGTAGCACCTGTGTGCCGACGATCTTGGCGATCCCGGCGCCGGCCGTCACGTACTTACCTGCTATGCGCGACAGCACGAAGCCATCAGTGCCGGCGAGGATTGGCCGGCGGGCGATGAAGGCCTCGGGGCCATCCATGGCGATGAGGTCGGCGATGGGCTGGCCCTTGGTCACGCGGTCGCCCAGTTCGACTCGATAAGCGAGCAGGCCCGGTGCATCGACGCGGAGGACTTCGGTGGCCTCGAACGGCGTAGGGCCGGGCGAGGGTTGCGGGGCGGAGCCGGGGGCGATGTCGATCAGGCCACGGCCGGCGAAGAAGCCGAAAAGGCCCGCCGCATCGGCTTGCCCGAGTGCGTCGAAACTATCCGCACGGCCGCGATACTCGAGCGTCGCTGCTTCAGCACCCACCGGGATTGGATGATCGGGATTGGCGAGGCGCGCCTTGCGGTAGAGCGTTGGCAGCACCTCGTCGAAGGAGCCGCCGCCGCTGTCCTCGGCGGTGAGCGTGGCGGCCACGCCCATCCAGTCGGCCAAATCCTGCAGGCCGGGCATCAGCTCGGGCGAGGTGAAGATGTGCTTGAGACTGTCGTCGTCGCAGTGAAGGTCGAGGACGATGTCGGCAGCGACGGCCGAGCGCAGGATCAGCAGGCGCATCCTCTGGATCGCTGTGGCAGGACGCTGGCTGTCGATCCAGGCGATGACGGCGCTGCGGATGGCGGCGATATTGGCTTGCGGGTCGGCGCCCAGCCTGCCGGGCAGGGTGGCGGCAATGTGCGGATAGAGGTCTGGCCAACGCCGATTGTAGTTGACGCCGGTCTCGATGTCGTAGCGACCAATGTGGTGGCGTAGCGAGAAATTGCCGAGGCCAAGCGGGTTGACCGAGGGGAAGACGGTGAAGTGTGCCTTGAGCTGGCCGGCGGCATCGGCGTCGCGCAGGCGCGGTAGCAGGTGATGCAGGGCCATGGTACCGGGCTGCTCGTCGGCGTGCAGCGCGGCCTGCAGGTGGACGCGGGTTTTCGCATCGGCGGGGCCGGCCGTGTACCAATGGAGTTGGGTGGTGACGCCGGGTGTGTCGCCCGCAAGGGCGTGTTGGTGCAGCTCGAAGGTCATGGTGGGCTCAGCGAATCCATTTGGGCGCGAAGCGCATGCGCGGGGCGGCTGGCATGTGGCGCATCAGGCGCTGATAGACCAGCCCGAAGAGGAAGAAAACCACCAGCGACACGGCCAGGAAGTACAGCGCGGCAACTGAGAAGTGCAGGAAAGCGTTGAAATCGCGCTCGAACAGCTCCTTGGCGGTGACCATCAAATCCTTCTGCTGCCCGATCACCGGCAGGGCAAAGTAGACGATGCAGGTGGCGTGGAACAGGAACACCACCTCATTGGTATAGGCCGGCCATGCCAGGCGGATGAGGTTTGGCCAGATGACGTGGCGGAACTGTTGGCTGCGGCTCATGCCATAGGCGCGAGCGGCCTCGATCTCGCCGCGCGGCACGGCGCGCAGGGCGCCATAGAAGATCTCGCCGGTATAGGCGGCAGTGTTGAGCATCAGCACCAGCGGGCCGATGAAGAGCGGATGCAGCACGAACCCGGAAATGCCGAGCGGTTTCCACAGCGCAATGTTGAAGGACAGGGCCAGCGAATAGACCATGAAGAACTGGATGAAGAGCGGCGAGCCACGGAAGGCATAGATATAGCCACGGCTGAGGCGCGAGATCAGTGGATTGCGCGATGCTTTGCCCAGCGCCAGGACGACCGCGAAGACGAAGCCGAACGGGATCGAAGCCACGGTGAAGTAGATGTTGAAGACCACGGCCGGTGCGAACAGGCTGAGCTCAGTGAGGAAGCGTTCCATCAGGTGTGCACCTCGTTGAGGATGCCGCGGCCAACCCGCGCCATGAGGGCGCTGAAGACCTTCTCGGACAGCAAGGTCACGAGAATGTAGAAGACGAACAACACCAGGTAATAGCGCCAGCGCCAGTCATCATGCACGAGGCCTACCGCCGGCAGGAAATTGGGGGCGCCGAGGCGATCGGCCCAGAGCACGATGTCGGCGATCTGCAGCAGCGAGAGCAGCGAAGTCGCCTTGACCACCAGCATCCACACATTGGAGAGGCCGGGCAGGGCATAGACCCACATCTGGCGGATCTGGACACGCCAGAGTACCTGGCTGGCCGACATGCCATAGGCGCGGGCGGCTTCGAGCTGCCCCTTGGGCACCGAGCGCATGGCGCCATGGATGACATTGGTGGCGAAGGCGCCATAGACCAGCCCAAGCGAGACGGAGGCCAGGATCAGATATTCGGGCGTGCCCAGGAACCAGTTGGCGTCCTTGCAGGGCGGCCAGGCAGCCGTCTGGGCGGCCAACGTTTCGGGTGTGCAAACCTGGCTGGCCATGAACCATTCGACGGTCTGCTCGAAGGCCAGCGGAAAGAACAGGAAGAACAGCACATCCGGCACGCCGCGTACGATTGATGAATAAGCAAGGCCGATCAGCCGCAGCGGCAGGAAGCGGGAATTCTTGAGGGTCGCGCCGAGGAGGCCAAAGATCACTGCCAATGAACCGCCAGCGATGGCAGCGAAGATGGTAAACTGGAAGCTGGCATACCAGGTGAGGTGCTTGCCATTGGTGATGTAGCTCAGCCAGAAGGCGATATCTTCGCTCATGGGCGTATCTGCGCCTTGGCTTCCCTTCTCCCCTTGCGGGAGAAGGTGCCCCGAAGGGGCGGATGAGGGGGCTTTGATCTGATAGTCGGCATATGCGGAGGCAACCCCTCACCCGTCTCGCGCCATGCGCGATCCACCCTCTCCCGCAGGGGGAGAGGGTGAGAACTGTGGTTGTAAACTACTCGGCGAAGTACGGCCCACGGCCTTCGAACCACTGGGCGATCAGCTTGTCGACGGTGCCGTCGGCCTTGAGGGCGGTCAGGGCGTCGTCGAACTTGGTCTTGAGCTCGGCTTCGTCCTTGCGCACGCCAGCACCGACGCCGTCACCTATCATGACATCTTCGCCAACGAATTCGATGCCGCCGCTGGAGGCAGCGACGATGGGCTCCAGATAGGCGCCATCGGCCAGGATGGTGTCGAGATTGCCGGCGGCAAGGTCGGCCATGGCCTGATCGGCAGTCCCAAAGGAGACCACGGTATTGGTGGCGCCGAGGTTTTCTTCGGCATAGGCGGCCTGGATGGTGCCGCCCTGGACGCCGACGCGCTTGCCTTCAAGCGCCGCCGGATCAATGCCGGCGCCGGCAGCGGCGACGAACTTGGACGGATCGGGCGGGAAGTAGTTCTGGGTGAAGTCGATGGTTTCGAGGCGTTCGGCGGTGATCGACATGCCGGCCATGATCACGTCGTAGTTGCCGGCGAGCAGGTTCGGGATAATCGAGTCCCAGTCATTGGTGATGACTTCGCAGGTGAGGCCGGCCTGGGCGCAGATGGCTGCGGCCAGGTCGATTTCGAAGCCTGCGGGCTTGCCGGCGTCATCGAGGAAATTCCACGGCGCGTAGGCGCCTTCGGTGGCGATGCGCACGGTTTCCTGCGCCTGGGTGGCGGAGCCGAGAGCCAGGATGGCGGCGGCCGCCAGGATAAGCTTCTTCATGCGTTTTCTCCTTGGTTTTGGTTGTTCTTGTTTGGATGCGAGGCGTTCAACGCCGCCTATTCGTGGCTGGCGGCGTTGAGGAATTGCTTGAGGCGGGCTGACTTCGTGGCGCCGAAGACTTCGTCGGGCGAGCCCTCTTCCTCGATGCGGCCCTGATGCAGGAAGATGACGCGATCGCTGACCGAGCGCGCGAAATCCATATCGTGGGTGACCAGGATCATGGTGCGGCCTTCGTCGGCGAGAATCTTGATGACGCGCAGCACTTCCACCTCCAGCTCCGGATCGAGCGCCGACGTGGGTTCGTCAAACAGCATGACGCGCGGATTGATGCAGAGGGCGCGAGCAATGGCGGCGCGCTGCTGCTGGCCGCCGGACAGCTGGACCGGATAGTTGTTGGCCTTCTCGCGGATGCCGACCTTGGCCAGCATGGCGAGCGCCTCCTCCTCAACCTCGCCCCGATTGCGGCGCTGGACGATCAGCGGCGCTTCCATGACGTTCTCGAGGATGGTGAGATGGGCCCACAGGTTGAAGCTCTGGAACACCATGCCGAGTTCGGAGCGGATGCGGCGGATCTGATTTTCGTCGCCCACCTGGCGATGCGGCGCGGCGCCGCGCAGCTTGATCTCCTCGCCGTCGATGGCGACCGTACCGCTATCGGGCACTTCGAGCATGTTGATGCAGCGCAGCAGCGTCGACTTGCCCGAGCCGGACGAGCCAATCAGGGAGACGACTTCACCCTCGCGGGCCGAAAAGGAAATGCCCTTGAGCACTTCCAGAGCGCCAAATGATTTGTGCAGGTCGCGAATGTCCACGACCGGCCACTTTTCCGCGACAGCGGATGCAGCTAGCGCCATACTTACCTAGCCCGCGGTGCGGGCGCCTTCCTGACCGGCGATTGCCTTATTTTGAGGCTGGCAATCTTGACCGCCGTCAAGAAAAGCAAAAGCGCCGGAGATAGCAAGCGGAAATGATGGCGGCGTCGCGCTGTCCCAAGATCTCCGCCTCGTCATGATGCTTCGGCTGGCCTATGGTGCGGCCGCAATTATCGTGGTCCATCAATGCTCTTCATCCTCTCCAAAGTGTTCTGGGTTCTGGTCCAGCCGGTCAGTCTCACCTTTCTGTTGTTCCTGCTGGCCTGGCTGCTGGTGCTGCGCAATCGCCGCCGCGCCGGGTTGGTGGCGGGAGCTTTGGGGCTGACCCTGCTGGGCGTCAGCGCGTTCACGACGGCCGGGGCGCTGCTGATCATGCCGCTCGAGAACCGGTTTGTCCGACCGGCCGAGATGCCTGAGCAGGTTTCGGCGATCATCATGCTGGGCGGCGCGACCTCGGGGCGGGTCAGCACCCGCCGGCAGATACCGGAACTAACCGAAGCGGGTGACCGGTTGACCGAGACTTTGCGGCTGGCGCAGCTCTATCCGGAGGCGCGGGTCGTGGTGAGCGGCGGCTCGGGATTGATGGTGCCGGACGGGGAATCGGAAGCGACGACGGCCGAGCGCTTCTTCACCGGGCTCGGCATCGACCCGGCGCGACTGGTGCTAGAAGGGGATTCACGCAATACCGACGAAAACGCCAAGATGACCCTGGCGCTGCTGGGCGGCGAGGTGTCGGGCAATGTGCTGCTGGTGACCTCGGCATTTCACATGCCACGATCGATAGGCATTTTCCGCAAGGTCGGGCTCGATGTCATCGCCTGGCCGACCGACTACCGTAGCGGCGGCGACGAAAGCGTGGGCTTCGACATCGTCAATCCAGTGCTGAACGTCACCACGACCGGGGTGGCGATCCGCGAGTGGATCGGCCTCGTCACCTATTCGTGGATAGGGCGGACAAGCGAGATGTTCCCGGCTCAGGGCTCGAACTGATCGGCCGGAACGACCAGGCGGTAGCGGACGCTGTCGGCGGTTATTGTGTAGTCGGCTGAGCCGCCCACCGATAGCGGGACGATGCGTTCGAGGACGAGGGTGCCAAAACGCGGCTCCTGCCGGGCCCTGCCGGCATCAATGCCCGTTTCCTGCCATTCGATGACAAGACTGCCGGGATGGTCGGGGTTCTCCTCGATACGGGCATCGACCCACACATTGCCGGCCCGGCCTTCGGCCAGCGCGCCGTGTAGCACCGCATTGGCGGCCAGTTCATGGATGGCGAGGCCGATATGCAGCGAGGCATTGGGGCCGAGCAAAGGGTTGTCGCCGGTGACGCGCATATGGGCGAGGGCCCCATGGCCGATGCGACTGAGCTGCGAGGTGACCAGCGACTGTAGATATGTGCCACGCCAGTTGCTTTCGGTGACGAGGTCCTGGGCACCAGACAGGGCGTGCAGGCGCCCGCGAAATTTGCTTAGGAAATCCTGGATTCCCTCGCTGTGGCGAGCCGTCTGCATGGCGACAGACTGCACGATGGCGAGCAGGTTCTTTGAGCGGTGGCTCACCTCCCGCAAGAGGGAGGTCAGAGCGACTTCGCGGTTTCGCTCTTCGGTGACGTCAGCCAGAATGGTGGTGACCCCATCTTCGTCGGGCAGCATGCGCGCCTGGAAATCGCGGCGCTCGGTACCATTGGCCAGCTTGAACTCTATGACCTGCGCTTCGCCGGTGCGCAGACAAAGGCCAATGGCGTCGGCGAACTGCCGGGCTAGCGGTTCGGGCAGAATTTCATGGTCGCGGAGACCGAGCAAGTTGTCGGGTCGCCAATCTACCGGCGGGTTCTCTACCAGATCGAAACGTTGGTCTTTGTCCTGATGCAGCACTGACACACCACGTCCCAGCAAACTTGCCGACAAGGCCCGAAGCCTCATCTGGGTCTGCTTTTCGTGAGGTTCAATGGACATCATGGATACTCGCCTAAGCGGCTAGAAGAGAGCAAAAACGGCCCCGCCGGGAGGCGAGGCCGTTTGCATAAGCAAAGCCCGCGCGACCGACCGAAATCAAACGCGGCGGATGAGGCCGACCACGAGGGAGATGACCAGGAAGGCGAGAAACAGGAAGAACAGAATTTGCGCGATGCCAGCGGAGGCGCCGGCGATGCCACTGAACCCCAGAACGCCGGCAATAAGGGCGATCACCAGGAAGACGAGAGCATAGTAGAGCATTGAAACTCTCCGTAAAAACTACTGCACAAACAACGGGTAATTGTTCTGCAGGTTCCTGCGGAGCAAGAAAAAAGGCCGGGAAAACCCGGCCTTGGTAACGTGGCGGCACAATCACGCGGCGGCGCGCGAGCCTTCGTCGAAGAACAGCGCCTGGCTGATGAGCGCCTTCACCATATCCGGATTGAACGGCTTGGTGACGAGGAAGGTCGGCTCGGGACGCTCGCCGGTGAGGAGGCGTTCGGGGAAAGCGGTGATGAAAATCACCGGCACAGAGTGGGTGTTGAGGATGTCATTGACCGCGTCGATGCCCGAGCTGCCATCGGCAAGCTGGATGTCCGCGAGGATCATGCGCGGCTGGGTCTGGTTGAACAGGCTCACCGCTTCCTTGTGGGTACGTGCAACGCTCACCACCTTGTGTCCGAGGCCTTCGACGAGCTGTTCGATATCCATTGCGATCAGCGGTTCATCTTCGATGATCATGATTTCGGTGGCAACCTGGCGGGAAATCTCCACCGAAGCCTCATCGAGCAATGGCGCGAATTCGCTGTCGGCGACACCGAGAATTTCGGCGGCCTGAGCATGGGTGAACCCCTCGACGGCCACCAGCAGGAAAGCCTGCCGTGCGCGCGGGGTGAGATTGGCCAGATTGCTGGCAGCTCGCTGTTCCCAGACATAGCTGGAATTGGGCTGCGGAACCCGCACAGAGGATGAGGAGAACAGCGCCGAAAAGAGCTTATAGAGCGCGATGCGATCGCTGGATGCCTCGGGGAAGAGCGAGATATCGGCGATCAGAGCTTCGAGAGTAGCGGCGACATAAGCATCGCCCGAGGTTTGTGACCCGGTGACAGCGCGCGAAAACCGCCGCAGATACGGCAGATGCGGAGCGATCCGCGTGGACAAAGTCATGTAGTAAACTCCCAGTGACGCTTTAGGCTCGTGAGCACGAAATCAGGAAACGATAGCTGTGCTCAAAAGTTCCTGCCCGCCGGAACTTTTTTGAATTTGACGCATTGATCGGCGAAACGTGGGCGAAATCAAACATCTGACGGTCAGACAAGGCATGATGAAGGAAAAACTGGTGACCCAGCAACGTATGCGGACGCAGGCGGGGCGGGCAGACGATGGGCTGGGTCCGAATACGGACATCGGGGCTCGTCTGCGTGCCCTCTATGGTGCCGTTCAGGACGAAGGCGTGCCTGAACAGCTGCTGGATCTGCTCGAGAAGCTCGACAATGCCGAGCAGGCGCAGAAGACCAAAAATGCTGCTCGTGACGGAGAATAGCAGCATGACCGCTGAACCGACTTCGTTCAAGCGCGAGATGCTTGCCACGCTACCAAGCCTGCGAGCCTTTGCGGTGTCGCTGACCGGCAAGCACGACAAGGCAGACGACCTGGTGCAGGACACCGTCATGAAAGCATGGGCCAAGCAGTCCAGCTTCGAGATGGGCACCAATATCAAGGCGTGGCTGTTCACCATTCTCCGCAATGAGTTCTACAGCCAGATGCGCAAGCGCGGCCGGGAAGTGCAGGACAGCGATGGCGCGTTCACCGAACGCCTGTCGGTGCATCCGTCGCAATATGGCTCGATGGATATGCAGGACTTCAAGAAGGCCCTCGGCCAGTTGCCCGATGACCAGCGCGAAGCGGTGATCCTGATCGGGGCGTCGGGTTTCTCGTATGAAGAAGCCGCCGATATCTGCCAATGCGCGGTGGGGACGATGAAGAGCCGCGTCAGCCGGGCGCGAACCCGGTTGCAAGACATCCTCAAGATCAGCGGCGAAGCCGACTACGGTCCTGATGCTGTTTCGGCGCAGGTCACCACGCACAACCACTCTTTCTAAGGACGGGCGGCCAGCGCCAGCCCGATCGCGGCGACCAGGTCGTCCTCGGCCATTGGCTTGAGGACGACCGGAATGTCGGGCAATTGCGGCAGGCCGCGGCGCAGTGAGACGTCGGCGGTACTCAGAACGACCGCGACCTTGCTCTTGACCAAGGCATGGGTGAGCTCGAGGGAGGGCGCTGGTCCAGCGCGTACCTCGACGATGGCCAGGCCGATATCGGTGCCTTGGGCTGCAATAGCATCGGCTTCTTGAACAGTACGCGCAAACAGCGTCTGACCGGCGCCGAGCGTTTCCAGAACCCGCTGGATGTCGAGCGCAATGAGAAATTCTTCCTCGATGACGAGGACGGTCTTGCCGTTGAGCATGTAGTGGATCCGCGGTTGAGGCCCTTCTTAGGCCACCGCGACCTGAACCTGTCATTTAAGTTTGACATGTGTGGAACGGGTCGCCGCCGACCGCGTTGCACAGAAAGTTCTTCTTCAAAATCATAGCGGTGCCCATTGAGTCTTGTTCTTCCCAGTTCCGGACGCCGGGTGCCTTGCGAGCAGTGTCCGCTGCGGGCAATGCCGAGTTTCCGGGCGTTTGAGCCGGCCGAGCTACGCTTCGTTTCGTCATTCAAGACCGGTGAGCTGGTTGCCGAAACCGGCACGACGTTGATGGCTGAAGGGGCGCATAGCGCCCACCTGTATACGCTGCTCTCAGGATGGGCGTTTCGCTACAAATCGCTGCCTGACGGACGCCGGCAGATCCTCAATTACATGCTGCCAGGGGACCTGGTGGGGTTGCAGGGGTCGGTGATCGGGGAGATGCAGCATTCGGTGGAGGCGTTGTCGCCGTTGGTGCTCTGCGTGTTCCAACGCAATCGCCTCGACGAGCTTTTTCGCAATCACCCGGGATTGGGTTTCGACATTACCTGGCTGGCGGCGCAGGAAGAGCGCATGCTCGACGAGCATCTGCTCAGCCTCGGTCGGCGTACCGCCATGGAACGGGCTGCCTATCTCATCGCGTTTCTGCACCAGCGGGCGGAATCGGTGGGCCTGGCGCCGTCGCGATCGCTTTACATTCCGATCACCCAGATGCACGTGGCCGACACGCTCGGCCTCTCGATCGTGCATACCAACAAGACCCTGCGAAAACTCGCGGAACGCAAGATGATCCGCTGGCTGGATCGCGCCTGTGAGGTGCTCGATGTCGAGGGACTGATGGAACTCGCCGACTGGGATGGCCTGCCTGAGCGTACGCGGCCGTTGATATGATAGTGGCCTCAAATCTGCCACCGCTATGCGTCAGGTGGGACCGGAGCGGCATGGCCGGCCGAGGGCTGGTGTCGCGCGGATGACGCTGATGAGCATCGCGAGCGACATGACGAAACGAGCGACCGAGACCGCCCTCAGGCGGCGAATTGGCCAGCGCCTCGTCGTGCTGGCATCACTGGCCCTGGTGGTGCTGGCGGCGGCATCGTCGCTCATCATGGTGCGGGGCATCGATCGGCAGATCGGCGACGTGGTGCACACCTACGAGGTGCGCAACCAGGCGCGCGAGTTGACCATTGCGCTGGCCGAGGCCGAAAGCAGCCAGCGCGGCTATGTGCTGACGCGGGACGAAAGCTATCTGGAGCCCTACCGCCGGGCCGCGGCATCCATCGATACAAGGCTGCTGTCGCTGGTCGCCATAACCGAGGACGATCCGGCGCAGGCGGACCGGGTGCGGGCTATCGGCGGCGACATTCTGGCCAAGGCCGCCGAAATGGAGCGCACGGTCGAGCTTGTCGAAAAGCAGCGCTCGGCGGAAGCGCGGACCCTGATCCAGACCGGCATGGGCGCGCGGCTGATGGACGAGGTGCGGCGAACGCTCGAGCAGTTCATAGCCGAAGAGAACCAGAAGCTACTCGATCGCAATCGCGGCATCGATGAATCTAGGCGATGGCTGGTTGCGGCCGTAGTGGCCGCCTTGGCTGGCGCTGTGGTGCTGGGCTATTCGCTGCTGGCGCGGACCCAGCTGGAGGTCAGCGCCTTGGCACGTAGCCAGAACCGGCTGCTCAGCGAGAACGAGGTGCTTGAAGCGCATGTGCAGGAGCGTACTCGCGCGGTCGAGGAGGCGCGCGAGCACGCCGAGCGGGAACGGCAACGCGTGGAGGCGCTGCTGCAGGACACCAACCATCGCATCGGCAACTCGCTGGCGACGGTGTCGTCGCTCTTGGGCCTGCAATTGATGCGCAGCAAGTCCGACGAAGTGCGGCAGGCGCTGGAGGCGGCGCGCTCGCGCGTGCACGCGATCGCCTCGGCGCATCGCCGGCTGCGCCTGGGCGGAGATCTCGAAACCGCCAGCGCCGATGAATTTCTCGACGCCGTGCTCGAAGACATTGCGAGCACGGTCAGCGATCCCAAGGCGGTGGCCCTGGTCGGCCACATCGACCCTATCGTCATCAGCGCGCGCGACGCCACCACGGTGGGCATTCTGGTCGGTGAACTGGTGACGAATGCCCTCAAGCACGCCTTTCCCGATGGCCGGACCGGTACGATCACTGTCAGCCTCAAGCGGGACGAGGCCGGGGTACCCATCCTTGTTGTCGCCGATGATGGCGTTGGGCTGCCAGAGGATGGCGTGGGGGGCGAGAGTGGTCTTGGCTCGGTAATCGTCAAGCAATTGTCCAACCAGTTCGGGGGCGTCCCGGACTATTCCATCGCGCCTAGCGGCGGGCTGGTCGTCCGCGTGTCCCTTCCGGGACTCGACGGCGCCCAGTCGCGCGGCTGATCAGCCAACGGAGTTAGCCTTGCATATCATCGCCATTCTCAACCGCGATGGCGGCACGCTGCGCACCATGGACCTGGACGCCTTCTGCACCACGGCCAGGACGATATTCGAGAGCCATGGCCACACACTTGATTGCGAGGTCGTGGCCGGCAGCGAAGTGGAGGCGCGGCTGACCGCGGCGGCGAAGACCGAAGGCGTGGATGCCGTGTTGGCGGGCGGCGGAGACGGCACCATTTCCACGGCGGCCGGCATAGCCTTCGCCACGGGGATGCCGCTGGCCGTGTTGCCGGCGGGCACGATGAACCTGTTCGCGCGTGCGCTCAAAGTGCCGCTGGCTTTGCCCGAAGCCCTGGAGGCGTTAGCCGCCGGTGAGCTCGGCGCGGTGGATATTGCCACGGCCAATGGCCGTCCCTTTGTGCACCAGTTCGGCGTGGGTATTCACGCGCGTCTCGTCCGCATTCGCGAGGGCATGACCTATGGCAGCCGGGTCGGCAAGATGCTGGCGAGCCTGCGTGCCGTCACCGCAGCCGCAATCCGTCCCCCACAATTCGACGCCGAGCTTCACACCAAGCGCGGCGTCGAGAGCCGGCGCGTGTCGGGAATTGCAGTCTCCAACAATCCGCTGGGTGATGGGCATATTCCGCATGCCGATGCGCTCGACGCCGGCGTACTCGGCGTCTACGTGGCGGCACCGGTGTCCAGTTGGGCGCTGATCAAGCTGGCGGTCGAGGTATTCCTGGGCACCTGGCGGGCCAGCCCCATGGTTTCGGAGAAGGAAGTGGCGGAGGTGACGCTCACCTTTCCCAAGCGCAAGCGGGGCGCGCATGCGGTGGTCGATGGCGAGCTGATCAAGCTCGACCGCTCCGTGACGCTCAAGGTTCATCCGGGCGCGCTCAAGGTATTGCTGCCCAAAGTGGCCGCGCCCACCGAACCGGCCTGATAATCTGCGAAAAATTTCCTGGAACTAAAGCGAGAGAAGTTCGTTTTCTACAATCGTCGATTAGTATCGCCGGATTTTCGGGGCTTGTTTGCGTTAGCGTCAGGACGGGAAGTGACAGATGTAGGAGCTCCGCTCCCGGACCAGGTCCGGGCGGTTGTGGACGATCCGGCGCGCCTTGATGCGCTTGCCGCGCTCGACGTGCTTGACGGCGAGCCCGATAGCGATTTTGAACGGCTTGGCCGGACGGCGGCACATATCTTCAAGACAGAATTTGCGCTGGTGACGTTGGTCGGCAAGGAACGCCAGTGGTTCCGGGCCTGCTTTGGCGTGCAGGGCCTTGAGCACACCGCCACCGACGTCTCCTTTTGCGCTCATACGATAGCGCTGCCTGGTGACGAGGCCATGGTCGTGCTCGATGCGGCCAAGGATGACCGTTTCGCCGATAATCCTCTGGTGACGGGATGGCCGCATATCCGGTTCTATGCCGGGGCGCCGATCATCATTGCCGGGCAGAAGCTGGGCTCGGTCTGCGTGCTGAGCGCCAACCCGCGCGACGCCGTCGATCCGGATCTGTTGACTCAACTCGGGGATCTGGCGGGCCTGGCGGCGGCGCTGTTTGCGCTCAAGGACGAAGCCAGGGTGCGGGCGCGCACCGCCGCCGCTTTGCTGCGCGAGGAGTGGCGCCACGCGCTGACCCTTGAGGCCGGCAAGGTCGGGAGCTGGGTGTGGGATATCCGCAGTGGCGAGGTGGCCTGCAACGACACGTTCCGGCGCATGTACGAATTGCCGGAAGCCGGACCCATCCGGGTCGAGCAGGTTCTGGAAGCAACCCATCCGGCCGACCGCGCCACCGTGCAGGCCGGGATTACGGCCAGCCTCGACGATGGCGTAGATTACAGCGCCGAAGCGCGGGTGGCGACCTCAGGACGCTGGTTGACCATGCGCGGCCGCGTCTATCAGCGCGATGCCGAGGGCAAGCCACTGATCATGATGGGCGCCAGCATCGACGTCACCGAAAGCAAGCAAAGCGCCGAGCAGACGCGGCTGCTGCTGCGCGAACTCAATCACCGGGTGAAGAACACGCTGGCCATGATCCAGTCGGTAGCCCGGCAGACGATCCGGCAGAACCCGGACCCCGTTGCCTTCATCGAGGCGTTCTCGGGCCGGTTGCGCACCATTTCGGATGCGCATGTGCTGCTGGCCGACCGCGACTGGTCCGGTGTGCAGCTCTACGAAGTGCTGGCCTCGCAACTCGGGCCGAACTTCATCACCAACCCTGACCGGGCCGAGGTGCGCGGACCCGATGTGATGCTGCCGGCCGACCATGCCCTTGGCCTGGGGTTGATCCTGCACGAACTCACCACCAATGCGCATCGCTATGGTGCCTGGGCCAGCGACGAGGGCGTCGTCAATATCCAATGGGAGGTGAAAGCCTTTCCGCAGCGTGGCCTGTCGCTCCATTGGCGTGAGCATGGTGGGCCGCCGGTCGAGCGGCCGCAGGAACACGGGCTGGGGGCGCGCCTGATCGAGCGGAGCCTGGCGAAAGTACTGGACAGCGAGGTGAAGCTCGACTTCCCGCCGGAAGGCGTGGTCGCCAAGGTCTGGCTGCCATTACCGGCGGAAAGTGGCTGAGGCCAAAGGCCTCAGTCCGGGTCGTCCTTCTTGTCGGCATTGCGGACCAGCAGGAACGCGGCGATAGCCGCAGCCGGCAGGCCCAACGTCCGCACCAATGGCGACTTCAGCAGGACCGGCAATGCGGTCAAAGCGGCCGTAGTGACGAAGGCACTGGTCTCGGTTGATCGCCGTTTCGTTGCCAGTTCCCGACGATGCCTGGTTTCGCCAACCTTCATTCCCAGATAGACGGCAAGCGCCAGTGCCAGGAAGGCGGCGGCCAGGATGAGCGCGGCATAGAGCGGGCTCAGCGCATCGGCCAGGGCGATGTATCCGGCGGCGATGAGGAAACCGAGGCCGATCAGGCCAAGGGTGATCATCACCGCATTGGCGATGACCAATCCCTTGACGCGATCGGTTATGGCTTCAACCTCGATGCCGAGGAGAGCCGCGAGCGGCATCAGCAAATGCATGATGCCTAGCGCCGCGACAGCAGAGCCAGAATGAAGCCTATGCCGACTGCGCTCGCCACGGCGGTCAGGGGCTTTTCGCGGATCGTGTCCTTGAGTTGCTTTTCCAGCGCACCGGCCTGTTCCTGCACGTCCTCGATGACGTCCTGGCCCTGACGCTGGAGATGGCGCACTTCGTCCTTGGCCACGGTGCGGACCTCGTTGACCTTTTCGCTGCTGAGCTTGGCCAGCGTCGCGGCAATGGCCTTCAGGTCGGCCTGAAGCTGGGCAACCTGATCCTCAAGCTGCTCCTCGCGGGGTTTGGTGCTGCTTGCACGGCTGGCGGTGCCCGATGCCTTGCGGCGCGTGGGGGCGAGATCTGAAGTGGTAGCCATAGGGACGCTCCTTTAACTGTGTGTGGTCAACGCCCGAAAATCCCTGAAGTTCCCGGGTGTTGGAAGGAAAGACACCCCGCTACGCGGAGGCCGCGGCGGGGTGTTAGGGGCGGGGAAAGGGGGGCGGTCTTTCTTCCCGCGGGCGCAATCCACATTAGTGGGACCAGGGGGCTGGCTGCGCCTATTTTTGGTTCAACGTGCTAGATGCGTCCCATCAGCACGAGAATGAGGATCACCACCAGCACCACGCCGAGGATGCCGGATGGGAAGTAGCCGAAGCCGCGCGAATAGCCCCAGTTGGGTAGCGCGCCGATCAACAGCAAGATTAGAATGATGATGAGAATTGTACCGAGACCCATGGTAGCTCTCCTTTGTTATTGTGACGCTTTGCTGCCAGTAATCAGAGGATCGCCAGCATCAGTGCGGCGGCAACGGCCAGGATGAACGTGGCTGGCACAAGTGCTTTGAGAACATCGGCATAATGGGTTTGCCCATCGTAGCCTTCGGTCCAGACCGCTGAAGTGCGGCTGGCGCTCTCAAGTGCCTTGATATGCATGTTCGTCATGACTGCCTCCGCTCGACCGGTTCGATCCAAGTGTTGGACCTGCCGGCCATTTGCATTCATTGCGCTTTTGTTGCGCGTGGCAAAGGAACGGAGCGGGAGAGACTTTGGTTCCGTCGCGTCGATGAAACAAAGCGGGGCGTTATTCGACCCTGATGACGTCGACCGATTGCTTGGCTTCGTGCGAGCCATGGGTCTTCAATACGCCGATGATCGGAGAAATATCGGCATAGTCGCGGCCATGACCGATCGAGATGTGATCGGGCCCGGCGATCATCGCATTGGTGGGGTCGAACTCGACCCAGCCGACATGCTGGCCGCACCAGGCCCGCACCCACGCATGCATGGCATCGGCGCCTTCGAGGCGTGGCTTGCCGGGCGGGGGATTGGTGCGCAGGAAGCCGGACACATAGCCGGCCGGGATGCCGATGCCGCGCAGGCCGGCAATCATGACATGGGCAAAGTCCTGGCAGACGCCCTTGCGCAGTGCGAAGGCCTCGGCCGGCTTGGTCTCGACATCGGTTGCCTTGGGGTCGTAAGCGAAGTCGCGATGGATGCCCATGCACAGGGCGGTCGCGGCGGCCATGACCGATTGGGTGTCGGCGGTGATCGCCTCCACGTAAGCGGTAATGGCCGGTACCACTTGCACGCGCGGCGAGGCGGCGAGGAAGTGGTGGGGGCTATCGGGTTCAACCGACCAGAAGCGGGTGATTTCCGCCTGAAGGTTGCCGCGGGATGGCGATAGGTCGGCGGGTGGGTGGAGGTCCTCTACCTGCACCCGGGCGGTGAGGCGGACATCGAGCTTCTCATGCGGCGTGACGAAGGTGATAGCCGTCGCCGAATTGCCGAAGAAGTCGGTGAAGGTGCTTTCGCGCTGTGGGCGCGGCTCGAACGACAGGCTGGCGGCGACGACGCGCTGTACACCGGGCACCGTGGCCGGCACGACGCGGATCAGATGGCGCCCGCCATGCACGGGGGCGTCGTAGTCGTAGCTCAGTTCGAGGCGGACATCGTAGAGCATGACGGCTACACGAAATATGCCGCGGCCACGAGGCCGGACAGCATGCCGATATCGGCGGCGAGCTTATCGAGGCGTTCGGGTGTCATCTCCGCGGCGACGGCTATGCGCAGGTCGGTTTCGATCTGCAGCGCCGCCTTGGCGGCCGGCGACAGGATGCCGTCGTCGATGCCGCCGGGCAGCATCTCGATCTGGGCACGCAGTTCGGTGATCTGGAACTGCACCGAGCGCGGATTGAGCGGATCAAGCACCAGCAGATCGGTGGCGCTTTGCGTGCCGGCGCTTACCGAGTAACGGCGCCGATGCGACATGACGCTGTCGCCGATTTCCAGCAGCATTTCGAGCGAGCCATCGGGTGCGTCCGTGTCGGTCAGCCAGGCGGTGACGCGGGCGATCTGGATGGCACGTTCAAGACGGCGGCCAAGTTCGAGGAAGCGCCAGCCGGCGAAGCGATACATGTTTTCATGCACGAGACCGGAAAAGCCGGCGAGCTTGCGCAGCAGCACGGTCATAGCGCGGGTCGCATCATCGCCGGGACGGATGCGCGCGGCAAAGCGCTGGGCGGTCTTTTGCAGATCGTTGAGGGCTAGCCAGCCATCGGGCGAGAAGCGGTCGCGGATCTGGCTCGCGCTGTGCACGGCGCTGTCGATGGACGCGAGCAGGCCTTGCGGCATGGCGTCGGTGGCGTCGACATCGATAGTCTCGAGGAAATCGGCGCAGTGCGTAAGAATGGGCAGGTCGGACTTGCTGAGCTCGGCCAACCGCGCATTGTAGGCGCGCAGGATGCGAACCGTGGCCTCGCAGCGCTCGGCGTAGCGACCCAGCCAGATGAGATTGTCGGCGGCGCGGCTCGGCAGGCTGCCGGGCGAGTTGCGGACGAGTTTCTGGCCGTCCTGCGGCAGCAGCGATACCTGCTCGACAGGCTTGGTGGACAGCACCCAGACGTCAGCCGCCTGGCCGCCGCGCTGCATGGCGATGGCTGAGGTATCCGATGTGGAGCCGACGCGGGCGAAACCGCCTGGCATGATGGTCCAACCCTGATCGGTGCGGGCGGCATAGACCCGCAGGGTGATCGGACGCGGTTGCAACTTGCCATCGACATAAACAGGAGCGGTGGAAAGCTGGACCTGTTCCTGGCCCACATAATCGGCGCCGTTGTTCAGCATGCGTTCGAGCAGCGCGGCCTTCTGCTCGGCTGGAATGGCGGAACCCAGCATGGTGCCGCGCTGATCGTCGAAGGGCAGGGCCGTGGCGAAGGCGGGCCCGATCATAAGCTTGTCGAAATTGGCGATGACGTGCTGCTGCTCGCTGGGCTGGCCGCACCACCAGGTCGCGATCTCGGGCAGCAACAGGTCGGTACCGAGCAGTTTCTGAGCCAGGCGCGGCATGAAGGCGGCAAGCGCCCGGGTTTCGAGCAGGCCCGTACCCAGCGCGTTGATCATCGAGATGGAGCCGTGGCGCAGGGCCTCGACCATGCCGGGCGTGCCGATGCGGCTGTCGTAGCGCAGTTCGAGCGGATCGACGAAGGACGCATCCATGCGCCGCCAGAGCACGCTGACCGGTCGCAGTCCGGCGACCGTTCGCACCATGACATTGCCGTCTTCGACAACGAGGTCCTCGCCTTCGAGCAACATCAGGCCCAGGTAGCGGGCGATATAGGCGTGCTCGAAATAGGTTTCGTTGAGCTGGCCGGGTGTCAGGATGCCGACGCGTCCGCCGTCGCGTTTCGCCTGGGCAAAGAGCTGGTCGCGGAAGCCGCGGAAGAAGCCGGCCAGCCGCTGCACATTCATATCGGCATAGATGTCGCTGAGCGCGCGGGTGGTGGCGACGCGGTTCTCGAGCGCGAAGCCGGCGCCTGACGGTGCCTGTGTGCGGTCGCCCAGCACCCACCAGGCGCCATCGGGGCCGCGGCCCAGCTCGAACGCGCAGAAATGCAGGTAATGGCCGCTGGCGGGTTTGACGCCGACAAGCGGCCGCAGGAACTCGCCATTGCGGGCAATGAGTTCGGGCGGCAGCAGGCCCTGTTGCACGAGGGTATTGTCGCCATAGACGTCGTCAATGACGGTTTCGAGCAGTTCGGCGCGCTGGATGAGGCCGGCGCTGATGCGCGACCAGTCGTTCTCGTCGATCAGCAGCGGCACATGCGCCAGCGGCCAATCGCGCTCGCGGCCCTCGGCGCCATCGTATTTGCGGTAGAATACGCCGGCATCGCGCAGGTATTGGTCAGCCCGCTCGAAGCGGGCGGCAAGCTCGGTGGGGCCGAGCTTGTCGAAGGCAGACATCAGCGCGGACCAGCCGGGACGGATATTGCCGTTCCGGTCGATCATCTCGTCGGGGACGCCCGGCTGCAGCCGGTAGTCAGCAATGATGCTGGGACCGGCCGGAGGTTTTCCGCGCTTTTGATTCCGCATTTCCATGCGGCTACCAGAAGCGCGGCGGACGACGGAGGTCAAGCGTCAGCGGGAACTCGTCCGCAGGCTTTTCCTCGCGCAGGCTGAAGCCGCCGGTCGAATAGTTCTGGGGAACAAAACGGGCGAGGCGCCGGGCTTCGGCCTCGTTGCCGTTGACCGGGAAGGTCTCGTAATTGCGGCCGCCGGGATGGGCGACGTGGTAGACACAGCCGCCAACCGGGCGCTGAGTCCAACGATCGTAGATATCGAAGACCAGCGGCGTGTTGACGGGCAGCGTTGGATGCAGGCCCGACGCGGGTTGCCAAGCCTTGTAGCGTACGCCGGCGACGGCGGTGCCGGCCTGATCGGTCGTTCGCAGCGGCACCGGACGCTGATTGCAGGTCACGGCGTAGCGTTCGGGATTGATGCCTTCGAGCTTGACTTGGAGGCGTTCGACGGAGCTATCGACGAACCGCACAGTGCCGCCAATGGCGCCCTGTTCGCCCATGACGTGCCAAGGCTCGAGTGCCTGGCGCAGCTCAAGACGCACGCCGTCATATTCAACTTCGCCGCAGAACGGGAAGCGGAATTCGAGCTGGGCCGTGAACCAGGCGGGGTCGACCTTGAAGCCGTGGCGGTCGAGATCGCCGACGACGTCGAGGAAGTCCTGCCAGACATAATGCGGCAGCATGAAACGATCATGCAGCGTCGTGCCCCACCGCGCGAAGCTGCCTTCTGCGGGATCGGCCCAGTAGCGGGCAATCAGAGCGCGGATGAGAACCTGTTGCGCGAGCGACATGCGGGCATTAGGCGGCATTTCGAAGCCGCGGAACTCAACCAGACCCAAACGGCCAGTTGGACCATCGGGAGAGTAGAGCTTGTCGATGCAGATTTCGGAGCGGTGGGTATTGCCGGTGACGTCGACGAGCAGATTGCGGAACAGGCGATCGACCAGCCACGGCAGCGGCGCCGGCTGACCCGACTGCGGGTGCGGCACCTGGGCCATGGCGATTTCGAGTTCGTAGAGGCTGTCGTGGCGGGCCTCGTCGAAGCGGGGTGCTTGGCTGGTCGGCCCGATGAACAGGCCCGAAAACAGATAGCTCATCGCGGGGTGGCGCTGCCAGTGCAGCACCAGCGACTTGAGCAGGTCGGGCCGGCGCAGGAACGGACTGTCATGCGGCGTGGCGCCGCCGACCACGACGTGATTGCCACCGCCGGTGCCGGTATGGCGACCGTCGATCATGAACTTGTCGGCGCCGAGGCGCGACAGGCGGGCTTCTTCGTAGATCGCCGTGGTGGTGGCGACGCAATCGTCCCAGCTCGATGCCGGGTGAATATTGACCTCGATGACTCCAGGATCGGGCGCGACGCGAATGACGTTGAGACGCGGATCGTGCGGCGGGGCATAGCCCTCAAGATGAACCGGCTGGCCGATCTCCTTAGCGGCCGCCTCGGTGGCGGCGACGAGTTCGAGATAGTCTTCCAGCTTTTCCACCGGCGGCAGGAACACACATAGGCGGTGATCGCGGATTTCGGCGGTCACGGCGGTGCGCACCTCACCTTCAATCTCGCTGATTTCCTGCTCGGTCCGGTCCTGTTGCTCGCTGGCGGCAGTGAAGGACGAGGTGGCCTGCGCCCGCGGATCAGCCTCGAGACCGGTCTTCTGGCGGACGAGGATTTCCTCCGGATCGGGCAGAGGACCGCGCGGTGCACCGGGGTCCATCGCCACGACATGGGGGTATTCGGTCGGCTTGATGTGCTTGAGCGAACTCAGCGGCAGGCGATAGCCGGCGGGGCTGTCGCCGGGCGCGAGAAAGAGCTTACCGCGACGGGTCTTCCATTTCTCGGTGAGCCAGGGGCTCGACGCGGCGGCGTTCCAACGTTGCACCGGAAGCACGTAGCCGGTGGGATTGGTCAGGCCACGCTCGAACACCTTGGCGATGCGGGAGCGAGCTTCGGGATCGGCCAATTCGGAATTGGCGGGGTCGACGTTTTCCGGAAGATTGGCCTCCTTGAGCAGCCACTCGCCGGGGTCCTCGTAGGCCTCGGCGATCGTTTCGCCCGTCAGGCCCAGATTGCGAGAGAAGGCTGCAAGAAAATCGCGAGCATGCTGGTGGCTTGCTGCCGTCTTGACGCCTTCGCGGGCGATCAGCTTTTCGTCGGTCCAGACCGGTTTGCCGTCGAGTCGCCAGTAGAGCGAGAAGGTCCAGCGCGGCAGGGTTTCGCCGGGATACCACTTGCCTTGGCCGTAATGCAGCATCCCATTGGGCGCAAAACGCTCGCGCAGACGGCGGATCAGGTCGTCCGCCAGCACGCGCTTGGTCGGGCCGACAGCGCCGGTATTCCACTCGTCGGCTTCGAAATCATCAATGGAAACAAAGGTCGGCTCGCCACCCATGGTCAGGCGAACGTCGTTTTCGGCGAGCACCTTGTCGACCTGCTTGCCGAGCGCGTTGAGCTCGTCCCAGCTAGCATCGGAGAACGGCCTGGTGATGCGCGGATGCTCGGCAACGCGATCCACCCGCATATCGAAGGCGAAGTCGACCTCGGCGTAGGAAGCAAAGCCGGAGATCGGCGCGGCGTTGCGGAAATGCGGAGTCGCTGCCAACGGCACGTGGCTTTCGCCGGTCAGCAGGCCCGAGGTGGGATCGAGGCCGACCCAGCCGGCGCCAGGAAGATAGACTTCGCACCAGGCGTGGAGATCGGTGAAATCGTGGTCGGTGCCGGCGGGGCCGTCGAGCGAGACGAGATCGGGCTTGAGCTGAATCAGGTACCCGGAGACGAAGCGGGCGGCAAAGCCGAGATTGCGCAGGGTTTGCACCAGCAGCCAGCTGGAGTCGCGGCAGGAGCCCTTCGCGTTCCCCAGGGTTTCCTCGGGTGTCCAGACACCGGTCTCCATTCGAACGATATAGGCGATGTGCTGCTGGATGGAGGCGTTGATAGCGGTGACGAAATTCACAGTGTTGACCGGTGATCTGTCGATGCCGTCGAGGAATTTCTGCAGCAAGGGACCAACAGGTTCGGGCTGCATGTAGATGGAGAGATCGGCGCGGATATCCTCGGGATACTCGAACGGGAAGGTTTCGGCGCTTTCTTCAACGAAGAAGTCGAAGGGGTTGTAGACCGTCATGTCGGCGACGAGGTCGACCTCGATCTTGAGCTCGGTCACCGGCTCGGGGAAGACGAAGCGCGTCAGGAAATTGCCATAAGGGTCCTGCTGCACGTTGACGAAGTGCAGCGAGGGCGAAACCTTGAGCGAATAGCTCAGCACCTTGGTCTTGGAATGCGGCGCCGGTTGCAGACGGATGATCTGGGGCTGCAGATAGACCGGCCGGTCATATTTGTAGTGTGTCAGATGATAGACGGCGGCTTTGATCGACATGCGTTCAGGTCGCTCGCTTCAGGCCACGAATTTGACTTCCCGATAAAGAGCTTAGCGGGGATTGCAGGCGGCGGCTAGGCGGATGAACTCGATCGTCACCCTCGGGCTTGACCCGAGGGGTCTGTACTTACCGAGGGTGCAGCAAGTGTAGAGCCCTCGGGTCAAGACCGAGCGTGACGATCAGTGGGTGGGAAGGCCCCGGCGGCTATGCAACAACCTCCCCCGGGGGCGGAGGGGCGAGAAAGGGTCACACCATCGCGTCGATGGCTTGGCGCTGCCGCAGCATTTCCAGAAAAATCCGGTAGTCCTTGTCGAACTGGGCGCGTGCGGCGGGGTCGGGCGCGCGTTCGCGGCCGCCTTGTCGCATGGCGACGCAGGCAGCATCGAGGCTGGGGTGGAGGCCGGCAGCGGTGGCGGCGACCATAGCCATGCCGAGGAGGGTCGCGTCCTTGGCCGAGGACTCGACCACCGTGCAGCCGGTGGCATCGGCGTAGAGCCCCATCAGCACGGCATTCTTGGTGTGGCCGCCCGTGACGTGCAGTGTATCGATGGCGTAGCCGAGGGTGTTGAGGGTTTCGAGGATGTGGCGAACGCCCAGCGCGATCGAGACGCAGGTGCGCCAATAGAGGCGACAGAGGGAGTCGAAATCGCTGTCGAGCGTCAGGCCGGAGATGACGCCCAGAGCAAAAGGATCGCCGAGCGGGGAGCGATTGCCGTGAAAATCGGGCAGGACGTGGAGGCGGTCGGCCAGTGCCAGACCTTCCTGCGTCCGCAATTCCAGAATGCGGGCAGCGATGGCGCGATGCATCTCGGGTGTCGGATCGCCACCGGCGCCGTGCCAGCGAATGATGTGATCGAGCAGGGCGCCGGTGGCCGACTGGCCCCCTTCGTTGAGCCATGCGCCGGGAATGACGGCGCCGAAGTACGGGCCCCACACGCCCGATGTCGGGCGTTCCTCGGCGGAGAGTGCCATGACACAGCTCGACGTGCCGGCGATGAGGGCGAGGTGCCGGTCGATGGTGCCAACGTCGCTGGTAAAGGCGCCGAGCACCCCCAGCGCGCCGGCATGGGCATCGATCAGGCCAGCGCCGACATGGCATTGGGTGGTGAGGCCCAGTTCGTCCGCGGCCTCTTTGGTCAGGACGCCAAGGTCGGCGCCGACGGGGCTGGCCACGTTCGGCAGGGCGGCCTTGTCGATGAGGTCATCGAGCCCGACCCGCGCCAGGAAGTCGGCCTGCCAGCCGGGCATGGTATGGGCGAGGTAGGTCCATTTGCAGGTGAGCGTCGATTGCGAGCGGGCCAGCGAGCCGGTGGCTTTCCACGACAGGAAGTCCGCCAGGTCGAACATCATGCCGGCGCGACCCCAACTCCTGGGCATGCGGCGCTTGAGCCACATGAGCTTGGGCACTTCCATTTCCGGCGACATGACGCCCCCGGCATAATTGAGTACGGCGTGCCCGGTCCGGGTGCATTCGTCGGCTTCGGCAAGGGCGCGGTGATCGAGCCAGACCAGGGTATCCCAGCGGTCCTCGCCATTGGTGGAAACCGTCACCGGCTGGCCGTTGCTATCGCGCACGACCAGCGAGCAGGTGGCGTCGAAACCGAGGCCGACAACCTGCTCGGGCCGGGCGCCGGCAAAAGTCATGGCGTCGCGCACGGCGGTGCAGACGGCCTGCCAGATTTGCCCGCTATCGTGCTCGGCGTGATTGGCGTCGGTTCGGTTCATCGCGATCGGATGCTCGGCGCGACCCAGCAGCGCTCCTTGCGGCGTCAACACTCCCGCCCGGGCACTCCCCGTGCCAACATCCACTGCCACGAGGAGGCTTTGCGTCAAACCTAGAGCGCCTTCTTATCCGTTCGCGGCGACCTTACTAGATCGGGCAAGGCGTGCATATCGTCGAAAATGCAATCGGGTTCGAGCGTTTCGATGGCGGCGCGCAGGCCGCTCGCGGCGACGTGGCTGCCGCCAAGATAGCCGAAAACCGCCATGCCGGCGCGCCTTGCCGCTGTGATGCCGGCAGGGCTGTCTTCGATGACGAGACAGCGGTTGGGTGCGACCCGCATGGCCTCCGCGGCATAGAGAAACAAGTCGGGCGCCGGCTTGCCGTTCTCGACCATGCTTGCCGAATAGATTCGGTCCCCGAACCAGGGCAGGAGGCCGGTGAGTTCGAGGCTGAGGCGGATGCGCTCGGGTGCGGACGAGGACGCCACGCAGAAGGGCGTTTCGAGCTGCGCCAGTATTTCGGGCAGGCCGGGACTGGCACGCAGCTCCTTGCTGTAAAGAGCATAGAGGTCGCCGCGCATGGCCTTGAGGGCAGAGTCGCCGAGCGGCATGCCATGGCTGTCAATGAGGCTGGCCGAGACCGAGGCGAGCGAGCGGCCGAGATAGTCGCGATAGGCGGTTTCGGCGGAGACCTCGATGCCCTGGGCGGCGATGGCCGCAAGCAGGACGCGCATGGCCAGGGGCTCGCTATCGACCAGGACGCCATCGCAATCGAAGATGATGAGGTTTGGGGTCATCGCCGTTGGGCTTGGCGGGCCACTGCCCAAGCCATGGCTACAAACTATCCGCCAGATACCGTTCCAGCGTCGCCTTGGTGCCGATGGACCATAGTGTCGTCAGCGCGTGGGTGAAGGCAATGATGAAGGTCTGGTTGCGGGCGAGGTCGCCATAAATGTCGACCATGGCCAGCCAGGCCTTGGGCTCGTCCTTGGCGAGTTTTGATTGGGCGGTGAGACGGTCCCAGCTTGGATCGTTGGGCTCGATCACGGCACCGGAATCCGTCGTGCCGTAGCAATAGCGACACCAGAGCGCCGAGACGAGGGCGAGGCCGGTGACGGATTGGCCAGACGTGACCCGATCGAGCGCCGACGGGATAATGAATTTGGGCTGGCGGTTAGAGCCGTCGAGGGCAAGGCGTCTGACGGTGTCGCCGATCTTGGGATTGGCGAAGCGGCGCTGGCAGAGGGCGAAATAGTCGTCGAGATTGGTATCGGGCACGGGGGGCACGACGGGGATGATCTCGTCGTTCTCGACCTTGGTGAGGAAGGCGGCGACGAGCGGGTGCTGCATGGCCTCGTGGACGAAATGGATATCCATCAGCCCCGCCGGATAGGCGATGGTGGCGTGGCCGCCATTGAGAATGCGGATCTTCATGTGCTCGTAGGGCGCGACGTCCTTGACGAATTGCACGCCGACGTTTTCCAGCGCCGGCCGGCCGGCGGGGAAATTGTCTTCGAGCACCCATTGCTTGAAGCTCTCGCAGAAGACCGGCCAATTGTCTTCAATGCCAAAATTGTCGGCGAGCAGGGTGATCTCGCGTGGCGAGGTGGCCGGGGTGATGCGGTCGACCATGCCGTTGGGGAAGGCGACGTTGTCAGTGACCCATTGGGCCAGGGCCGGGTCAACAAGATTGGCGAGGCCGATGACGGCGTTTTGCGTCACGTGGCCGTTGCCGGGGATATTGTCGCAGCTCATGACGGTGAAGGGCAAGATGCCGGCGGCGCGGCGCGCGATGAGGCCGGCGAGGATGAGGCCGAAGGCCGTTCTGGGCGCCGCCATATGGGCGGCGTCGAAGGCGATGTCGGGGTGACCAGGATCGAATTTCTGGCTGGCGGGATCGATGTAGTAGCCGCCCTCGGTAATGGTCAGCGAGACGATGCGGATGGCGGGGTCGGACAGGCGGGCGATGACCGTGGCCGCGTCGCCGGGGCGCAGGTAGTCGATCATGGCACCGGTGACGCGGGCGCTCGACGCGTCGGCTTCCTGCTCGACCACGGTGGTTAGCCAATCCTGCGCCATCAACTTCTGGCGCATGGCTTCGTCGGCATCGCGGACGCCGGCGCCGACAAGGGCCCAGTCATGACCGGCGCCGGTGGCGAACAGATCGTCCAGGTAGACGGCCTGATGAGCGCGATGGAAGTTGCCGACGCCGAAATGGACGATCCCGGCGGTGAGGGCGCTTCGGTCGTAGGCGGGAACGGAGGCGGTGGTGATGGAGTCGAGAGCCTGGGCCGAGAGCTTGGTGGTCATGGTGTTAGTCCTTAACGCGCGCCCATGAGACCTCATGGTGAGCCTGTCGAACCACGAGTCGGGTTCGCTGAAACTTGTCTGCCACGACCTCGCCCTTCGACAGGCTCAGGGTGAGGTCTACTCCATGTATCGCGCCTAAATCGCCTTGCCTGCCGCATCGAACTTGTAGATGCGAGTCTGGTCGGGTGAGAGGTAGACGTCGTCGCCGTGATTGAAGGTCTGGTCGCCATCGGTGCGGATGGTCATCAGGCCCAGACCCTCGACATGCACGTGCAGGAAGGTGTCGGAGCCGAGCTGCTCGGCGACGCCGACCTTGCCCTTCCAGGCGCCGGCGGCGTTCTCGCGGCTGAGCTTGAAGTGCTCGGGGCGGACGCCGATCGAGTGGGCGTTGTACTTGGCTGCTTCCGGGCCATCGATGAAGTTCATCTTCGGCGAGCCGATGAAGCCGGCGACAAAGCGGTTGGCGGGTTTCTTGTAGAGGTCGAGCGGGGAGCCGAACTGCTCCACATTGCCGGCATTGAGCACCACGATGCGGTCGGCCATGGTCATGGCCTCGACCTGGTCGTGGGTGACGTAGATCATGGTGGTCTTGAGCTGCTGGTGCAGTTCGGTGATCTCGAGCCGCATGTTGACGCGCAGGGCGGCGTCGAGGTTCGACAAGGGTTCGTCGAACAGGAAGGCCTTGGGCTCGCGCACGATGGCGCGGCCGATGGCGACGCGCTGGCGCTGGCCGCCCGACAGAGCGCGCGGGCGGCGGTCGAGATAGGAGGTGAGGTTGAGCGTGCGCGCGGCATACTCGACCTTCTGGTCGATCAACTCCTTGGGCGCTTTTGCCATCTTGAGGGGGAAGGCGATGTTGTCGCGCACCGTCATGTGCGGATAGAGCGCATAGGACTGGAACACCATGGCGAGGCCGCGACGGGCGGGCGGCGCCTTGGTCATGTCTTCGCCATCGAGCAGAATGGTGCCCGATGTGGTGTCCTCGAGCCCGGCGATCAGGCGCAGCAGGGTTGACTTGCCGCAGCCAGAGGGGCCGACGAAGACAACGAACTCGCCGTCTTTGATGTCGAGCGAAATGTCCGGGATGATATGGACCTCGCCGAAGGACTTCTTGACGTTCTGGAGGGAGATGGAGCCCATTTTCTAGTCCTTCTGCTTAAGCGTGGCAGGATGGTTCGGTGCCCACCGGGCGGCACCTCCCCCTTGATGAGGGAGGGTGGGAGGGGGTGGGAGAGCCCCGATATGGGAGCCACCCCCCACCCTTGATCCCTCCCCACAAAGGGGGAGGGTCTCGACTGATATATTCGTGGCCATCATTTCACGGCCCCGAAGGTCAAACCACGCACCAACTGCTTCTGGCTGAACCAGCCCATGAGCAGGATGGGGGCGATCGCCAGCAGCGAGGCGGCGGAGAGCTTGGCGAGGAAGAGACCCTGCGGGCTCGAGAAGGATGAAATAAAGGCGGTGAGCGTGCCGGCGCGGCCCGAGGTCAGCGTGATGGTCCAGAAGGCTTCGTTCCAGGCCAGGATGACGTTGAGCAGCAGCGTCGAGGCTATGCCGGGCACGGCCATCGGCACGAGGACGTGAGTGATCTCGTTCCAGAGCTCGGCGCCATCCATGCGGGCGGCTTCGAGGATGTCGACGGGGATTTCCTTGAAGTAGGTATAGAGCATCCAGATGATGATCGGCAGGTTGATCAGCGTCATGATCAGCGTCAGGCCATGCACGGTGTCGAGCAGGCGTAGGTCGCGGAAGATCAGGTAGATCGGGATGAGCACGCCGACGGCGGGCATCATCTTGGTGGAGAGCATCCACATCAGGATGTCCTTGGTCTTTTTCGATGGCGCGAAGGCCATGGACCAGGCGGCGGGAATGGCGATGACGAGGCCGAGCAGGGTCGAGCCCACCGAGACGATGATCGAATTGATGGCGTGCTTGAAGTAGTCGGACCGGTCCTGCACCGCCGAGAAGTTCTCGAGCGTGAAATTCTGCGGGAAGAAGGTCGGCGTATTGGCGATGGCCTCGGACTCGGTCTTGAAGGCCGTGAGGAGCACCCAGAGGATGGGGGAGAAGAGGATCAACGCGACAAGCCAGGCAGCGATGGTGAAGCCGAGTTTGGTGCCAGTGGAAACGTTGCGTGCCATGGTCAGCTCCTGACGCCGGAAAGAGGCGCAGCCACACCTCTCCCTTTGGGGGAGAGGTCGGAGCGCAGCGACGGGTGAGGGGGCCTTACCCGCCCACCGAGTTCGAGAAAGGCCCCCTCACCCGACCCAAGAGGGTCGACCTCTCCCCCAAAGGGAGAGGTGAAGATGGGCAGCCCGCAGTCTTGAGAAAGGTCACGCATCCAAGTTCTTCCCCACTGCGCGCATCAGGAAGAATGCGACGATGTTGGCGATGATGACGGCGACCACGCCACCGGCCGAACCGGCGCCGATGTCGTTGGAGAGGATGCCGGTGCGGAAGACGAGGAAGGCGATGTTGGTGGAGGCATAGCCGGGGCCGCCTCCAGTGGTGACGCGGATTTCCGCGAAGATGCCGAGCAGGAAGATGGTCTGGATCAGGATGACTATGGTCACCGATCGGGCCATGTGCGGCAGGATGATGTAGTAGAAGCGGTTGACGGCATTGGCGCCATCCATCTCGGCCGCCTCACGCTGCTCCTCGGAGAGCGACTGCAGGGCGGTGAGGAAAATCAGGGTGGCAAAGGGCAGCCACTGCCAGGCGACGATGACGATGACCGAGAACAACGGATACTGGTTGAACCAGTCGACCGGCTGCAGCCCAAACGCCTTCCACAGGTGCCCGAGCATGCCGTAGCCGGGATGCATGAAGCCATTCTTCCAGATCAGCGCCGCGACCGGCGGCATGACGAAGAAGGGTGAGATGACGATGATGCGAAGGATGCCCTGGCCCCAGATGGGCTGGTCGATCAGCAGTGCCAGGAAAATGCCACCGACGACAGTGATGAGCAGAACCCCGCCGACCAGGATCAGCGTATTGATCAGGGATTGGGTGAAGCTCGGATCGCCGATGACGTAGAGGTAGTTCCCCCAGCCGGCGAAGCCGGTCATCATCGGATTGATGAGGCTGTAGTTCTGGAACGAGAACCACAGGGTCATTACCAGCGGCACGATCATCCAGACCAGCAGCACGATCACAGCAGGCGCCATCATGACGCGGGCGAGGGTGCGGGTTTGTGCAGTAGCCATCGTCGTTCTCCCCAACCATCCCGGTTGGTCCGGGCTAATTTCGTCGGTCACTCCCGCGAGGGCGGGAAACGTCCCGTTAGTTTCGAACCGCCCGGTCTCCAGAGGGGACCTTCAACCGGGCGGCTCTTCCTCGGGAGAGGAGACTACTTGATGTAGCCGGCGCGGGTCATGTCGCGCGTAGTGGCGTCCTGGGCCTGGGCCAGAGCGTCATCGGCCGACATCTGGCCGGCAAGCGCCGCCGAGAAGAGCTGGCCGACATTGGTCGCGATACCAGCAAATTCCGGGATGGCGACGAACTGCACGCCGGTATAGGGCACCGGCTTCACCGACGGCTGGGTCGGGTCAGCGGCGTAGATCGAGCCCATGGTCATTTCGGCGAAGGGCGCGGCTGCCTGGTATTCGGCATTCTCATAGAGCGAGATGCGCGTGCCAGGAGGCACATTGGCCCAGCCGTCCTGTGCGGCAACGGTTTCGAGATAGGCCTTGTTGGTTGCCCAGTTGATGAACTTGGCTGCCGCATCCTGGTTCTGCGAACTGGCGGGAATGGCGAGCGACCAGGCCCAGAGCCAGTTGCCACGCTTGCCGAGGCCGGTATCTGGCGCCAGGGCAAAACCGACCTTGTCGGCGACGGTGGAGTCCGTCGGGTTGGTCACGAAAGACGCGGCAACTGTGGCGTCGATCCACATGCCGCACTTGCCCTGCTGAAACAGGGTCAGGTTCTCGTTGAAGCCGTTGGAGGAGGCGCCGGCCGGACCGGCATCGGCCATCAGGCTGAGATAGGTGTCGAGTGTGGCCTTCCACTCGGGTTGATCGAACTGGGGCTTCCAGGTTTCGTCGAACCAGCGGGCGCCGAAGGAGTTGGACATGGCGGTGAGGAAGGCCATGTTCTCGCCCCAGCCGGCCTTGCCGCGCAGGCAGATGCCGTTGATGTCAGCGGCGCGATCGGTCATGGCGCGGGCGGCTTCGCCGATGAACTCCCAGGTGGGAGCTTCCGGCATGGTGAGGCCGGCCTTTTCCATCAGGTCCGTGCGGTACATGATGAAGGAGCTCTCGCCATAGAAGGGCGCTGCGTAGAGCTTGCCTTCGTAAGAGAGGCCATCGCGGATCGGGGGCAGTAGGTCATCGACATCGTAGGCGGCGTCGCTGGTGAGGGCGTCTAGCGGGACGAGCCAGCCCTGCTTGGCCCAGATCGGAGCCTCATAGGTGCCGATCGTCATCACGTCGTACTGGCCGCCATTGGTAGCGATGTCGGTAGTGACGTTCTGGCGCAGGGTGTTTTCTTCGAGCACGACCCAGTTGAGAGCGATGCCGGTTTCTTCGGTGAATGCGGGGGACAGGCCCTGCATGCGAACCATATCGCCATTGTTGACGGTGGCGATGGTGAGCGTCTGTGCCGAGGCGGAAGACGCCAACGCCACGGTGAATGCGCCCACGAGAATGGGTGTCAGTTTCATCAATATACCTCCCAGTATCCGGAACGGGCATTTGTCCCGGTGATGGGCAAATACTCACAACTCATGCGGCAGAGTCAAGCGTGCCATGCGCCCGCCGATTGACGTGCGCACCGCAGCGCTGTGGGTATTTCCCGGATTATTGTAGCTATTGCAGCCGTTTACGGCAGATCGAGTAGGCCTTCGGCGGTTTTTTCGTCAGTGATCAATCCGTTGACCAATCGGCGGTTCAGCGTAGCTTTGATGCCGGGCAATTTTCTCTTGCCCATAGCGATTGCTATGACGAGAGAGCGTTCGCGAGATGGAATCGGGGCTGAGGCGACACGGTCATTTGTGAGGCCTTCGACCATCTTTCCGTCGATGTCGAAGCTCCAGCCGCAAATCTCGCCAACGGCGCCCGCCTTTTGCAGTGCCTTGAGCTCGGCGTCGGTGATGAAGCCATCCAGATAGAGAGGGGCTTCGGGGCCGATATCGCCCACGCCGACAAAGGTGACGTCGGCCTGGGCAGTGAGCGCGAGGGTTTCGCGGATCATAGGCTGCGCGTGCAGCAATTCGCGCTCGCGGGCCGACGAGGCGATGACGGGCAGGGGCATGGGAAAGCTGCGCGCCTTGACCGTGTCAGCGACGTTGAAGATGACGTTGTAATAGGCCGCAGAGCCGTCTGGCGCGATATTGCCCGTGAGCGAAACCACCTTGTGATGCGGGCACTCCATGGGCATGAGCTGCTCGACCGCCGCCTTCAGCGTGCGGCCGGTACCAATGGCCATGACGATGGGGTCGGGGCGCTTGAGCCAGCGTTCGATCTCGGCTGCTGTAGCCTCGGCCACGCCGATGGTGGTCGATTCACTGGTGGGGTCGGACGGTACGACCTCGACCAGGTCGAGCGCAAAACGCGTCTTGAGACGGCTTGCCAGATCCATGCAGCGGCCGATCGGGTGATCGAGGCGTACCTTGATCAGCCCCTCGCTGACGGAAAGAGAAACCAGGCGCTGGGCCGACTGGCGCGAAATGCCAAGCTTGGTCGCGATCTCTTCCTGCGTATTGCCGGCCACGTAGTAGAGCCAGCCCGCGCGGGCTGCGTCGTCCAGCCGATTGGAGGAGCTGTCGAGTCTCTGCACCATTATCCATCCCACATTGCGGCGGGATTATTCGGCCATGCCGCGCCGGGCCGCAAGGCGTTTGTGGAGATCAGGTCCGTGAGACTGGCCGCAGGGCGAGTTGGCTGACGGCTACCCTGATGTCGCGTTCGGTATCCTTGAGGTGAACGCGCATCGCTTCGGCGGCAGCACGGCCATTGCCGTCCTTGATGCAATCGAGAATGCGCTGATGCGCCGCGATGGTGTCGTGCAGGGTATGGCCGCGCTGCTCATGACCGCGTCGGCTGATGAAGAATCCCTCGCGCAGAGGTTGCGCCATGGCCTCGAACAGAAAGCCGAGCACGCGGTTGCCGCTGGCCAGCGCCACGGCTTCATGAAAGCCCACATCGTGGGTGTGAAAGGCCAATTCCTGCTCGGGCGTCATCGCCGCGCCAGGCTCGCCGACCGTGTCGCGCATGCCCTGGAGCTTGCTCTCGATGGCGGCAATGCCGGCACGCGTGGCGCGCTTGGCGGCCAAGGTGGCCGACTGCACTTCGAGCGACAAGCGGACCTCGATGAGATCGAACAGCCCCTTGGGATCGTATCGGATGACCGAGGTGAGGAAATCGGCGAAGGCGGCGCCGTCGGGTTCGCGGACCACCGCCTTGCGGCCGCGGGCGATGACCAGCAGTCCGCGACCCTCCAGCAGCTTGACCGCCTCGCGAATGGTCAACCGGCTGACGTCGTAGCGCGCGGCAAGTTCCGCCTCGCTGGGCAGGCTCGAACCGGGTGCCAGTTCGCGCAGGACCATTTGCGCCAGATGGTCCGCCACAGTGCCGGCGGCAGTGGGTTGATCTGGCCGTGAATCGGCGTCCGAGATGCTCAAGTCCCCTCCAAGGTATCAGATACCTTTTGCATATAGTCCGACCTATTGTGTTTCGTTTGAACGAAATTCTGCTCGGACAGTGTCATGATATCGTCGAGAGACTGTGATCGCAATCGCCGTGAAACATGCCCATGATTAATATTCGACTGTCGAAAAAAATAACGACAGGGTGGGGAATCGGCTTTACAGGGGTATCTGATTATCCTAGGTTCCGCCGCATGGGCTTGGGAGGGCCCTGGCGGCAAGGCCGCCGTTTTAGGAGGACTTTCATGCAGCGCAGTACGGCCGGGCACCGCAGGGTGTTCGCTCGGCATATTCTGTCGTCCGCGTGGTGCTGTGGGTTGCTCGCAATCCAGGCTCCGGCGCAGCACCTGCATGCTCAGTCGGCCTCTCCCATGACGACCATCCAAAGCTTCTGAACTCGAAAGACAAAAGGGAGTCGAGACGTGAAGATTTTCAAGACGCTTGCCACCGTGCTGGCTGTCGGCGCCATGGCGCTGACTGCTTCCACCGCGGTCTTCGCCCAGGACAAGGGCCAGATCGGCATTGCCATGCCGACGCAGTCCTCGCTGCGCTGGATCTCTGATGGCAATGAGCTCAAGACGGCTCTCGAAGCCAAGGGCTACACCGTCGACCTGCAATACGCAGAAGACGACATCCCGAACCAGCTCGCCCAGATCGAAAACATGGTTACCAAGGGCGTCAAGGCTCTCGTGGTTGCTTCGATCGACGGCACCACGCTGTCGGCCGTGCTGCAGCAGGCTGCCGACGCCGGTATCAAGGTCATCGCTTATGACCGCCTGATCCGCGACACCGCCAATGTCGACCTCTACACCACCTTCGACAATTTCCAGGTGGGCGTGCTCCAGGCCAACTCGATCCTCAAGGGTCTTGGCTATCCGGAGAAGGCCGGCCCGTTCAATATCGAGCTGTTCGGCGGCTCGCCAGACGATAACAACGCCTTCTTCTTCTACGATGGCGCCATGAGCGTCTTCCAGCCGCTGATCGACAAGGGCGACCTGGTCGTGAAGTCCGGCCAGATGGGCATGGATACCGTCGGTACGCTGCGTTGGGACGGTGCTGTCGCACAGGCCCGCATGGACAATATCCTCTCCGCCAACTACTCGGACGGCTCGCGCGTCGACGCCGTTCTGGCTCCCTATGACGGCCTGTCGCGCGGTATCATCTCGTCGCTCCGCGGCGTTGGTTATGGCTCGGCCGACCTGCCATGGCCTGTCATCTCGGGCCAGGATGCCGAAGCACCGTCCGTCAAGGCGATCATCGCCGGCGAACAGTATTCGACCATCTACAAGGACACCCGCGAACTGGCCAAGACCACTGCCGACCTCGTCGACACGCTGGTTTCGGGCGGTACGCCTGAGGGCCTCGACACCACCACCTATGACAATGGCGTCAAGGTCGTGCCGTCGATCCTGCTGACCCCGTACGAAGTCGACGCTTCCAACTACCAGGCCCTCGTCATCGACTCCGGCTACCTGAAGCCGGAAGACATCCAGTAAGCCTCGCTCTTCAAGCAAAAGGCTCCGCGGTGACGCGGGGCCTATCTTGTTGAATAGATGACTGATTTCGCAATAATCGAAATCGAAAAACAATCGATGCACGTACCTCAAATTTCTTGCGGAAGTTCATTGTCTGTCCTATTCTCCCGGCGTTGGCTTGGGAGGGCCAAGGCGCAAAGCCGCCGACTGGAGAGTTCAAGCAGACGATCCGCTGGTGCCGTTTGGTATCGCTCGATGATTGCCGTTTCGTGTCGGCAAGGCGGGCGTTGCTTTCCTGCGTCCCTATTCAAGCCCGCATAACATTGTAAGGGAGATACGAATGAACATCCTTAAATCGCTCGCCGCGGTCGCTGTGACCAGCGGGCTCATCCTGGGTTCGGCGAGCCTGGTTTCGGCGCAGGACAAGGGCATTATCGGCATTGCCATGCCGGAACAGACCACGCTGCGCTGGAATTCGGATGGTGCCGAGCTCAAGGCCGCGCTGGAAGCCAAGGGTTACACGGTCGACCTGCAATATGCCGGCGACGATATCCCGAACCAGCTGGCGCAGATCGAGAATATGGTCACCAAGGGTTCCAAGGCCCTGGTCATCGCCGCGCTGGATGGCACGACGCTGAGCGCTGCGCTGCAGCAGGCTGCCGATGCCGGCATCAAGGTCTTTGCCTATGACCGGCTGATCCGCGACACGGCCAATGTCGATTATTACACTACCTTCGACAACTTCCAGGTCGGCGTGCTGCAGGCCAATTCGATCATCAAGGGGCTTGGCGGCCAGGACGGCGGTGGCCTGACCGGTGGTCCGTTCAATATCGAACTCTTCGGCGGCTCGCCTGACGATAACAATGCCTTCTTCTTCTACGACGGCGCCATGAGCGTGCTGCAGCCGCTGATCGACTCCGGCGTGCTGGTGGTGAAGTCCGGCCAGATGGGCATGGACAAGGTCGGTACGCTGAAGTGGGACGGCGCCACGGCGCAGGCCCGCATGGATAACCTGCTGTCGGCCAATTATTCGGACGGTGCAGTGGTCAATGCGGTGCTGTCGCCCAATGACGGTGTTGCCCGCGGTATCCTGTCGTCGCTGCGCGGCGTCGGTTACGGCTCGGGTGGCCTGGCATGGCCGATCATCTCGGGTCAGGATGCCGAAATCCCCTCGATCAAGGCGATCATTGCCGGCGAGCAGTATTCGACCGTCTACAAGGACACTCGTGAGCTTGCACGCGTCACCGCCGACCTGGTCGACACTGTGCTGGGTGGTGGTACGCCGGCCGATCTCGACACCACGACCTATGACAATGGGGTCAAAGTCGTTCCGTCGGTTCTGCTGACGCCCTACGAAGTCGACGCCACCAACTACAAAGAGCTGGTGGTGGATTCCGGCTATATCAAGGAGGCCGACTTGCAGTAATTTACTGCTACGAGCTCGGGTTTCGCAAACATGCGGAACCCACCGCGATCCGGGCCGGCCGAGTTCACTGTTGCCAAGGCAGCGAAGGTGGCCACCAAGGCGAGAAAAGCATGAGCAATACAATTCTGGAGATGCGCGGCATCACCAAGACTTTCCCCGGCGTGAAGGCGTTGTCTGACGTCAACCTCGACGTGCGCGAGGCGGAAATCCACGCCATCGTCGGCGAGAACGGGGCCGGTAAGTCCACCCTGATGAAGGTGCTGAGCGGGGTCTATCCGTCGGGCAGCTATGACGGGCAGATCATCTACAAGGGCGAAGAGCAGCACTTCAAGTCGATCCGTGACAGCGAGCACAAGGGCATCGTCATCATTCACCAAGAGCTGGCGCTGGTGCCGCTGCTGTCGATTGCCGAGAATATCTTCCTGGGCAATGAGCAGGCCAAGGGCGGCGTCATCGACTGGGATGAGACCCGTGACGGCGCGCGCAAGCTGCTCGGCATGGTGGGCCTGACCGAGGACCCCAATACGCTGGTGACCAATATCGGCGTCGGCAAGCAGCAACTGGTGGAAATCGCCAAGGCGCTCTCCAAGGAGGTGAAGCTCCTCATTCTTGACGAGCCGACCGCCTCGTTGTCGGAAAAGGACAGCGCGGCGCTGCTCGACCTGCTGATGGAGTTCCGCAAGCAGGGCATTACCTCGATCCTGATCAGCCACAAGCTGAACGAGATATCGAAAGTTGCCGATCGCATCACCGTCATCCGTGACGGGCGCAGCATCGAGACGCTGAACAAGGAAGACATCACCGAAGACCGCATCATCACGCTGATGGTGGGCCGGTCGCTGGATGACCGCTATCCGAGCCGTGTGCCTGATATTGGCGAGGTGGTGTTCGAGGTCAAGAACTGGAGCGTCTACCACCCGCAGCATCGCGAAAGACAAGTGATCAAGAATATCGGCATCACCATTCGCAAGGGTGAAGTGGTCGGCATTGCCGGGCTGATGGGCTCGGGCCGCACCGAATTCGCCATGAGCGTCTTCGGCAAATCCTATGGCCAGAAGATCACTGGCGAGGTGTATCTCCACGGCAAGCAGGTCGATACGTCTTCCGTGGAGAAGGCGGTGGCGCATGGCCTGGCCTATGCCACCGAGGACCGCAAAACCTACGGCCTCAACCTCATCGATCACATCAAGCACAATACGACGATCGCCAACCTCGCCGGCATTTCGAAGGTCGGGGTGATCGATGATCTGGCCGAGATGGACGTTGCCAATGAGTATCGCAAGAAGACCAATATCCGCTCATCGAGCGTCTATCAGGTCACCGGCAATCTCTCTGGCGGCAACCAGCAGAAGGTCGTGCTCAGCAAGTGGCTGTTCTCGAACCCTGACGTGCTGATCCTCGACGAGCCGACGCGCGGCATCGATGTCGGCGCCAAGTACGAAATCTACACCATCATCAACCAGCTGGCGGCGCAGGGCAAAGCCATCCTCGTCATCTCCTCGGAGATGCCGGAGCTGCTGGGGATTACCGACCGCGTCTATGTAATGAACGAAGGCCGCATCGTTGGCGAAATGCCGACAGCCGAGGCCAGCCAGGAAAAGATCATGCGGGCCATCGTCCGCGCTGAAGGGAAGGCATCATGACCACCGAAACCGCCCAGCCGGGCATTCCAGCGACCGGTGAACAGGTCAAGAACCAGGAACTCACCATCTGGGGCGCGCTCCAGGCCAATATGCGCGATTACGGCCTGCTGCTGGCGCTGATCCTGATCATGCTGTTCTTCCAGTATTTCACCGCCGGCGTGCTGTTCAAGCCGGTCAATCTGACCAACATCATCCTGCAGAACAGCTACATCATCGTGATGGCACTGGGCATGCTGCTGGTCATTGTTGCCGGCCATATCGATCTTTCGGTCGGTTCGGTGTCCGGCTTTGTGGGCGCGCTGGCGGCCATGCTGATGGTGGGCTGGCGCTTTCCGCCCGAATTCGCGTTCCTGGCCAATCCATTCGTAGCCGGTGCGATCTGTATCGTGGTCGGCGCGGCGATCGGGGCGGCGCAGGGCTATCTCATCGCCTATCACAAAATCCCGTCCTTCATCGTGACCCTGGCCGGCATGCTGATCTTCAAAGGCCTGTCGCTCGCGGTCCTGGCCGGTAAGTCGGTCGGCCCGTTCCCGGCCGAGTTCCAGCTGCTGTCGGCAGGCTTCATCCCCGATCTGATCGGACCGACGACGCTGGTTGCCGCCAGCGAGGGCGTACAGCCGTTGGTTCTGCACACGACAACCATGGTGCTGGCCATTATCGCCGTCGTAGCCATGGTGTTCTTCTCCATCCGCAGCCGCGCCCGCCGCAAGGCCCGCGGCTATGAGAGCGAACCCTTCGGGCTGTTCGTGGCCAAGAACCTGGTCATCGCGGCCCTGGTCCTGTTCTTTGCCTACATGCTGGCATCCTATCGCGGCCTGCCGAACGTGCTGGTGGTGATGGGCATCCTGATCGCGCTCTTCGTGTTCATCACCAAGCGCATGACCTTCGGCCGCCGCATCTATGCGCTGGGCGGCAACCTCAAGGCGGCTGCCCTGTCAGGCATCAAGACCGAGCGGCTGACCTTCTATGTCTTCGCCATCATGGGCGCGCTGGCCGCTTTGGCCGGCATGATCTATGCCGCCCGCCTCAACTCGGCGACGCCGAAAGCCGGGCAGGGCCTCGAGCTCGACGTGATTGCGGCCGTGTTTATCGGCGGCGCTTCGGCACTGGGTGGTGTCGGCGCTGTGGCTGGTGCGGTGATCGGTGCTTTCATCATGGGCGTGATGAACAACGGCATGTCGATCATGGGCGTCAACATCGACTGGCAGCAGATGATCAAGGGCGTGGTGCTGCTCGCAGCCGTGTTCTTCGATCTCTACAACAAGAACCGCTCGTCGTAAGGCGCCGGTTTCTGGAAATGACGAAGCCGCCGGGGCGACCTGGCGGCTTTTGCTCGATGTTTCGAGCCTTCGGGCGGCCGGGAACACCCCGCCGTATCTTATATGTAGAGCGCAAGGGGCTTGCTTCAAGACCCCGGTCATCCCGTAAAACGCCCGCCCCGGTTTGATTCATACGGAGCGACACATGCCTCAGTCCGAATATGCGGTAGTGATTGCCGGCGGAGGCCCGACGGGGCTGATGCTGGCGGGCGAACTGGCCCTGGCAGGCGTTGACGTCGCCATCGTCGAACGTCGCGCTAATCAGGACATTGCCGGCTCGCGCGCCGGCGGATTGCATCCGCGCACCATCGAGATTTTCGACCAGCGTGGCATCGCCGAGCAGTTCCTTGCCGAGGGGCAGAAGGCCCAGGCTATCGGCTTTGCTGGCGTCACCTTCGACATCGGCGATTTTCCCACGCGTCACCCCTACAGCCTCGGGCTGTGGCAGAACCGTATCGAACATATCCTGGCCCGCTGGGTCGAAGGTCTGGGGGTGCGGTGGTATCGCGGTTGCGAGGTGACGGGTTTCGCGCAAGATGGGTCCGGCGTCGATACCGAGCTCGGCGACGGCCGGTTATTGCGCGCCAGGTACCTCGTCGGCTGCGACGGTGGACGCAGCCTGATCCGCAAGGCGGCGGGCATCGATTTTCCCGGGCTCGAACCGACAACGAGCAACCTCATCGCCGAGGTCGAGATGGCCGACCCGCCGGCGGAGTGGGGTACGCGCCGCGACGCCATCGGCATTCACGGCCTGGGGCGAGTTGCCTACGAAATTCGGGACGGCAAGATCGCCTATGCCGATGAAGGACCAGTCCGCGTGCTCGTGACGGAGCGGACCAGCGGCGCCACGGGCGAGCCGACCTTCGATGATCTGCGCGAGGCGCTTATCGCTGTCTATGGCACGGATTTCGGCATTCATAGCCCGACATCGATTTCCCGGTTCACCGACGTGACCCGGCAGGCCGCTGACTACCGCAAGGGCAGGGTGCTGATCGCCGGGGATGCGGCGCATGTGCATCCGCCCGATGGCGGCCAGGGCCTCCAGACCGGCGTGCAGGATGCGGTCAATCTCGGCTGGAAACTGGCGCAGGTGGTCAAGGGGATTTCGCCGGAGAGCGTGCTCGACAGCTATCAGGCTGAACGCCACCCGGTGGCCGCGCGCGTGCTGCGCAATACCATGGCCTCGGTGGTGCTGCGGCGCGAGGACGAACGGACCAAGGCCTTGCGCGACGTCATGGCCGAAGTGTTCGGCATGGAAGAACCACGCAGGACGTTCGCGGCGATGATGTCAGGGCTTGGTATTCGCTACGACCTCGGCGAGGGCCATCCGCTGCTTGGGCGGCGCATGCCCGATCTTGATCTCAGCATTGCTGGGGAAGAGCGACGGGTCTTTAGCCTACTGCATGAGGCGCGGCCAGTGCTGCTCAATCTTGGCGAGCCAGGCGCCATCAATATCGCGGCGTGGCTGGACCGCGTGACCCTGGCCGAAGCCAGTTACGATGGGACGTGGGAGCTGCCGGCGCTCGGCGTGGTCGCGGCGCCTGCCGCGGTGTTGATCCGCCCCGATGGCTATGTGGCCTGGGTGGGCGAGGGCAGCCAGGCCGGGCTTGTCGAGGCGCTTACCACGTGGTTCGGACCTCCGGCCTGATAGCGAAGCCGCCGGGTCTACCTCGGCGGCCCCCTTTTGGCCGGGTGACAACCAGGTTGTCGGCGTTGATCTCGTGACTCGCAAGGGCGATCATACGGCGTTGGTCCGACTCAACCGTGTCACCGAGACCGGCAGTTCACTACCGATCGGCCCGCCATGCTTACCTTCCTCTCCGAATTCGTTGCTCCCTATTGGGGCCCCGCGCGACTTCTCACTTCTTACACCGTGTTGGCGACCGTGGGGGCGTTGCTGTCGGCGATCCTGTCGCTGCTCGTCCTGCCGCGCGTATGGCATGTGCTCACCAAGGACAAGGGCCGGGCACACGCTGTGGGCGCGGAGGAGAGCGTGGGCAAGCCGGTGGGCGTCGGCGTGTTCATCGTGCTGATCACGGTGGGCGTGCTGGTGGTCTGCCTGCCCTATGACCCCAAGATCTATTTCTGCCTCGGAGCGCTGCTGATCGCCTCCTGCGTCGGCTACATTGACGACAGCAAGCCCGGTGGACTGAGCGAGCTCACGCTGGGCCTGACGGATCTGGCGATATCGCTTTTCGTCTGCATCGTGCTGATGAATGGCAACAGCACCGAGGTCTGGTTGCCCTTCACCTCGGCCCATTTCACCCTGCCGTGGTGGGGTGGCGTGCTGCTCTACACCCCGGTCGTGTGGCTATGCATCAACGCGGTCAACTGCAATGACGGGGTCGATGGCGTGTCGGGTACACTGTCGGCGTTCACGATCTGCGTGCTGGGTTTCCTGCTCTACTTTGTCGTCGGCGACAAAACCAATGCGGGCTATCTGCTGATCCCCTACAATCCGGACGCGGTGAGCTGGGCCCTTGCCGCCGCGGTATTCTGCGGCGCTATCGTGGGCTATCTCTGGCATAATGCGCCGCCCAGCGCGGCTCTGATGGGCGATGCCGGATCAAGGCCCATCGGCCTTTTCGTCGGCATGTGCGTCGTGGTCATGGGCAATCCGGCGACGGTGTTTTTCGTGGGCGCGCTGTTACTGTTCAACGGCGCTACCGGCCTCGCTAAGGTGGCGCTGATGCGGCTCTTCGGCTGGCGCATTCTCAGCTCCATCCGTTTCCCATTCCACGACCACGTGAGGAAGAATTTGCAGTGGTCCAATGCGCAGGTATTGCTGCGCTTCCTGCTCATTCACGTCGCCAGCATCTGGCTGCTGGTCATCCTGCTGATCAAGGTTCGTTAAGTCGCACCGCTCTCGCCGCAATTGACTCAACTGTTGGAACTATCTGCTAACCGACAAATCAGTTGGCAGAAAAACTAGGTATCTCAACGGATTATGGGGCCAGTGCATTGGGCACATGATTTCCACCAGTAACGGTCGAGAGCGACCGGAAACAGGAGGTTTTCATGATTGCTCGATCCAGAATGGCGATGATGGTGGCGTGTGGGCTCGTGTTCCTTGCCGCCCCGGCCAATGCCCAAATCCTAGATGGTCTGCTTGGCGATGGCGACAGCGGTGCGCTGATCACCCTCGATAGCGGCTCGGCCGGCGACAGCGGCCTCGTCAACCTCGGTCTTGGTGGCGGCGACGGCAATATACTCGATGCCAATGTGGGCGGTGGCGGCTCCGGCTCGCTGGTGGACGCCAATGTAGCGCTCGGTGGCAGTAGCGGCCTGTTGGATGTGAACGCTGGCGTTGGTGGCGTGCTCGATGCCAACGTGAATGTCGGCGGTGGCGGTGGCCTGATCGGTATCGATATCGGCATCGGTGGTGGCAACGGCAACAATGGCACCAATGGGACCAATGGCACCAACGGGCGCAATGGCGTCAACGGCACCAACGGCAATGGTGGCGGCGGCACCGTTATCCTGCGCAGCGCCGGCGGTGGCTCGGTGGGCATCGGCTCGAATTCCAACGCCTGCGCCGGTACCAACCCCAACCAACTGGTGAGCCTGTTCCAGCAAACGCAGTTGAGTGGCTGGAACCGCGCCAGCAGTATCCAACTCGTCCCGATCCGCGTTTGCGCCGAAGTGCGGCGGCAGATCGGCAACTGGCTGGCGAGCAACAGCAACTACCAGCAGATGGTCGGCGCAGTGGCATCGGATGCGCTGATCAATGCCGCCCTCAGCCGCACCAACTATCAGCCCGGCCACGTCCTCGGCGTGCAGCGGCAGGGCTCGACCTTGATGGTCTACGTGTTCTGATCGAAACAGATAAAGCTCCGGGCCGGCTTCCCATGGAAGCCGGCCATTCTTATTCCGCCGGCTCGGCCGTGCCATTGGCGGCGTCGAGTTCGCGCTCCAGGCGGGCTTCTTCCTCGGCCTTGGGCTTGCTGAAGCGGGCCAGCAGCAGGTAGGCGACCGGCGTGAGATAGAGCGTCGAGATGGCGGCGAAGCTCAGCCCGCCGACCATGACCCAGCCCAGCGCGGAGCGCGCCTCGGCGCCAGCGCCACTGGCGAGCACGAGGGGCAGGCCGCCCAGGATGGTGGCAATCATGGTCATCATGACCGGCCGCAGCCGGATATTGGAGGCCTGCTCGATGGCTTCGGAGACCGACAGGCCCCGGTCGCGCAACTGATTGGCGAATTCGACGATCAGGATGCCGTTCTTGGCCATGATGCCGACGACCAGCACCAGCCCGATCTGACTGAAGATGTTGAGGCTGCCTCCCGTCACCAGCAGCGCATAGAGCGCCGCCGCCACGCCGAAGGGCACGGTGGTCATGACGATGATAGCACTCCACAGGCTCTCGAACTGGGCCGCCAGCACCAGGAGGATGATGACGAGCGCGAAGCCGAAGGTGATGAACAGCCCGTTGCTGGCTTCGCCGATCGTCTTGGCTTCGGCCAGCGGGATAATGGAGGTGCCCTCGGGCAGGATGGGCCGCGCCATATCCAGCATCTGATAATAGGCGTCGCCTAGCGCCAGGCCGCCGTCGAGGCTGGCCGTGACCGGCACGGCGCGGCGCTGCTCCTCGCGCCGCAGCGACGGGGGAACGGCCGATTCGGTGATGGTGGCGATAGTCGACATGGGCACATAGCGCCCGTCGCCGGTTTTGACGAACAGGCTTTCGAGATCGCGGGGATCGTTGACCGGATTGCTGGTCGAGATCATGCGCACAGTGTAGCTGGTGTCGTTGATGAAGACGGTACCGACGTCGCTGCCGTCGATCATGGCCTGCATGGTGGTGGCGAGGCCGTTGATATCGATGCCAAGGTCATCCGCCTTGGCGCGGTCGACGGTCAGGGTGAGCTGGGGCTGGGTGGTGTCGAAGTTGACGCTGACGCGGCCAAAGCGGCCGTCTTCCTCGAGCAGATCGGAAATCCGGTTGGCGGTATCGGCGAGGACGGCATAGTCCGAACCGACCACGGCGAATTGCAAGCCGGAGCCGCCGCCGCGAATGCCCAGGCTGTTGCCCTGGCCGACCGAGGCGCGCACGCCGGGCACCTGCGTCATCAGGGTGTTGATGTCGTTGGCGATCTCCTGCTGGCTGCGGGCGCGTTCGCCCCACGGCGCCAGCGTCAGGGTCAGCGAGCCGCCGCTACCCCAGCCGGAGAGCACGAAGATCGACTGCACTTCGCCGCTGTCGACGAAGGGCTGCAGCATGGATTCGACGCGGGTGAGCTGGGTGCGGATGTAGTCGAGGCTGGCGGTGGTCGGCGCCTGGATGCGCAACTGGATCTGCGAGCGATCCTCGGGCGGAGTGATCTCCTGCCGCAGGTTGCCATAGACGAAGTAGGACGAGGCGGCAAAGAGCAGCGCAATCAGCACGACGACGAAGGGGTTGCGCAGCGCGACGCGCAGGGTGACTCGATAGATCGAGGCCAGTCCCCGGCCGACGGCACCGATCATGCCGCCATGGTGGTGTGCCTCGCTCGCCCTCAGCAGGCGCGAGGCGATCATCGGGCCCATGGAGAGAGCAACGATGGATGAGAGGAGAACCGCGATGGCGAGGGTAAAGCCGAATTCGCGGAAAAGGCGGCCGGTTTGCCCGCTGAGGAAAGACAGGGGAATGAAGACCGCGGCCAGGGTGAGCGTGGTGGCGACGACGGCGAAGAACACTTCCTGGGTGCCGAGCACTGCGGCGGCGCGCGGTCCAGCGCCCATGCCCTTGCGGCGCACGATATTCTCAAGCACCACGATGGCGTCGTCGACCACGAGCCCCGTGGCCAGAACCAGCGCCAGCAGGGTGATGATGTTGAGCGAGAAGCCAGCCAGATAGATGCCCGCTACCGCGCCCAGCAAGGCGATGGGCATGGAGAGCGCCGGAACCACCGTCGCCCGCCAATCGAGCAGGAACAGGAAGATGATGGCGACCACGACGATCAGCGATACCGCCAAGGCGATTTCGACCTCGTGCAGCGCGCCGTCGATAAACACGGCCTCGTCGCTCGATACCTTGACCTCGACGCCCTCGGGCAGGGTGTCGTTGAGGACTTCGGCGGCGGCGTGAATGCCCTCGGAAATCTCGATGGTGTTGGATTGCGCCTGGCGGACGATGCCAAGGCCGATACCGGGGCGACCATCAGAGCGGAGCGACGAGGTGCTGGCGGCGGCGTCGAACACCACGGTCGCGACGTCGCCCAGCAGCGTCCGGCCATTGATGATGATGGCCTCGAAATCGGCGGGTGTGGTGACTTCCGAGATGGCGCGGACGGTGATGTTCTGGTTAGGACCGTTGATCGAACCGGCGGGCGTATCGAAGGCAATGGTCGAGAGGGCATTGCGCACGTCGGCGACGGTGAGTCCGAGGCTCGCGAGCTTGAGCGGATCGACGTCGATTTCGAAGGCGGTATTGCGCGTGCCATAGACCTGCACCTCGGCCACGCCATCGACCGCCGCGAGTCGCTCGGAAATCACGTCGTCGACTAGCGCGCTGAGTTCGCCGACCGACATGGTGTCAGAGGTCACGGCGAGCTGGATGACCGGCTGCGCGTCGCTGTCGGCCTTGAAGATGGTGGGGTCTTCGACGCCGTCGGGCAGGTTGCGCGTGCTGCGGCTCAGGGCGTCGCGCACGTCGGAGGTGGCGACGTCGAGATTGGTGCCGTCGGAGAATTCCAGCGTGACGCGGCTCTGCCCGGTCGAGGAACTGGACGAAATGGCGGTAACGCCCTGGACGCGCGCCACGGCGCCTTCCACGATCGAGGTAACCTCGCGGTCGATGGTTTCGGCGGCGGCGCCCGGGAAGCTGGTGGAGATCGAGAGTACGGGCTGTTCGACGCTGGGCAATTCGCGCACTTCGACGCCGAGCAGAGCCGCGAGGCCGGCAACGACGATCATGGCATTGACCACCACGGCCAGCACCGGCCGGCGGACGAAGAGCGCTGCCAAGGTGCCGCCCCGTTCGTTCTTTTGCGCGATCGACATGATGCGGTCTCCGGTCAGGGGGTGGCGGCTGCCTCTTGGGCGCTGCCGTCGGGGCCATCGAGCAGGGTCACGGCCGTGCCTTCGCTGAGCTGCAACAGACCCTCGGTGATGATGGCATCGCCCGGCGCCAGATCGCCGCGCACCAGCACACCGTCGCTGTTGCGCTGCACGATTTCGGCCATGACCTTGGTGGCCTTGCCGGCATCGTATTTCCACACGTAAGAGCCTTGGGCCGACCACAGGATGGCGAGCGGGTTGACCGCCGGATATTGTTCGCCGGGGAAGGAAATCGCTACCGACAGTGACATGCCGGCGCGCAGCATCTGGTCTTCGTTGGGGATTTCAGCCTGCAATTGCAGGGTGCGGCTAGCGGGGTCGATGCGGTTGTCGACGGCGCTGATTTCGCCCTCGAATTTGCGTCCCGGCAGGGCGATGGCCGCGACGGTCACCGGCATGCCCGGCGCGACCGAGGCGGCATAGCGCTCGGGTATCCAGAAATCGACTGTTATGGCGGACGTGTCGTCGACCGTAGTGACGGCCGTTTGCGCTGCCATGTAATTGCCCGGCGTGACCTTGATGAGCCCTACCGTGCCAGCGATCGGGCTGGCTATGGTGCGGCGCGATAGCGCGACCTCGGCATTGCGCAGTTCCAGATCGGCATTGGCGGCGGCAAGCTGGGCCGCGGTCAGCGCGGTTGTCGCCACGAGGCTGGAACTGGCCAGACCCTCCGTGCGGGCCAGCGTGGCATTGGCGTCGTCGGCGGCAAGCTTGGCGCGGTCAAAGGCGATATTCTCGGCGTCGGCATCGAGGCGGGCGATCACGTCGCCTCTCGCCACGGTCTGGCCGGGACGGACCAGGATTTCGGCCAACGTGCCGCCTGCGGGCGACGAAACGGTCACCGCGCCCAAGGCCGTGCCTTCACCGATGGCGACGAGGCTGTCATTGATGGTGGCGAGAGTTACGGGCGTAGTGACGACATTGGTTGTGCGGGCAGCACCGGGCCGACGACCAAGCCCCCCAGCTTGTCCGCCACCCGGCCGTTGGCTGGCCTGCTCGGGAGCCGGTGTGCCGAAGGGCAGCACGATGCCGTAGCTGGCCAGGGTGGCCGTCGAGCTCGGCACGAAGAACATCCAGGCAGCAGCCGCCGCGACCAGAACGATGAGCGATGCTACGACCTGCCGTATCAAGCACTGTACCCCGAAATCGAATGAGATCACCGGGCCGACCCAGGCCACGATTGCGCAAAGTCTAGCAGCAGCGCCGTCGGGTGCACGTTACAATGCGGTAAGAACGGAAAGTTTACTAGGCGATCTCGGCATCGGGGCGGGCGCCCCACTCGGCCCAGGACCCGTCATAGACGGCAACATTTTCCGCTCCGGCCAATTGCAGGGCCAAGGCGAGGGTGGATGCGGTGATGCCCGAGCCGCAGGAGGTGATGACCGGCCGATCGAGCTCAAGGCCGCGATCGGCAAAGAGCTGGGCCAGTTCGGCTGGGGATTTCATCTGGCCAGCCTCGGTCAGCAGCCCGACGGGGACGTTGACGCTATTGGGAATATGGCCACCACGCAGGCCGGGCCGCGGCTCAGGAACCTCGGCGTGGAAGCGCGGGGCGGGGCGGGCATCGGCGATCTGGCCAGCGCCGTCATTGCTGCGGGCACGAACATGCTCGAAATCGGCGACGCGAGCCGGATCGAAGCTGGTGTGGAAGGTCTGCGGCGGGCGAGCCACAAGGCCGGTTTCGGTCGGGCGGCGCTCGGCGCGCCATTTGGGGCCACCGCCGGCAAGGATGCGGACGTCGCGCGCGCCCATGGTCTTGAACGTCCACCAGACGCGGGGGGCAGAGAAGAGGCCGAGTTCGTCATAGACGATGATGGTCATGGTTTCGGCAATGCCCAGCGCGCCGACCATGCGGGCGAAATCGTTGGGTGACGGTAGCATGTGGGGGAGGTCGGTGCTGGTGTCGGCGACGCCATCGATGTCGAAGAAGACCGCGCCGGGGATGTGACCCGCGAGATACTCCGCTTGGGCATTACGGGCGGCATTGGGCATGTGCCAGCTACCGTCGAGCACGACCAGGTTGGGGTCGGTGAGGTGAGCGGCCAGCCATTCGGTGGTGACGAAAGGATTTTCCATGGTGCTAGTTGCTTAGCACCAACAAGTCCTTGCTGGCGAGGCTGATGGTGACCGGCTCGCCGCGATTGGGTGGCGGGGTGCGCTGGTCGTTGAAGGTGTCGAGGCTGACGACATTCTTGCCGAGGACGATGCGCAGGCGGATGACGGAGCCGAGGAAGGTTACGTCGGCTATGGTGCCGGCGAGGGTAATATCGTTGCCCTCGCGCGCGCCGATGGACAGCACTTCGGGGCGAAGCGTCAGCACACTGTTACCCCCGACGGTCGCATCGGTGGGCAAATTGGGGACGGTGATGGTCTGGCCATCGATGGAGACGGTTTTGGCCGCCAGATCGACCACGGTGACTTCGATATTGTTGAGCTGACCGACAAAGGTGGAGACGAACCGGGTCGCCGGTTTGTTGTAAATCTCGTGCGGGGCGCCGAGCTGTTCGATATTGCCTGAATTCATCACCACGATGCGATCGGAGATCGACAGGGCCTCTTCCTGATCGTGGGTGACGAAGACGGTGGTGATGCCCAGATCGAGCTGGATGGCGCGGATTTCTTCGCGCAGCGAGACGCGGATCTTGGCGTCGAGCGCTGATAGCGGTTCGTCGAGCAGCAGCATGCGGGGACGCGGGGCGATGGCGCGGGCGAGGGCAACGCGCTGTTGCTGGCCGCCGGACATTTCGTAGGGGTAGCGCTTCTCGAACCCGGGCAGGCCGATGAGCTTGAGCATTTCGTCGACGCGGGCGCGGCGCTGTTCGGCGGGCATGCCCGCGATCTTGAGGCCGAAGCCGATATTGTCGCCGACGCTGAGATTGGGGAACAGGGCATAGGCCTGGAACACCATGCCAAGCTGGCGCTGGTTGGGCTTGAGGTGGGTAATGTCCTGCCCGTCGACCAGAATCGAACCCGAGGTCGGGTTCTCGAAACCGGCGATCATGCGCAGGATGGTGGTCTTGCCGCAGCCGGACGGTCCGAGCAGGGAGATGAACTCGCCCTTGTCGAAGGCGAAGCTGACTGATTTGACCACGGTGGTAGCGCCGAAGGTCTTGGTGAGGTTCTGGACTTCAAGGAAGGCTGCCATGGTCAGTCGAGGCTCACTCTGCTTTGGCGGAGGTGCGGGGGGCGAAGCGGCCGAGCACGTTGATCATGCCCATGGCACCCCAGGTGATGATGAATGAGATGATGGCCAGCGCTGCCGGTTCATAGGCCTTGTTGGTGCCGATGCCGACGAGGTAGGGGCCGAAGGCCGGCCGGTTGAGCAGGCTGGCAATGGTGAACTCGCCGATGACGATGGCGAAGGTCAGGAAGGCCCCGGAGAGGATGGCCACGAGAATATTGGGCAAGATGATCTGGCCAATGATCTGGGCCTGATTGGCGCCCATGATCTGCGCCGCCTCGGTGAGTGTTCCGATATCGATGGTGCGCATGCCATTGTCGACGGCGCGATACATGTAGGGCAGAGCCAGCGTGACATACGCGCCGGTCAGCAGGATGTCGGTGCCGATGGCGCTGCCGGTGAAGGGGATGATCGAGGAGGAGTTGTAGAGGCGGATATAGCCGTAGACCAGCACCAGCGCCGGGATGACCAGCGGCAGCAGGGTGATGAATTCCATGAACGGGCGCAGCCAGGGCATGCGCAGGCGCACGAAATAGACCGCCGGCACGACGACCAGGACGCCGACCACGATGGTGACGAGGCCGATGATCACCGAATAGCTGAAGCTGCTGGCAAAGGCGGGGTCGGAGAAGACCGAGGCGTAGGCATCGAAACTGTATTCACCGCGCCGCATGCGCAGCGAGAATTCGAATGTGGCCAGCAGCGGCACGATGAAATAGGCGGCGCCGAGGGCGAAGACCAACCAGGCCCAGAACTTGTTGGCCTTCATTTCATCCACCTCTCGGCGCGGTTGGCGACCACCAGGTAGATGACGTTGGCCAGCGAGGTGATGACGATCATGCCCAGGGCCAGCGCGGCGCCGAGCCCCGGATTTTGCAGCGCGTCGCCGCGGATCTGGTTGTAGAGCAGCACGGTCACGATGTTGAGGTTGGAGCCGGTGAGGGCCCAGGCCGTGGCGATGGCGCCGAAGGCATTGGCGAACAGCAGGCTCAACGTGCCGAGGAAGCTGGGCCAGAGGATGGGCAGGCCGACATAGCGCCAGAACTGCCACTGGCTGGCGCCCAGCATTTGGGCCGCCTCGTTCCACTCCTTCTTGAGGCCATCGACGGCGGGCGCGATGGTCAGCATCATCAGGGGAATCTGGAAGTAGAGGTAGGTGAGGGTCAGACCCCAGAAGCTCAGCAGGTTGAAGCCGGATCGATAGAGGTCGAGCCCGAATACTGTGCGCAGGATGATGGTGACGAGGCCCAGGCGCCCCAGCGTGGCGATGAAGGCGAAGGCCAGCGGCACGCCGGCGAAATTGGAGGCCACGCCCGAAAAGGTCATGACGGCGGAGCGCAAAGGCGCAGGCAGGCGGCCGCGGATGATGGCCAGCGTTATCGCCAGACCTATCAGGGCGCCAAGAATGGCAGATGCACCGGAAATGCGGATGGAGATCCAATAGGCGGCGACGATCTGATCGCTGAACAGGCCGCCGATATTGTCGAAGGTGAAATTGCCAGCCCGGTCGGTGAAGGCCGTGCCCACCAGCGAAAGGGTGGGCAGGAACAAGAACATGACTGCGAAGATGATGAACGGGGCTACGGCGAGCGAGTCCCAGGGGATGCGGCGGCGGGGTGATGCCGGAGGTGAAGTCGTCGTGTCGGTCATTCCGCTCCGTGCCCCAAACCTGCAACAGTCGTCACCACCGGGCTTGTCCTGGTGGACCATCTATGCGCCGCATGGATTGCCCGGACGAGCCGGCAATGACGGCGTGGAAAGATCGAGCACCCGCCGGAGAACCGGCGGGTGCGGTATTCTTGAGCTTTACTGAACGGCCGCGCCGACGGTGGTGTCCCAGCCGGTCGTGATCGTGGCCTTGTTGGCGTTCTGCTCTTCGATGGAGGGGAACACCGCCTTGGCGTAGTTGTCGGCGGCGGGCAGCTTTGCCATCAGATCGTCGGGCAAGACGCCGGCTTCGGCCATGGCGTTGAAGCGGATCGGGTGGCAGTAGCCGCCGAGCCAGCCGAGCTGACCTTCGTCGGAATAGAGATATTCCATCCAGAGCTTGGCAGCGTTCGGGTGCGGGGCGTGGGCCGAAATGGCCTGGACGTACACACCGGCCACAACGCCATCGGACGGCACGACGACGTCGATCGGCGGGTTGCCGTTGAGGTTGTCACGGGCGGCCAGCAGGTTGTAGTCCCAGTTGATGGCGATCGGCGTCGTGCCCTGCGCGATAGCGGCGGCTTCGGCGTCGACCGGCACGAAATTGCCCTTGTCGTTGAGGGCCTTGAAGTAGTCGAGGCCAGCCTGGGCGCCGGTGGCGGCGTCAGCACCGGTCGAGAGACCAGCGGCATAGACCGACAGGATGGCGTTGTTGGCGGTACGCGGATCGCCGGCCAGGGCGACCGAGTTGGCATACTCGTCCTTCATCAAGTCGGCCCAGGAAGCCGGGTTGTCGCCGGTGATGATGTCCTTGTTGATGCCGAAAGCCAGCACGCCATAATAGTCGCCGTACCAGAAGCCATCGGCGTCCTTGGCGTCAGCGGGAATGTCGTCCCAGGTCGAGACCTTGTAGGCCTGCAGCAGGCCTTCTTCCTTGGCCTGCGGGCCGAAGGCCAGGCCGACGTCGATCACGTCGGGAGCCTGCGGGCCGGTATTGCCGATATTGGCGCGGATGGCTTCGAGTTCATCGGCCGAACCGGCATTGGGGTTGAGTTCGTTGACGGTGATGCCCGGATACTTGGCCTTGAAGCCTTCGATCACGGCGCCATAGCCGCACCAGTCATGGGGCAGGGCGATGGTGGTGAGCTGGCCTTCGGCCTTGGCGGCTTCGTAGAGCGCGTCGAGGTCGGTCTGGGCAAATGCGGGGGCGGTGACGGAAAGCACGGCAAGCATCGAAACCGATGCACCGAGCGCCTTTGCGAAAGTCATGTTCAGTCTCCCTGAAATAGTCGTTCGACAGCGCCTGTTGAATGGCGCGCCGGCGAACTGCGCGAGGAAGTAGAGAGGCGACATGACAGTGCGATGACGGTGAATTGAAACGGCATATGACGCCGTCCAATGGGCGCAGTCGCCCGGAATTCAACCGTTTCCGCGCAATCCCCCGTCCCGGCTGCATCCTCCCAGTTGCAATTGTGACAGTGCCCGTTTGTGACAGTTTAGTCCAGATGGTCAAAAATTTCGGGACGACGGTGAATAGCGGGGAGCTTGTACACCCTCGACGCTTCCCGCGGACTTGATCCGCGGGTCACTGCCAGCACGGCACGGGCGACGAGAGACCAGCGGATCAAGTCCGCGCGAAGCGATTGTGGTAGAGGGCGGGTCAAAGACCCTGTCACTACTTTAGACTTCTTCTAAACTATTGAAATTGAATTGATTTTGGAAGATGACAGGCGTACTCCGCTTTCAAATTCACTTTGGAGGCTGACCCATGTCTTTGCCCGGCGCGCGCACCTTGCGCAGCTTTGCCATTGCCCTCTTGCTTTCCGTCGCGCCCGTAACGGCCTTCGCCCAGGCACCGGCTGATGCCGATGTGCTGGCAACCTATGCCGATATTGCGCTGGCCGGTTACGAGGACTCGTTGAGCACAGCCAAGGCCCTGGATGCGGCAATCGACGCGCTGATTGCCGAGCCGAGCGAAGCGACATTGCAGGCGGCAAAGGATGCCTGGAAAGCGGCGCGCATTCCCTATCAGCAGACCGAGGCTTTCCGCTTCGGCAACCCGATCGTCGATGAATGGGAAGGGCGCGTGAATGCCTGGCCGCTCGACGAAGGCCTGATCGATTATGTCGATGCCAGCTATGGCAGCGAAAGCGACAGCAATGCGCTCTATGTCGCCAATGTCATCGCCAATCCCAGGATCATGATCGACGGCGTCGAACTCGACGCGACCGAGATCACCCCCACCCTGTTGCAGGACAACCTGCAGGAAGCGGCCGGCGTCGAATCCAATGTGGCGACAGGCTATCACGCCATCGAATTCCTGCTCTGGGGCCAGGACCTCAACGGCACCGGCCCGGGTGCCGGCGCGCGCGCCTTCACCGACTACTCGACCGCCGAACATGCCGATCGTCGCGCCGCCTATCTCAAGGCCGCGTCCACTCTTCTGGTGAGCGATCTCGAAGAAATGGTCGCCGACTGGACGGCCGATGGCGCGGCTCGCGCCGCGCTGCCGGAACTCGGCATTTCGGCGATCCTGACGGGCATGGGCTCGCTGTCGTTCGGTGAAGTGGCCGGCGAGCGCATGAAGCTGGGCCTGCTGCTGCATGATCCGGAAGAAGAGCATGACTGCTTTTCGGACAACACGCATGCATCCCATCTCAACGACGCCATCGGCATCCAGAATGTTTATCTGGGCAAGTATACCCGTGTGGATGGTTCGGTGGTCGAAGGTCCATCGCTGTCGCAGGTGATCGCAGGCAAGGATGCGGCGCTGGATACGGAAATCAAGGGCTTGCTGGACGACACCATCGTCAAGATGAACGTGATGGCCGATCGCGCTGAGGGTGGCGAGGCCTATGACCAGCAGATCGGCGAAGGCAATGAAGAGGGCAATGCCGTGGTGCAGGCCGCGATTGACGGATTGATCGCCCAGACCCGCGGCATAGAGCGCGCCGTGGCGCTGCTCGAGCTGGGCGATGCGGTGACGATCGAGGATAGCGACAGCCTGTCCAACCCGGATGCGGTGTTCCAGTAGGTCGGACGCACGCGCCCCACCACCGTTATCGCCGGGCTTGTCCCGGTGATCCATTCTGCCGGCTAGATGGATTGCCCGGACGAGCCGGGCAATGACGATGGAGCTGGAGTTCCAGTGGGAGGACGATGTAGGGAGGTCCTCGCGCCCGCGCCGCAGCTTTGCAGAATGACCATGAAAACCCGCCTCACCCTTGTTCTCGTCGCTCTGCTCGCCGGTGGGCTGGTCTTTGCGCAGGACAAAGCGGTGCGGGCTGACCTGACGCCGGAAGACCTGGCGCGGGTCAGGGCCGTTACGGCGCCGACGACGGATTTTTCCAAGCCCGAGAATTTCGAAGGTAAGCCCGCAGGGGCGGGGACCACGACCAAAGCGGTCAATGCCGACTCGTTCAGCCACTTCCTCGACAATCTGAGCTTCGAGCAGGAAGAGCAGTTCAAGCTGGGCAATGCGCTGTTCCGCAAGATCTGGGTCTCGTCGCCGAGCTCCACCCAGGCGTCGGATGGCTTGGGGCCGTTGTTCAACGCGCGCGGTTGCCAGAGTTGCCACATCAAGGATGGACGCGGGCATCCGCCATTCGAGGGGCAGGCGGAGAATGTGTCGATGTTCCTGCGGCTGTCGGTGCCGCCGGGCCAGAATGACACACGACTGGCCATGGATGGGGTGATTGCCGGCGAGGTGGGCGATCCGGTCTATGGCACGCAATTGCAGGATTTCGCCGTGCCGGGCCTCAAGGCCGAGGGGCAGATGGTCATCGATTACAAGGATGTGCCGGTGACGCTGGGCGATGGCACGGTTGTGACGCTACGGGAGCCGACCTATTCGGTGGCCGACCTGGCCTATGGGCCACTGGCGGATGACGTGATGCTGTCGCCGCGCCTCGCCAATCCGATGATCGGATTGGGCCTGGTGGAGCAGGTTCCGGCCGAGGATATCCTTGCTCTCGCCGATGCTGACGATCTCGACGGCGACGGAATTTCCGGGCGGCCGAACTGGACGATCGAGCCGGTGAGCCAATCAGTGATGCTGGGGCGGTTCGGCTGGAAGGCCGGCATGGCTACCATTCGCAGCCAGTCAGCGGCCGCCTTTGCCGGCGATATCGGGATTTCGACGCCGCTCAACAATCTGCCACATGGCGATTGCACCGAGAACCAGCCCGAATGCCTCGCCATGCCAACCGGCGAGCAGGCGCGGCTGGGCGCCTCAGAAGCGCCCGATCCGGTGCTCGATCTGGTGACGTTCTATTCGCAGACGCTGGGCGTGCCGGAGCGGCGCGATGTCGGCGACCCCAGCGTGTTGGCGGGCAAGCAGGCGTTTTATAGCGCGGGCTGCGCCTCGTGCCATCAGCCTAAATTCGTGACCAGCCGGGATGCGGAAAATCCGGCGCAACGGTTTCAGCTGATCTGGCCCTATTCGGACTTCCTGCTGCATGACATGGGCGAGGGACTGGCCGATCACCGGCCGGAGGGGCTGGCCGATGGCTATGAGTGGCGCACGCCGCCGCTCTGGGGCATCGGCCTCACCGAAACCGTATCGGGCCACACATTTTTCCTCCATGATGGACGGGCTCGCAACCTCGTCGAGGCCATTTTGTGGCATGGTGGGGAGGCGCAGGCCGCGCGCGACGCTTTCGCGAAGATGTCCCAATCGACCCGCGACGATCTCGTCGCCTTTCTGGAATCGCTCTGATGCGCCTCCTTATCGTGCTGCTGATGATGCTGTGTGCCGCTCCTGCCTTGGGACAGGCGACCACGCCGCCGCAGGTGTTGCGGGCCGCGGTTGAGCAGGTGATCCGGCCGGGCATGCTGGAATTCAAAAGCCGCGCGAACGGCCTGTCCATTGCGATGAACGCGCTTTGCACGGTGCCCTCGACCAGCACCTTGACGCTCGTCACCGGGCAGTTCCGCCAGGCGGCTTTGGCCTATGGGCGGGTAGAGTTTCTGCGGGTGGGGCCGCTGATGGAGGATAACCGGGTCGACCGATTGTTGTTCTGGCCGGATCGGCGGGGCATCGGGCTCAAGCAGGTGCAGGCCATTCTTGCCGAGGCGGACGAGACGGCGACGACGCTCACCAGCCTGCGCGACAAGAGCGTGGCGGCACAGGGGTTTGGCGCGCTGGAATATGTGCTGTTCGGCACTGGCGCGGAAACGCTGCTTGGCCCCGAGGGAGCATTTCGCTGCGCCTATGGACGGGCGGTGGCGGCCAATATCGCACAGATTGCCGGCGAACTGGCGGCTGGCTGGTTTGTGCCCGACGGCATAGCGGATCACCTGATGGCGCCGAACGCCGCTTATGCCGACTATCGCAGCGATATCGAGGGCATGGAGGAACTGGTCGGGCTCGTCTCGCATGGGGTCGAGGCGATGCGCGACACCCGGATCAACCCGTTCATCGCCAGCGAGGACGCTGCGGCCAAGCCGAAGCAGGCGCTGTTCTGGCGCTCGGGCCTGACCATGGAAATGCTTCGCGCCAATGTCGATGGCATGCGCAAGCTGATTGCACTGTCGGGCGTGGCGCGCGCCGTGGCGGAGAAAGACCGGGGGCTGGATAACTCGATCGATTTCGAATTCCGCAACGCCATCCGCGCACTCGACATCGTGACGCTGCCGGTGGAGCAGGCGGTGGCGGATGAGAAGCAGGCGTTTGCGCTGAGCTATCTGGTGCTGGTGACGGGGTCGCTACAGACGATGCTGGGTGAACAGCTTTCGGCGGCTCTGGGGCTGAGCGTGGGCTTTTCCTCGCTCGACGGAGACTGAGCATGTGGCAGCGGCGGGCGTTCCTTAAGGCAGCGGGAGCCGGTTTTGCCGCAAGCCTGATGCCCCGGCAGGTGCTGGCGCTGGAGCGGAGCGAGCTGGTTTTTGCCAGTGCCGTGCAGACGACCGCCGGCGGCTATGGCGCCGTGCTACTGGGTGAGCGGGGTGACCTGATCGCCGCCATCGACCTGCCGGACCGCGGGCACGATATCACCATCAGCCAAGAGGCGGGCCGGGGCGTGGTGTTCGCGCGGCAACCGGGAACTTTCGCGCTGGTGTTCGACCCATCGGGGCGTGAGGCGCCGGTGACGCTCACCAGTATCGCGGGGCGGCACTTCTTTGGGCATGGCGTGTTCTCGCCCGACGGACGGCTGCTCTATGCCACCGAGAGTGATTTCGAGGCGGCGCGGGGCGTGATCGGCATCTATGACGCGACGGACGGTTATCGCCGCATCGGCGAGTTTCCCACCTATGGTACCGGGCCGCATGAAATGCTGCTGATGCCTGATGGCGTGACGTTCGTGGTGGCCAATGGCGGCATCGAAACGCATCCGGATTTCGGACGGACCGAACTCAACCTCGAAACCATGGACCCCTCGGTGGTGTTCATCGACCGGCGCGACGGCAGGCTGGTGGGGCAATTGCGGCTCGAGGCGGGGCTGCATCAGCTTTCGATCCGCCACATGGCAATCGATATGCGCGGGCGGGTGTGGTTCGGCTGCCAGTACAAGGGCGCCCCGAGCGAAAGCCCGCAACTGGTCGGCTATGCGACGCTGGATGGTGAAATCCGTCTGATCGAATTGCCCACGGATACGCTGCGCGACCTGCGCAATTACGTGGGCTCGGTGGCCATGTCGGCTGACGGCGGCACGGTAGCGGTCTCGTCGCCCGAGGGTGACCTGCTGGTGGCGATCGATGCCGATGGCGGGCGACCGGTGCTGGTCGAAACATTGCGCAATGGCTGCGGCCTGGCCGCCGATGGTGCAGGCTTCGTGGCAACCAGCGGTCTGGGTGAGATGATCGGGATTGCCGGCGCGGATCGACAGCAGCAAAAATTCGAATTCCTGTTCGACAACCACATGCTGCGAGTGGGGTGAAGCAAGCCGATGGCCGCGAAGACCAAGGAATTTCCGCTGCTGCAGACGGAGCGTCTGCGCCTGCGCCAGCCGCGCGTCGAAGACGCCGTCGCTTTCCACCAATTGCTTTCGATCCCGGAAATCACCCGCTACTCGAACTGGCCGGATGCGCCGGCAAAGGCACGGACCGAGCGCGTAACCCGATGGATGGGCAAGGTCTTTGGAACCGGACGCGGTTGTGCCTGGATCATCGAGGACGGGGGCTCGGAAGCATTCATGGGCATCATTCGGTTCAATGAGATCGACAAGGCCTCAAAATGGGCTGTTATCGGCTACGAGCTGCACCCGGATTATTGGGGGCAGGGCTTCATGACCGAGGCGGTGAGGGCTGTGGCGCAATGCGGGTTCAGCGAATTCTCGCTGAACCGGATCGAGGCCTGGACCCTCCCGGGAAATGCGGCGTCGGATCGGGTTCTGGAGAAATCCGGTTTCCAGTATGAGGGCACGCTTCGGCAGAAGGCGTGGTTCAAGAACGCCTTCCACGATTTCCGCACGTTCGGGCGCCTGGCCGGCGATCGCATGGAATGAGGGCGCCCCTCCGAGGAGCCCCATATGCCTAGTCGCGCTGAAAGAAGAACGAGCGGTCCTGGCCGGTTTTGCTGTGCTTTTCGTCGAGCAATGGCCTGATCTCGAAATTGGCTATGCCTTCCAGCGGGCCTTCGGCTGCGATCCTGATGGCTTCCTCGATATCGTTGGCCACGATCACCATAAAGCCGGCGATGAATTCCTTGGTCTCGACATAGGGGCCGTCGGTGCGTGAAGCCACGCCGTTGCTGTAGCGCATGCTGACCGCCGTTCTCGGGTTTTGCAGCGGGCTGGCCATCACCAGCTTGCCGGCGAGGAACAGCGCGTGGTCCTGTTCGATGCAACCGTCGCCAATAGCAGTGCCCTGCTCTGGGCTGAGGGCGGGGCCGCCGTCCTGGGCGTAGATGATGCAGAGGTAGTTCATGGTGCTTTCTCCCTATCGAATGAGCCTAGTCGGTCGCGGGCGCCGGGGATCGACAGGGTTATGCGAGAAAATTCCTCAAGTCCGAAAGCGCAGGGCTTCGACCAGGGCGTTGAAAGCCGGTGAGCCCTGGCGACGGCTGGGATAGTAGAGGTGGTAGCCGACAAAGCTGGGGCAGAATTCGGCCAGCACCTCGACCAGCGCGCCATTCGCAATATGCGGAGCGGCCAGGTCGAACGGGACGCAGGCCACGCCGTGGCCAGCAAGGGCGGCCGCCAGGATGGGGCGGGTGCTGTTGAAGGCCAACTGGCCCTCGACCCGCACGTTGAGCCGTTGCCCGTCCTTATCGAATTCCCAGGCGTAGAAGCCGCCATAGCTATCGAGGCGCAGGTTGATGCAGGTGTGGTCGGAGAGGTCGTGGGGCGTTTGTGGCGGCGGATGATCGGCGAAATAACCTGATGTGGCGACGATGGACATGCGCCAATCCGGGCCGATGCGCACGGCGATCATGTCGCGGGCCACCTGTTCGCCGAGGCGAACGCCGGCATCATAGCGAGCGGCCACGATATCGGTGAGGGCATTCTCCTGGTTGATCTCCACCCGGATGTCGGGGAACTCGCGCAGGAAGCCATCGAGGCGGGGCCAGAGCACGCTGTTGACGGCATGCTCGCCGGCGCTGATGCGGATGCTGCCGGCCGGTTTCTCGCGCAGTTCTGTGAGCGCTTCGAGCTCGGCGGCGACTTCCTCGAAACGTGGCGCGACCGTCAGCAGCAGGCGTTCGCCGGCCTCGGTAGGCGCAACGCTGCGGGTGCTGCGGGAGAGCAGGCGCAGCCCGAGACGTTTTTCCAGACGTCGCATCGTGTGGCTCAGCGCCGATTGCGACACACCCAGGCGCGCCGCCGCACGGGTGAAGCTGCGCTCGCGAGCGACCGCGATGAAGGCGATGAGATCGGAGATGTTTTCGCGTTCCATTCATGAACGGATATCATTCGCGCAGCCAGGCAGCACGGATTTTTCGCGCCATTGATGAGCGCAGTTCATAGGCTCATGCTGCTGCGGGCAGCTAATCAGCCGGGTGACCTGCTCCTAAGTTCAAGGCAATCGCAGTGTGCAGGAGATGTCAGTGACCATACCGAACCTCACCTTGAACAATGGCATTGAAATGCCGGCGCTCGGCTTCGGCGTGTTTCAGACGCCGTCGGCTGCGCTGGGGCCTGCAACAGGGGCGCTCGGTGATCCCGAAATCGGTAAGGCCTGCGCGTATCGCTGAGAATTTCGATGTCTTCGACTTCACGCTGACGCCGGAGCAGCTGGTAACGATCGACGCACTCGATACAGGTGTGCGCGGCGGTCCCGAGCCCGACATGATCAGTCTGGACAATTTCAGCAGAACAATTCGGAAAGCTTGAGGAGAAAGCAGATGCAAAAGCGCAAACTCGGCAATGGTCTGGAAGTCTCGGCGCTGTCGCTTGGCGCAATGGGCTATGGCAAGGCGCGCGAGATTCCCGATCGCCCGGAAATGATTGCGCTCCTACGGACGGCGGTCGATCGCGGCATGGACTTCTTCGATACCGCCGAGGTCTATGGCCCGTTCAGCAACGAGGAAATGGTGGGCGAGGCGTTTGCGCCGGTGCGAGACCGAGTCAAGATTGCCACCAAGTTCGGGTTCGATATCGATGCCGATACCGGCGTCCATCATGGCGGGGTGAACAGCAAGCCCGACCATATCCGTGCGGCGGTCGAAGGGAGCCTTAGGCGGCTGCGGACTGATCGCATCGACCTGCTCTATCAGCACCGCGTCGACCCTGATGTGCCGATGGAAGACGTGGCCGGAGTGGTCAAGGACCTGATCGGCCAGGGCAAGGTGCTGCATTTTGGGCTTTCGGAAGCGGGAGCGCAATCGATCCGCAAAGCGCATGCAGTGCAGCCCGTGACGGCGCTGCAGAGCGAATACTCGCTATGGACGCGGGAGCCGGAGGCGGAAATCCTGCCGGTGCTCGAAGAGCTGGGGATTGGCTTCGTGCCGTTCAGCCCGCTGGGCAAGGGGTTTCTGACCGGCAAGATCGATGCGACAACGCAGTTCGACAGCAGCGACTTCCGCAACCAGATTCCGCGCTTTGCCGAGAATGCACGCGAGGCCAACCAGGCGCTGATCGATCTGCTGCGCGGCATAGGCGAGCGGCATGGCGCCAGTCCTGCGCAGGTGGCGCTGGCCTGGATACTGGCGCAGAAGCCCTGGATCGTGCCGCTGTTCGGCACCCGCAAGCTGGAGCGGTTCAAGGAGAATATCGGCGCGCTCGACGTAAGGCTGACCGCTGACGATTTCAGCGCCATCGAAACGGCCAATATCCGCATCGAAGGGGCGCGCTATCCCGAGGCGATGATGAAGCGGGTGGGCATCTAGGCTTTAGGGAGCGCGGCGGACCGCGCTCCCTGCCTTACTCAGAGGCTGTCGCCGAACCACGTCGTGGTCTGGGCGATGACGTCGGCGGCGATTTCGGGCTGCTCGCTATAGACGCCCAGCATGTGGTCAGTGGCGGGAATGACGACCGAGGTCTTGGGGCCGGCGGCGAGCCCGAGATACTGCTCGAAGTAGCCGGTGGCCGGGTCGTCGGCGCCGGCAAGGGTCAGGAAGGGGCCGTCATAGCCGGCAAAGGCGGCGGCCAGATCGTGCTTTTCCACGCTGTCGAAGAAGGGCGCATCGAGCGAAATGACGCGCCAGCCCCGGTCGACGGTGAAATTGCCGGTGGCACGGGCGGTGTCGAAGGCCGGCTGCCCGAGGAATTCGAGGAACTCACCCTTGAGATCGCCCATCTGGCCCCAGACGGCGATAGCCGGATAATTCTCCTGGTCCAACATGGCGATGGCGGCGCCGAAGCTGTAGCCCAGCACGCCGACGCGATCTGCGTCCACGCCGTCAATGTCGGCGAGATAGGTGCGGGCGATGCCGGCATCCTCCAGCATGCGGTCGATGGTGACCGAGGCTTCGGTGTCCGGGGCGCTGTCACCATAGCCGCGGAAGTCGATGCGGAGCGAGGCGATGCCGGCCTCGGCCAGCGCGGCGGCCTGGGCGGCGAAGATGCCGCCGATTTCGTCGCGGGAGCTGGCGAAGCCATGCAGCATGACGACGGCCGGGCCCGTGGCGCCGCCTTCCGGCACGGAGAGGGTGCCGACGACGCCTTGGTCGAGGGTCACGATGGTCTCGGCCGCGAGGGCGGGCTGGCTGATGGCCAGGGCCAGCAGGGAGGTGGCGACGATCTTGGTGGCGATGGTGGTCATGTCAGGTCTCCTCGGGTTGATGAGCCTGTTGTAGCAAGGGTCATTCCGGCGAGATTGAAGAAATCCGACAATCTGGAAGCCTAGGACTGGGGCGCGGGGCCGGAGCTTTCGCGCAGGACGAGTTCCACTGGCCAGAGTTCATGGATCTGGTCGACGGGTTTGCCGCCCAGAATCTGCAGGAGCAGCTCGGCGATGCGTATGCCGGCCTGCCGGATGGAGGAGCGTGTCGTCGACATGGACGGGTACATGTTGTCGGCGTTCAAATAGGGGAACACGTCGTCATGCGCGATCATGGAGACGTCGCGGCCCAGCAGCAGTCCGGCCTGGCGGATAGCGCGGAAGGTGCCGAGCGCCGTCATCATCGAGCCGGCGAGGAAGGCGGTGGGGCGGGGGCGCAGTTCCAGCATGGCCTGGGCCAGGCGGAACGCGGCTTCGTCAGTGAACACCGAATTGCTCATCAGGGCGGGATCGAAGGCCACGCCGCGGGCGGATAGGGCGGCCAGATAACCAATCTCTCGATGCTCGGCGAAGGTGCGGCCCTTGATGCCGTTGAGCAGGGCGATGCGGCGGTGGCCGAGATCGAGCAGGTGGCTGGTGGCGCGCTCGACGGCGCCGGTATTGTCGATATCCATCCACGCCACCGGACGGCCTATATTGGTTCGGCCATGCAGCACGAAAGGTATCTTGAGGTCCAGGAGCAGCTCGGCCCTGACGTCGTTGAGCGTAGGCGACTGGAGCACGATGGCATCGACCTTCTGGCTGGCCGCGAGCCGTTGGTAGGCGGCCATCTCATCCTGCAACGTGTCCACGGTGATAAGCAGAATGTCGATTTCCTCGGCGCTCATTCGCCCGCTCATGCCACCCATGAACTCGCTCATATGCGGGCCCAGCTCGTCGGCGCCGCGCAGCACGAGGCCGATAGCGCCCGCGCGCCCGGTTGCCAGGCGCAGCGCGCTGGCATTGGGTCGGTAGCCGAGGCGGGCAGCCGTTTCGGCGACGCGCAGGCGCGTTGTCTCATTGACTTCGGGGTAGCCATTGAGCGCGCGGCTGACCGTGGTTTGCGACAGGCCGAGATGCTCGGCCAGATCCTTCAGTCTCATTGCTGCTACTCGCCCTGCGGCACGGCATGACCAACGCTTCAGGGCCGCACGCCATAGTCGCGTACCCGGTCAAACTCCGCCTTAGGGCAGGCAGGCCGCCTTGAACAGCGGTTCCTGCTTTCTCCTCCGCCATTCATTCAAAGCGATTTCAAATTTTGATGCAAGAGCAGAAATTCGACGCCCATTTCTGAGGTGCGTACGTCAGCTAAAAACCCCCATTTGTTTAGAAGTGCGAAACTCGAGGTGCCGTAACTAACTGAAATAAAATAGAAAAATCTATGAGCGCGAAAAATTCGTTAAAATTGACACGACTGAGCGCTTGACAGAAATTCGGCGCTCTGGTTCCTTTTCATTCAAAGCGCTTTGGAATGTTGGCGAAACAGTCGCCAAACGAGGTGCTTTTGAGGGAGGAGCCTGCTTGAGGCCGGCGCAGATGCGCAGGCCGGATCGGCATGCCTTCCCGACTATTGGTTCATTCGGGAGGATATCTAATGAAAATCAACACGCTGCTCGTCGGCCTCTTGACGAGCGTGACGCTGGTTGTGGGCTCGGCCCAGGCCGCTGAACTGTCGATCGTGTCGGGCGATACGGGCAATGGCCTGGCATTCCTGCGCACCCAGCTCGACAAGTTCGAAGCCGAAACCGGCAATACCGTGACCGTGGTGCCGATGCCGTCTTCGACCTCCGACCAGTTCGGCCAGTACAAGCTCTGGCTCGCTGCCGGCAATGCCGATATCGACGTGTACCAGACCGACGTGATCTGGGCTCCCCAGCTCGCCGACCAGTTCCTCGACCTGACCGACGCCGCCAAGGACGTCGTGGGCAACCACTTCCCCTCGATCATCGAGTCGCAGACCGTGGACGGCAAGCTCGTTGCCCTGCCGGCCTTCACCGATGCTCCAGCCCTCTTCTATCGCAAGGACCTGCTCGAGAAGTACGGCAAGTCCGTTCCGACCACCTGGGACGAAATGGCTGCCACTGCCCAGGAAATCATGGACGCTGAGCGTGCTGCCGGTAATGCCGAAATGTATGGCTTCGTGTTCCAGGGCAATGCCTATGAAGGCCTGACCTGCGATGCCCTCGAATGGGTGAAGTCGAACGGCGGCGGCCAGATCGTGGAAGCCGATGGCACTATCTCGATCAACAACCCGCAGGCTGCTGCCGCTATCGATCGCGCCGCGACCTGGATCGGCACCATCTCTCCCGAAGGCAACCTGGCCTACCAGGAAGAAGAAAGCCGTGGCGTCTGGCAGCTGGGCAACTCGGTGTTCATGCGCAACTGGCCCTATGCTTACGCACTGGGCAATGGCGACGACTCTGCCGTGAAGGGCAAGTTCGACGTGGCTCCGCTCCCGGCCGGTGACGGCGAAGGTGCCGGCTCCGCCGCAACGCTGGGCGGTTGGAACGTTGCCGTTTCCAAGTACTCGCCCGATCCGGAAGAGGCGATCAAGCTCGCCCTGTTCCTGAGCTCGCCGGAAGTGCAGAAGGAACGCGCCATCAACCAGTCGAACCTGCCCACCATCGAAGCGCTCTATGACGACGCCGACGTGCTGGCCGCTTCGCCATTCATGGCCAACTGGAAGGAAATCTTCCAGAACGCCGTGCCGCGCCCGTCCGCGCCGACCAAGATCAAGTACAACGAGGTCTCCTCGCTGTTCTGGAGCGCCGTGCACAACACCCTGTCGGGTAACGGCACTGCGGCTGAAAACCTGGAAGGCCTCGAGGCCGACCTGACGGATCTGAAGGGCGACGCCTGGTAAGTCCTCCCAGCGCCCATGCAGGCGGACGGCTGGGCTTCCCCAGCCGCCCGCTTTGCGCAATGATGGTTAAAAAATGGGGAGGAGGCCAAAATGGCCACAGATGTGATGGCTGCGCCCGTCGCGGCAACTGGCGGCAAGATCAAATCGGAGCTGATGCGGCAGCGCGTGCGCGCCGCACGATGGTTCCTGCTGCCGATGCTTATCGCTCTTGCCGTGGTGGCCGGCTGGCCGCTCCTCCGTTCGATCTATTTCTCATTCACCGACGCCTCCCTCAACGACCTCAATGGCGCTGAGTGGATTGGCTTCGGCAATTATCTGCGCGTGCAGGTGCTCGATAGCGGCGCCGTCCGCTATCGTGGCCTCCTGGCCGATCCGGCCTGGTGGAATGCGGTTTGGAATACGCTGCGCTTCGCGGTGGTCTCGGTGAGCCTGGAAGCGGTTCTGGGCATGCTGGTGGCGCTGGTGCTGAATGCCGAGTTCAAGGGCCGCGGCATTGTTCGCGCCGCCATCCTGATCCCCTGGGCCATTCCCACTATCGTGTCGGCCAAGATGTGGAGCTGGATGCTGAATGACCAGTTCGGCATTCTCAACGATCTTGGCCTGCGCCTGGGGCTGCTGAGCCAGAAGGTCGCCTGGACGGCAACGGCAGAAACCGCCATGCAGGCCGTGCTGATCGTCGATATCTGGAAGACGACGCCGTTCATGGCGCTGCTGATCCTGGCGGGCCTGCAAATGGTGCCCAAGGATATCTATGAGGCCGCCGAGATCGATGGCGTGCATCCGGTCAAGCAGTTCTTCCGCATCACCCTGCCGCTGGTCCGCCCGGCGCTGATGGTGGCAATCATCTTCCGCCTGCTCGACGCCCTGCGCATTTTCGACCTGATCTATGTGCTGACGCCGAACAGCTCGGCCACCAAGACCATGTCGGTACTGGCGCGCGAGAACCTCTTCGACTTCGACAAGTTCGCTTACGGGTCGGCGATGTCGACCCTGCTGTTCCTGATCATCGCCATCCTCACCATCCTCTACATCTGGCTGGGCAAGGTTCGGTTCGACGGGGGAGACCGCTGATGACCGCGACATTCGATCTCTGGAAGATCATCAAGACTACGCTGTTCTATGCGGCCGTAGTGTTCATCGTGGTGGTCAGCGTCTTCCCGTTCTACTACGCGATCCTGACTAGCCTTAAGTCGGGCACCGATATCTTCCGCGTCACCTATTGGCCGGTATCGTTCAGCCTCGATAACTATCAGGCCGTGTTCAGCCAGGGCAGCTTTCCACGCAACCTGCTGAACTCGATCTTCGTGGCCTCGGTCACGGTGATCCTGGCGCTGTTCCTGGCGGTGACGGCAGCGTTCGCCCTGAGCCGCGTGCGGTTCCGTGGCCGTGGCTTCCTGCTGATGGTGATCCTGGCGGTCTCGATGTTCCCGCAGATCGCGGTGCTGTCGGGTCTGTTCGAGTTGATCCGGGCGCTGGGCATCTACAATACGCCCTGGGCGCTGATCTTCAGCTACACCATCTTTACGCTGCCCTTCACCGTCTGGGTGCTGACCACCTTCATGCGCGACCTGCCGGTCGAGATCGAGGAAGCGGCGATCGTCGATGGGGCCAGCCCATGGGTGATCATCACCAGGGTGTTCATGCCGCTGATGTGGCCGGCTTTGGTGACGACGGGCCTGCTCGCCTTCATCGGCGCGTGGAACGAGTTCCTGTTCGCCCTGACGTTCACCTCGTCCAACGATACCCGCACGGTGCCGGTGGCCATCGCGCTGCTGTCGGGCGGTTCGCAGTATGAAATTCCGTGGGGCATCATCATGGCGGCCTCGGTCATCGTGACCGTGCCGCTGGTCGTCCTGGTGCTGGTGTTCCAGCGCAAGATCGTGTCCGGCCTGACCGCCGGCGGTGTGAAGGGCTAAGGGAGAACAACAATGGCAAGCATCGAGCTTCGCAACGTCCGCAAGGCCTTCGGCGCCGTGGAAGTGATCAAGGGTGTGGACCTGGAAGTCCGCAAGGGCGAGTTCATGGTGTTCGTGGGCCCGTCGGGCTGCGGCAAATCCACCTTGCTCCGCCTCATCTCGGGTCTTGAGGACATTACCTCGGGCGAGATGCTGTTCGACGGCAAGATCGTCAATGCGCTGGCGCCATCCAAGCGGGGCATAGCCATGGTGTTCCAGAGCTACGCGCTCTATCCGCACATGACGGTCTACGACAACATGGCGTTCGGGCTGACCCTGGAAAAAGGGCACAGCAAGGACGAAATCCGCCAGCGCGTGGAAAAGGCCGCCGACATGCTGCAGATCAGGCAGTATCTCGACCGCCTGCCCAAGCAGCTTTCCGGTGGTCAGCGCCAGCGCGTCGCCATCGGCCGGGCCATCACCCGCGATCCCAAGGTGTTCCTGTTCGACGAGCCGCTGTCAAACCTCGACGCTGCCCTGCGCGTGGCAACGCGTATCGAGATCGCCAAGCTGCATGAAGAGATGAACAACGTCACGATGATCTATGTGACGCATGACCAGGTTGAGGCGATGACGCTGGCCGACCGCATCTGCGTGCTGCGTGACGGCTTGGTAGAGCAGGTGGGCACGCCGATGGAGCTCTATGAGAACCCCAATTCGGTGTTCGTGGCCGGCTTTATCGGTTCGCCGAAGATGAACTTCATCGCCGGCGACAAGGCTACGGCCTACAACGCCCATACCCTGGGCATCCGCGGCGAACATATCACCATCGTGCCCGATAATGGCACCTGGAGCGGCACGGTCATCCATACCGAAAATCTCGGCGCGGATAGCTATGTCTATCTCGAAATGGGCACCGAAGAGCCGGTCGTGGTTCGCCTCGAAGGCGCCAATAGCTACAAAAGCGGCGACACGGTCCATATCTCGCCCATGGCCGACAAGATCCACCGCTTCGACGCGGCCGGCAAGCCGATCTGAGGTCATCAAGCACACGGCGGCCTTAAGGGCCGCCGCCGATATCAACAACTGCGTCATTCCCGCGAAGGCGGGAATCCCCCTTCACCGAGACAGGGAGATTCCCGCCTTCGCGGGAATGACGCAGAAAGCAGCAGGAATGGCCGGCAACTCCCCCTGCCAGGCCGTCTTTCAATAGGAGACTACCAATGCCGATCCGTACCCTGGTCTGGGGCGAAAACGTCCACGAGCAGAAGAACAAGATCGTTGCCGACAATTATCCCACCGGCATGCACAACCAGATCGCCAAGCTGCTCTCCTCCGACAGCAATATCGTGACCAAGACCACGACGCTGCAGGAGCCCGAGCATGGCTGCACGGTCGAGGCTTTGGCCAATACCGACGTGCTGGTGTGGTGGGGCCATGCGGCTCACGGCCAGGTGGAAGACGAGATCGTCGAGCGCATTGCCAAGCGGGTGTGGGAAGGCATGGGTCTGATCGTCCTGCATTCGGGCCATTTTTCCAAGATCTTCAAACGCCTGATGGGTTCGCCCTGCGCGCTGCACTGGCGTGAAGCCGGCGAACGCGAGCGCCTGTGGGTCACTAATCCGGGCCACCCGATCGCCAAGGGCCTGCCGGCCTATTTCGAGCTCGAAATGGAAGAAATGTACGGCGAGCCCTTCAGCGTGCCGGAGCCGCTGGAAACGGTGTTCGTCTCCTGGTTCCAGGGCGGCGAAGTGTTCCGCTCGGGTCTCACTTATCGTCGGGGCGCGGGCAATATCTTCTACTTCCGTCCGGGTCACGAGACCTATCCGACCTATCACGACGACACGGTCGGCCTCGTGCTGCGCAATGCGGTCAACTGGGCCTACAATTCCAACCAGCATCCCGAACTGCTCGACGCGCCGAATACGCCGGTCGAGGAGGCGCTGGAAAAGATCGAAGAGCGCGGTCCCAAGCTGCATCACGGCCGTGAGGAAGGCTTCCGGTAGTCCTTCGCAGTTCTCTCCCATCCACGGTGTCACCCCGGCGAAGGCCGGGGTCCATCCCGAGATGGTGCGGCGAACTGGAATCTTGGATGGGCCCCCGGCTCAAGACCGGGATGACATCGAGTTTGTTGAAACATCGCGGACCATAGGGTGCCGCCTTAGGAAATACGAAAATGCGGCTGCTCATTCTGGGTACCGGTGGCATGGCCAATCAGCATGCCAAACACTTTGCAGCGATTGAGGGCGTCACCCTGGTCGGTGGTGTGGACGTCGATCCGGCGCGGGTCGATGCGTTCAACAAGACGCATAATATCGAGCGCGGCTTTGGCTCGCTCGACGCGGCTTTGGCCTGGGGCGAGTTCGACGCCATCGCCAATGTGACGCCGGATTCGATCCACCATCCGACGACGATGGCAGCGATCAAGGCCGGCAAGCATGTGTTCTGCGAAAAGCCGCTGGCGACCGATCACGCCAAGGCCATGGAAATGACCGAGGCCGCCGAGGCTGCCGGGCTGATCAATATGGTCAACCTGACCTATCGTAATGTGAGCCAGCTGCAGAAAGCGCGCGAGATCGTGCAGTCTGGGCAGGTCGGCAAGGTCAAGCACTTCGAGGCGAGCTATCTGCAGAGCTGGCTGGTTTCCAAGGCCTGGGGCGATTGGCGCACCGAGTCGCAGTGGCTGTGGCGCCTCTCCAAGAAGCATGGCTCCAATGGCGTGCTGGGCGATATCGGCGTGCATATCCTCGATTTCGCAGCCTATGGCGCCGGCAGCGATTTCTCCAATGTGTTCTGCCGCCTCGAGACTTTCGAGAAGGCCGAGAACAACAAAATTGGCGAATACGATCTCGACGCCAATGACAGCTTCGCCATGACGGCGCAGCTGGAGAATGGCGCGCTGGGCGTGATCCATGCGACGCGCTGGGCCACCGGGCATTTCAACGAATTGCGCCTGCGCATCTATGGCGAGCTGGGATCGGTCGAAATCCAGCATCGTCATGACTGGTCCAAGCTCTTCACCTGCCTTGGCGCCGATGCCGAGACGGGCACCTGGACCGAGGTTGCGGTCGATCCGGTGCCGACCAATTACATGCGGTTCGTCGAAGCTTTCCGCAGCGGCGCGAACCTCGAACCCAGCTTCCGCCACGCCACCAACATCCAGAAGGTGCTGGATATGTCTGTCGTGACCGACCGGGACCGGACCGAGCACAAGGTGTAAATAGAAAGCCCGCGGTGACGCGGGTTTTCACCGCGACGTCATTCCCGCGAAAGCGGGAATCTCCCTTGTTTGGTAAGTGGGATTCCCGCTTTCGCGGGAATGACGTCGTGGTCCAAATGAGATGGTCGAAGGCCTCGGAAATTTAGGTCTGAAGATATCGGCTGGCAGGAGAGCCGTTCTGGGTGCCGGCGAAGAGCTGAGCGCGGGCATCGTCATAGGCTTGCCAGAGTGCGGTGTCGTGCACGGATGGCAGCGTAACCTCCTCGCCACGATCGAGCCCGACCAGCGCCGCATCAACGAGTTGCTCGGCTGTCATGAACACCGACTGATCGAAAGCTGTGATTGGAACGCCGGCGGTGTCGTAGAATTCGGTCACTGTGCCGGCCGGCAGAACCGCCTGGACTTTGATACCGGCATCGCGCACTTCCTGCTGGATGGCGCGGCTATAGGTCAGCACGAAAGCCTTTGTGGCGCTGTAGAGCGATGTCATCGGCATGGCGTGGAAGGCCATGACGGAGCCGACATTGACGATGGCGCCGTGGCTGCGGGCACGCATGCCGGGCAAGACGGCGCGCGTAAGGCGCATCAGCGCGGTGACATTGAGTTTGAGCGTGGCCGCGGCGTCAGCGTCCGACAGGTCGGCGGTAGAGGCGATCGGGCCGGAGCCGGCATTGTTGACCAGCATGTCGATGGTGCCGGTGCGCAACAGGTCTTCGATCCTGGCCAGGCCAGCCTCTTCGGTCAGGTCGGCGACGAGCGTTCGCACGGTGACGGCGTGGTCCTGTGACAGCTCGGTCGCGAGGGCGTCGAGGCGGTCGGCGCGGCGGGCCACCAGCACCAGATCATAGCCGCGGGCGGCAAGGCGCCGGGCATAGACAGCGCCGATGCCGGACGAAGCGCCAGTGATCAGCGCAGTGGAAGTGGACATGACGATCTCTTTTGGTTGAGTGCTCAACTATCTGCGGAGCCGTGCCTGACTTGTCAATAGTGATGTACTCAACTATTTTAAGGGCTGGAGATTCAGCATGGCCGGAAAAGCGCGTTCGGAAGCAGACGCAGTGGAGCCCTACGATGCGCTCGCCTGCACGCATACCTCGCTGCGCCGGGCAGCACGGCAGTTGACCCAGCTCTATGACGAGGCGTTGTCACCGGTGGGCCTGACTTCGGCGCAGGCGTTGCTCATGGCGCAACTGCATGAGCTGGGCGGTGCGCCGGGCGAGGTAGGGCCGTCCTTGCAGACCCTGTCCAAGCGCCTTGCTATACAGATATCGGCGCTGACCCATGCCTTGCGTCCGCTGATGCGCGACGGGCTGATCACCGTGGCGCCAGATAGTGCCGACCGGCGCATCAAGCGGGCGGCGCTGACGGAAGAGGGGCTGCGGCAGACGCGGCGGATGTATGCCCTGTGGGGCAAGGCCAATCGGCGCATCGAGATGGCTTTGGGGGAAGGGGCCGCAGAGCAATTGCGTCTCCTGGCCAACCGGGTCGCCTCGCCGGATTTTCGCAAGACCATCGAGGGAACGGCCACCGAATAGAGCGAGCCTCGGCTCTTGCAACCATTGCGGCGCATACCGATTATTCAAGGCACAAGGTAATCGGAGCGTCACTATGAGTATCATCTGGGCCATCATTATCGGCTTCTTCGCCGGCCTCATCGCCAAGTGGATCACCCCGGGCGACAAGAAGCCGAGCGGCTTCATCCTGACGACGGTGCTGGGCATCATCGGCTCGGTGCTCGCCACCTGGCTGGGTCAGGCCGTGGGCTGGTATGGTCCGGGCGACGGGGCCAATTTCATCGGCGCCATCGTCGGCGCGGTGATCATCCTGCTCGCCTGGGGCCAGATCGCAAGGCGCGCTTAGTCCGTTCGGCCTTGCCTCGATGTCAGCGGCGTGGCATGAGCCAGCCGTGCTTCGCATGAAGCTCCGTAAGCGTTTACGTCAATCAACGCGCAATCTGCCAATCGGCAGCATGTGCGCATGAATGCGATTGGCGTCTTACGGAGACTGACATGCCCAGAGGCAAACTTCCCAAACGCTATGGCGGCATCGTTACGCCGCTTCTTCTGTCGCTGCTGATGACCTGCGTCGTGTCGGCGATCAGCCTGGTGCGGTCGCAGGGCCTCAATCCCGAGGTCCTGGCTATGTGGCCATCGGCCTGGATGTTGTCGTGGCTGGTAGCCTTTCCCGTGCTCTTGCTGGTCATGCCGGCAGTGCGGCGCATTGTGGGCCTGATCGTCGAGGCCTAGGTCGCGATAACAAAAAGGGCGCCCAGCTGGGCGCCCTTTCGTATTCCGATGGCTCGTGCCTTACTCGATGACGGTGATGCGGCCGTCCGTATAGGGCGTGTATTCGCCGCCGAGCTTGGCGATGTAGTCGGCCAGCACTTCCTCGAGCGGGGGGCCGAAGTCATAGGCATTATCGCCTTCGGCGAAGGTGCCGTAGCCGTCGCCGCCGCCACGAACATAGTTGTTGGTGACGATGGTGTAGGTGGCGGCTTCGTCGATCGGTGCCCAGGCGTCACCGCCAACCAGCACCATCACGTCGCTGATGCGCTCGCCGGCCGGATTGGCTAGCGTGTACGAGTATTTGAGGCCAGCGACCTGCGGGAAGCGGCCAGCGCCGTTCTCGATATCGCTGACGCCATTCTCCAGCGCCTCGATCACGTCGGCACCGGAAATGTCGACAGTCGCGAGAGTGTTGGAGAAGGGCAGCACGGTGACGACCTCACCCTTGGTGATCTCGCCGGCATCGATCGACGCGCGCAAGCCGCCGCCATTGGCGAAGGCGATGGTCACGCCCTGGTCCTTGACGCGGTCGAGCATGGCGTCGGCAACGAGATTGCCCATCTGGCATTCCACGACGCGGCAACTTTCGCGGGCCCCGTCGATCGGGCCGGTGGTGGTGCCGATCACCTCACCCATGGCTTCTTCGATCGGGGCGGCGAGCGCAGCCAGCTGGCCGGCAAAGTCTTCGTTGCCCTTGACGGACGCGTCGATCAGGAAGGGTTCGCCTTCGGCCTTGGTGACGACGCCATTGTCGTCCCAGGTGATGGCGATATCGCCCAGATACTTGCCATACTGGTTGGCCTGCACCACCGGCACTTCCACGCCGTCGGGGTTGGTCACCATGGTCGGATAGGGGCCGGCGGCGCCTTCGGCGGTGTTGCTCAGCAGCGTGTGGCTGTGGCCGCCGACAATGACGTCGACCAGCGGCAGCGCTGCGGCGACCTGCTGGTCCACGGTGTAGCCGATATGGCTCAGGAGGATGATCTTGTTGACGCCGGCGGCGTCCAGCGCTTCGGATGCGCCGCGGACATACTGGATGACGTCGTGGAACTCGATATCGGCAGTCGAGGCGATCTCGGGCGTGTCCTCCGTGGTGGCGCCGATAATGCCGATCTTCTCGCTGCCCACTTCGATGACGAAGGAGCCCTTGATCTTGCCGGCCAGGTTCGGATCACGGGTGACGTCGAAATTGCCGCCAATAATGGGGAATTCGGCCGCCTCGATGAACTTCATGAACTCTTCCGGGCCGTCATCGAACTCGTGGTTGCCGGTGGCGACCACATCGAAGCCCATCTGGTTGAAGAAGTCCGAAACGACCTTGGACTTGTAAGTGGTGTAGTAGAGCGAGCCCTGGAAATTGTCGCCGGCCGACAGCAGCAGCGAATTACCATCCGCATATTTGGCGCGGGTGTCGTCGATAATGGTCTTGAGGCGGGCAATGCCGCCGAAGCACTCGCCTGCCGCATCGGTTTCTGCGTCGCAGTTGGAATCAGAGCCGGTGATGGGGTCGAAGCGCGAGTGGAAATCGTTGATGTGCAGGATGTTGAGCGTGAAATCCGCATAGGCCGCGCTGGAAAAGCCCGCGCAGAGGGTAAGCGCCGTGGCGCCGAGAAGTAATCTTTTCATCCCTGTTATCCTTTGTTGCTTGACGGCAGTTCAAACCCCGCGACCACCCGGCGCTCGCAAAAGCAGCGATCCCCCAACGGGCTAGCTCGTTCCAGCCACGGCGAACCATGAGTTAACCAGTGTTTTGTGACAGTGAATAGTGGACCTTTTGGTCAAATTCATAGGCCCCATGCGCCGGCAGGGGTTCAACATGTCTCAACCATGCCGCAAGACAGTCACACGAGCTTGCAGTGAGTAACGTAAGCGAAAGGCGGCTGGGCCAAGATGGCCCATCGTCCCAGTACGCCAAGGATAACCCGCCTGCGATGAGTGCCTCCCTCGAAAGCCTGATGATGAGCGATGTGCGGCGCCCGGCGTCGCAGGCGCCGCTTCTGGGCGGGCTGCTGGCGTTCATCGTCGTCGGGGCAGGGGGCGCGGCGGCTTTCGTGCTGCTCTCCACCATCATGATTTCCCTTCAAACCGGCTTCGCGGCATGGCAGGTCAACGCGGCCTGCTATGCGGCGACCATCCTGCCGGTTTATCTGCTGCATCGCCGGTTTTCGTTCGGGTCGGATGCGTCGCACTGGCAGGCGTTGCCGCGCTATGTCGCGGTGCAGGGCATGGCGCTGGTGCTCGCCGCGTTGTTCTCCTACGTGGTGCATGGCTTCCTGAGCTTGCCGACGCTGTTCGCCTCGATGCTGGTCATCGTGCTGACCTCGGGCGTCAACTTTATGGTGCTGCGCAGCTGGGCCTTTGCGCGCGGCCAGATGAGCATTCCTGTCCCTGCCTGACGAATTGCCCGCCGATGGGCTTCCAATGACCGATCAGTCAGGTAATCTCCGCGCCGTTTGATTTGCGGGGAATTGCAGCATGAAGAGCGCATTGATCGTCTATGGTGGCTGGTCGGGACACGATCCGGAAGAGTGCGCCACCATCTATCGCCGCTGGCTGCATGAGGATGGCTATTCGGTGCGCACGGCCACCGAAACCAGCGCCTTCGCCGATCCTTCGATCCACGAATTGTCGCTGATCGTGCCGATCTTCACCATGAGCAAGATCGAAAAGGCCGAGGTAGAGAACCTGGTCAAGGCCGTGGAGGGTGGCGTTGGGCTCGCCGGCCATCATGGCGGCATGAGCGATGCTTTCCGCGAGGCCGTCGAGTATCAGTTCATGGTTGGCGGGCAGTGGGTAGCCCATCCCGGCAACATCATCGACTATACGGTCGATATCACCAAGCCGGACGATCCCATCATGGCCGGCATCAAGTCATTCCCCTACACGTCCGAGCAGTATTACATGCATGTCGACCCCTCCAACGAGGTGCTGGCGACAACGACCTTTACCGGCGAGCATGCGAGCTGGATCGAGGGCGTCACCATGCCTGTCGTGTGGAAGCGCAAGCATGGCAAGGGCCGGGTGTTTCACTCGACGCTGGGCCATCAGGCCAAGGAATTCGAGAACGTCAACATGGCGACGATCCTGCGCCGAGGCCTGAATTGGGCGGCGCGGGACGAGTAGCGAACTCGATCGTTAGGGCCCTCGGGCCAAGCCCGAGGGTGACGGGCGGTGGGTCTACCACCGCAGCAGGAACCGTCCCAGCACCGCTCCCAGACCTCCGACGATCAGCATTCCCAGCGTGTAGAACAGCGCCACGAACATCATGCCGTTTTCGCCGCAGGCGAAGGAATAGACCCAGGCGCCCGTACCCCCGGCCATGATGCCGGCGGCAAATCCCGCCAGCGTTGGGTTGGCGGGGGCGAAGCGGCGCAGCACGAGCAGCGCGGCAAACAGCACGGGTAGCGACAGCACGATGATGCGGAGCGGGCCGATGATGGCGGTGCCGCCAAAGACCATTGGCATCATGTCATCCGGTTCGGCGCGGGCGAGCTGGATCGCTGCGCCAATGAGCAGTAGCGAGATGAGGCCGACCGCCGCCAGCCAGGGCCAGCGCGTGCGGCCATCCGGGCGCGCTAGCACCAGCGTGGCGCAGCCGCCGAGAATGGCCACGGCCAGCGTGTAGCTGAACTTGCTCCAGAACATCATGGTCGTTCGCGCGGTCTCCATGTCGGGCCGCATGCCGAGCCACATGGTCATCCCGATAACGGCGACGATGCCGCTGAGCAGGACAGCGCCGAGCAGCAGGCGCTGCATGGCCATGCTGCGCACGGGCTTGAGATCGGCGGCGAGGCGAGCGATCAGGTCATCGGTCATTTCGGCCCTCCCGCAAAGCGCGTGGCGAGGGCCTTGAGCCCGCGATGGATGGAGACCTTGGCGGCGGTTTCGGTCATGCCGTGGGCGGCGGCGGCTTCGGCAACCGATGCGCCATCGACCTTGGTGCGGCGGATGAGATCACCGGTCCGTTCGGGAATGGTGTCGAGCACGGCATCGAGGTCGCGTCGGGCCAGGGCGTCGGCGCTGTCGTCGTGCGCGAAGATCGGTGCGTCGTCTTCCAGCGGCACGGTGAGCCGGATCGATTGGCGGCGTACATGATCGACGAATTTGTGGTGCGCCACCGCGTGTAGCCACGCCGTGAAGGGCCGGCTGCGGTCGTAGGTCATGCGGCGCGTATGGATGGCCAGCAGGGTCTCCTGCACGAGATCCTCCGCGTGCGAGGCAAAGGCCGGCGTCAGCCGCCGGGTGAAATAGGGTCGCAGATGGCGGCCGAGTTCGGCCAGCAACGACCGGTAGGCCGCGGCATCGCCGTCAAGCGAGGCGAGCATCAATGCGCGCAATCGCATCTCGGTCATATCAGTCTGCATTATCAGGTCATTCGTCTCCCGTGTGGTCATGGTTACATGCGGCGGCGCGAAGAGGGCAATGCGGAAATGATGGTCACGAGGTCGTGAGCCGGTAACGGATGGCGATGGGACGGCGAATGGCCCGGCATGAACCGAGCCCCGACGGCGCGGTCATCCATCGGGAGACATCCATGAACAATTTGCACAAACTTTCACTCGCCGCCCTCACCATGATCGCCTTTGCCGCCCCGGTCGTGGCGGAGGACGCCATGGGCGCTTCGAAGGCACTGACGCCGATCAGCGACGCCGATTTCGAACTGTGCTCGCAGCAGGCAGCCGCCATCACCTTCCCGGAAGCCATGTCTGCCGCGATGGCCGGTTGCCAGGGGCTGCACCAGGGCATGGACGTGATGGCGGCCATCAAATCGCTGGGTATGGAGACCGACGCCATGGCCCCGGCTGACGCGATGGCCCCGGCTGACGCGATGGCACCAGCCGATGCGATGGCACCAGCCGACGCCATGGCGCCTGCCGCGCAATAACATTTAAGTGATGCCTGGCATTGGCCCCGCGCGCTACCGTTGCTACGGACGCTGCGGGGCCAACCCGAGCGGAGGGGCCGTATGAGTGAACAAGCCGGACTTCCGGCGGTCAAGGGACCGCTGATCTATCGCCAGTCCATATGGACGCGCGTGACGCACTGGATCTGGGCGATCTGCCTGTTCTTCCTGCTGCTGACAGGGCTGCAAATCTTCAATGCGCATCCGGCGCTCTATATCGGCCAGCAATCGGGCTTCGAGTTCGAAAACGCTATTCTCGAAATCGGGGCGGTCAATACGCCCGAGGGCCCGCGCGGGCGGACCACGGTTTTCGGCCAGACTTTCGATTCCACCGCTCTTGGCCTTGGCGTAAGCGGTTCGGCCGAGCGGCCGACCTTTACCGGCTTTCCCGGCGCCGTGACCATCCCGTCCTATCGCGACCTCGGCACCGGCCGGGTGGTGCACTTCTTCTTCGGCTGGGTCTTCGTCATCACCATGTTCATCTGGTTCCTGGCCAGCTTTATCAACGGCCATATCCGCCGCGACATCGTGCCGGGACCGGCCGATATCAAAGGTGTGCCGCGCGACGTGGCCGACCATGCGCGCCTGCGCTTTCATCATGGCCGCACTTATGGACCTCTGCAGAAGCTCGCCTATTTCGGCGTGTTCTTTGTCCTGTTCCCGCTGATCGTGCTGACGGGGCTCACCATGAGCCCGGGGATCAATGCCATCGCGCCCTGGATGCTCGACATTTTCGGCGGACGGCAGACGGCACGGACGATCCACTTCATCGTCATGCTGCTGCTGGTAGGCTTTTTTATCATCCACATCGTCATGGTCGTCGCTGCAGGCCCGATCAACGAGCTGCGCTCGATGCTGTCAGGCTGGTATCGCGCCAGCCCCGGGACCCCGACCGCCGAAGGAGACAAACCATGAGCGGCATCCTCACCCGCCGCAATTTCTTGCGCGGTTCGGCCATTGCCGGGTCGGGATTGATCCTGGCCGGATGCGATCAGTTCGATTTTCTGGGCTCGAAGGAAAACCAGGTCCGCAAGGTCATGGAACAGGCCAATGTGCTGACCTACCAGGTGCAGCGCCGGCTGATCGGGGCGCAAACGCTGGCGCGGGAATATTCGGCAAGCGAAATCCGTCAGGGGCAGCGGCCGAACGGGTCGGTCGATCCGTCGACGGCGGAATATGTGGCACTCAGGGATAGCGGCTTTGCTGGCTACAAGCTCAAGATAACAGGCATGGTGGAGCAGCCGCTGGAGTTCTCGCTCGACGAGCTGCGCAATATGCCGGCCCGCAGCCAGATTACCCGCCACGACTGCGTCGAGGGTTGGAGCTGCATCGCCAAATGGACCGGCACGCCACTGGGGCCGATACTCGACATGGCGCGGGTCAAGCCCGAGGCCCGGTTCTGCGTCTACCACTGCTACGACAACATCCAGCGGACGCTATCGGGCGATATCCTCTACTATACCAGCTCGGACCTGATCGACGCCTATCACCCGCAATCGATCCTCAGCTACGGCCTCAACGACCAGGTGCTGCCGGTGAGCAATGGCGCGCCGATCCGCCTGCGCATCGAGCGGGCATTGGGCTACAAGCAGCCCAAATACCTGCACACGATCGAACTGGTGGATAGCCTCGCCGCCTTCGGCAAGGGCAAGGGCGGGTATTGGGAAGATACGGGCTATGACTGGTATGCGGGGATTTAGGGGTGCCACCGGTGCCAAACCTACTCTCCGCGCGTCACGTCGGGTCAAGCCCGAGGGTGAAGCGCGGAGGTGGGGTAAGGGTGGTGTTTAATCCACGATATCCGGGTCGCTTGCTTCAATAAGCGTGCTCAGCTTGTCCAACTGATCAGCATAGACACGATAGCTGCGGATCCAGCCCGCTGGCCAATCGCCGATCTGGCCGGCGGCGACGGCGGGCAGGCGCGCGGCCAGAGGTTGATCGATGATGGTATCGATGGCCTGCCGGCCCCAACGGTCATCGAGCAGGATGAGGTCGGCGGGGTAGAGGTTGGCGTTCTCCCAGCTCAGCGTCTGGTAGCTGCTATCGGGATCGATTGAGGGGACGACCAGATCGAGGCCCCAGGACGCGAGGTCCGAGAGTTCGGCAAACTCATCTGGGGCGGCGACCGATAGGCCGCTCGATCCAGGCGAGACGGCCATGACCGTCAGACCGGGCTTGCCGGCGACGGAGGCCTTGAAGCGGGTCAACGCTGCTTCGAAGCGTTGCTTGTCGGCAATGATATCAGGCGCGGCCAGGTCGGCGCCGAGGCTGGCGGCGAGGGCGGCGTAGTCGTCGATCATGGTCAGGATCGACCGGCCCTGCGCCGGGCCGGCGATCGGCGCTATGGCTTCGATCTGTTGCACGATGCCGGCATCCCCAACCGCGCCGCCGTAAAAGCCCTCGCGCGGCCACCACTCGGTGACAACAAGATCGGGATCGAGCGTTAGCACTGCCTCGGCATCCAGCTCATACCAGCCCCTGCCGACGATCTCGACGCCATCGAGATCGAGGCCGGTATCGGCGCGATCGACGGAGGGCGGGCCATCGAGGAAGACGCCGATGGGCCTGATGCCGAGCGGGATCAGCGCGGCGGCGGCGTTGATATGGGCGATGATGCGCTGTGGCGGCTCAGGCAGGGTAACGGTCTTGCCGGCGCCATCGGTGTAGGTCCATTCGGCGGCTTGGACGGGGAGGGCGAGGAGGGCGAGGAGGGCGAGGAGGAGGGTGAGGGCGATGAGCGTTCTGAACATGGTTCTCTCCTACCACGGGCCGGGTAGAATACCCCCTCCCAACCTCCCCCTGAAAAGGGAGGAGCCACACTTGTGCACGGAGCTCGATCCTGCCCGGGCCCGGAGCGGTCCCTCCCCCTGACAGGGGGAGGCTAGGAGGCGTATCCCCTCGCAACCCCGCCATGCATCGCGCAATCCCGAATTTCCTTGCTATTTCAGGCGCCTTCCCCCATATCACGGCTATCGTCACCGGCGCATGGACCTTCAGTGGATCCGCTGGCGCCAGAAATTTGGTGACGGACTTCTCTTCTTATCCCCTTGCGGTGAGCGGCGAAGTCAGCCCGGAAACAATCTGTCCGGGTTCGAGCCAGCACCCGCGCGATATCCCAATCTTATCGCCCGATTGCACCTGTTGATCCGCTGCTCCCTGTGGAACGGCGATTTGCGCGCTGCATTTGTCTGCGCGCGTTGCAGCGCCATATCGGCGCAGAAAGACGTGTCTTTTGAACGACTTCATTTCCCTCGGTCTGCCGAGCATTATCACCGACAGCCTGACGGCCGGCGGCTTTACCGAGCCCACCAAAATCCAGCTTCAGGCCATTCCGAAGCTGCTCGAAGGCCGCGACATGATGGGCATTGCCCAGACCGGCTCGGGCAAGACGGCGGCCTTCGGCTTGCCGATCCTGGCTGGCCTTTTGACCCTTACCGGCCGTCCGCGGCCGATGACCACCCGTGCTCTCATTCTCGCGCCGACCCGCGAGCTTGCCGTCCAGATCGACGAAGCCATTCGCAAGTTTGCTGGCAGCAAGATGAAGCTTGATACCGTGCTGCTGCTGGGCGGCGTGTCGCGCTACCATCAGGTCAAGCGCCTCGAGCGCGGCGTCGATATCACCGTCGCCACCCCGGGCCGCCTCAAGGACCTGATGGACGACAACAAGATCCGGCTCAACGAAACGCGCTGGTTCGTGCTCGATGAGGCCGATCGCATGCTCGACATGGGCTTCATCGCCCCGGTTCGCGCCGTCGCCAAGGCGATCGGCATCAAGCGCCAGACCATGATGTTCTCGGCCACCATGGCCCCCGAAGTCGCCGATCTCGCCAAGAGCCTGCTCAACGAGCCGGTGCGCGTCGATGCGTCGGTTGCCGGTTCGACGGTGGTCAAGATCGACCAACGCGTGATCCTCTCCGGCTCCAAGGCCAAGCGCGGCGTACTCAACGAGCTGCTCGCCAGCGAAGAAGAGAAGATGGAACGCGTGATCATCTTCTCGCGCACCAAGCATGGCGCTGACCGTGTTGCCAAGAACCTCGAGATCGACGGCCACAAAGCCGCTGCCATCCACGGCAACAAGAGCCAGAACGCCCGCCAGGCAGCCCTCAAGGGCTTTGCTTCAGGTGACGTGCGCATTCTCGTCGCCACAGATATCGCGGCGCGCGGCATCGACGTGCCCGGCATCACCCATGTGGTGAACTACGAGTTGCCCGACGATCCGGAGAACTATGTGCACCGTATCGGCCGCACGGGCCGCAACGGTGCCTCCGGCATTGCCATCACCCTGTGCGACGGTACCGAGCGCGACAAGCTTCGCGATGTAGAGCGCCTGATCCGCCGCACTCTGCCGGCATCGGGTAACCTGCACCTCGCCAACGAAACCGGCGTCGTCGAGGCTCCGCGTTCGGCCTACAAGAAGCCGTCCGGTGGCCGTCCTGGCCCGCGTTCGGCCAAGAATCCGCGCGCGCCGCAGGCGGATCGCCGTTCGCCGGCAGAGCGTCGTCCGTTCGCCGAGTTTGGCAATGAAGGCGGTAACCGCAGCCAGCCGCATCACCAGCCGTCCGACACGCCACGTACGCGGCCGGTCGAGGCCGGTCGTAGCCGTCCGGAAAGCGCGCCGCGTACCCGTCCCGCCGAAGGCTCTGCGCCGGTTCGTGGCGTGCGTCGCGATATGGAAACCGGCAAGCCGATGGCGGCCAAGCCTGCTGCCAACAAGCAGCGCTGGGGCAAGTCGCAAAAGGATGCCGTCCGTTCTGGCGGTCGCTCCAACGCGGATCGACAGCGCGGTCGCGCTTGAGCCCAGGCGCAATTTAGACGACAAGGGCGGCCCGAGTGGCCGCCCTTTTGTTTTGGAGCTTTGGCATGACGACGAGCATCGCGATTATCGGGCCGGGTGCAATTGGTGGGACTGTCGCGGCCTGGCTGGCGCAGAATTCCGAATTTGCCATCACGCTCTGCGCACGGACGCCGCTCGATGACTTGCGGGTCGAAACGCCTGTTGGCGTCATCACCGCAAATCCCGTTGTGCTGACCGATCCGGCGCAGGCGCAACCGGTCGACTGGGTGATGGTCGCGACCAAGACTTATGATGTGGAGTCGACGAAGCCCTGGCTCGACCGGCTGGTGGGGCCGCAGACGCGTGTGGCCATCATCCAGAACGGCGTCGAGCATGTGCGCCTGTTCGAGCATCTTGTGCCGGCCGACCGGCTCGTACCTGTGATGATCAACCTGCCGGCGGCGCGCAGTGCACCCGGACGGATCGTGCAGAGCCGCCATGGCATTATCGCTGTGCCTGCTGGACGTAATGGCGAGGATCTGGCGGCACTGTTTGCCAATACCGAGATCGAAGCGGTGGCTGACCCCGATTTCCTGTCGCAAGCCTGGGTCAAGCTCACCATTAACAGTATTGCCGTCGTGCCGTCGCTCACCCTGCGAGCAACGGGGCCGGCGTGGAATGACGAGCTTGAGGCGATCGTTCGCGGGATCGTCGAGGAATGCGCTGCCGTCGGCCGGGCAGAGGGCGCCATTATACCGCAGAGTGCAGTCGATACCGCCATCGCCAATTCGCGCAACATGCCCGAGGGCGCAAGCGGCGGTTCACTGCACGCGGATCGGCTAGCGGGAAACAGGATGGAGATCGACGCGCGCAATGGCGTCATCGTCCGGCTCGGCCGCAAGCACGGGATAGCGACTCCAATGAACGCGACACTGGTGACCCTGCTGGCCGCGTCAGGCAGCCCGTGGATGAAGTGAAGCCTCTTACCTCTCCCTCTGGGGGAGAGGTCGGCGCGCGGCGCCGGGTGAGGGGGCCTTTGCTTGACTCGGTGCGAGGGAAGGCCCCTCACCCGACCCGAAGGCGGGTCGACCTCTCCCCTGAAGGGAGAGGTAAGGACGGCTAAGCCACCGATGCCAGATAGAGGATATCCCGCGTAGTCCTGCCATCCCTTGCCGTGGCCGGGGCCAGGCGGTCGAGGAAACTGCGGGCCCAGTCGTCCACATTATGCTTGCGAGCCGCCGTCATCAGCGTTTTCCAGCGGGCGATGCGTTCGTCGAGCGGCATGTCGAGCGCCATACGCAGGGCCTCGGCGGTTTCGTCGGTGTCGAACGGATTGACCAGGATCGCGTCCTCGAAAATTTCGGCAGCGCCGGCGAAGCGCGACAGGATGAGCACGCCCGGATCGTCCGGATCCTGCGAGCCGACATATTCGTGGGCGACCAGATTCATGCCGTCGCGCAGCGGCGTTACCAAACCAACCCTGGCGAGCCGGTAGAGGCCGGCAAGACTGGGTTGCCCGTAGGCGCGCTTCACATAGGTCAGCGGCTGCCAGTCGGGTTCGGCGAAACGGCCCATCACCCGTCCGCAGATGGCATCAAGCGTATCGCTGGTTTCCTGGTATTCCTTGATCGTGTCGCGCGAGGGCGGCGCCACCTGCAGCAAATGCACCTGACGGCGGAAGCGCGCGTCATTGGCCAGCAGCTTCTCATAGGCTTCGACGCGCTGCGGCAGCCCCTTGGAATAGTCCAGGCGATCGACCCCCAGGATCAGGTGCTGGCCGTTGAGGGACCGCTCCATGCGATGGACCATCTTGGTGCCGGCGGGGCTCACCGCGAGCTTGGCAAAGGCGTCGGGGTCCGAACCGATGGGAAAGGCCGCGACGTCCGTGCGGCCGAAATCGACCGATTCAAGCGGGCTTCCGGAGAGGCTCGATGGCGACTGGTGATCGGCGAACTCGGTAAAGGCGGCGACGTCGCGATTGGCCTGCATCCCCACCAGATCGTAGCGCGACAGGTCGCGCATCAGTTCCTGATGGTGCGGAATGGCGTAGAGCGCGTCGGTGGTTGGGAAGGGAATGTGGAGATAGAACCCGATGCGGTTGCGCGCGCCGAGATTGCGCAATTCGCTGGCCAGCGGGATCAGATGATAGTCGTGCACCCAGATGATGTCGTCGGCCTTGAGCAGGGGCAGCAGGGCGCGGGCGAACTGCAGATTGACCCGGCGATATCCCTCGTACCAGTGGGCTTCGATGGTTGCGAGGTCGAGCCGCAGGTGGAAGCTGGGCCACAGGATCGAATTGGAAAAGCCCGCGTAATAGGCGTGGTGGTCGTCGCGGGTCAGGTCGATCTGGGCGACGGACAGGCCCTCGACATCTTCGAAGCGCGCCTCGGGCGCGGGTGCGTCAACCAGTTTGCCGGACCAGCCGAACCAGAAGCCCTCGCGTTCGGCGAGGGTCTTGCGCAGGGCGACCGCCAAGCCGCCGGCCGCCGGGCCCTTGCCCGGCGTGCGGTTGGAAACAACGATAATACGGCTCATGCAATGCCCCCAGGCGTCGTCAAAGTCAGTGCGTCAACTCCAGTTCGCGATCGCGGGCGGCGATATCGCCCAGCCCCTGGATCAGGGCGTGAACGGAGGCAACGTCGGCGATGCGCATGCGGGCGGCGGTGTCGCCCTGGCCGAGCTTGATGCCTACGCCACCCAGTTCCTGGGCGGCGATGAAGGCATCCTCGTCGGTCGTGTCATCGCCGATGAAGATGGGGGTGCGGCCCAGAAACGGTTCTTCCCGCATGAAGGCACGAAGGGCTGTACCCTTGGTGATGCCGCGCGGGCGGGCCTCGATGACCATCTTGCCGGGCACGATCACGAAGTCGGTCACGCTGTGGACCGCCTCCTCCATGGCGATGCGGGCCGCGGCCTCCAGCTCTGGCGCCTGCCGGTAATGCAGGGCGACGGCGCCTTCCTTGGTTTCCATGAGCAGCCCGGGGTGGGCGACCACCAGCGGCTCGACGGCATGGGCGATTTCCTCGGCGGCCAGAATGGAGGCCGGATCGACGGTTTCCACGAAACCATCGGCGCGGCGGCGCTGGGTGCCATGGGCACCGGCAACCGGCAATTGCAGCGGCGACAGATATTTGTCGATGTCGGCGATCTCGCGACCGGTCAGCACGGCGAAGGCGCTGTCGAGCTCACGGGCGGCGCGCTGGAGCTGGTGGGGCAGGGAGACGGGCACGTCGATATCGTCAGGCGTTTCGGCGAGTTCCACCAGCGTGCCGTCGAAATCGGTGAAGATGGCCAACTGCGGAACGGCATGGGGCGCAGCACTATCGATCTGTGACATCTGGGTACCTGTTTCGGACTAATTCGAAACCCAAACGCGTGGTGGCCCGATTGGTTCGCCCCGGCATGGCTGCCATGCGGTCAGCTCTATTCTGAACGGCAGATAAATGCGGCATTCGAAGGCGGTTCAAACCCGTTCAACTAACAAGGAGCCATGCTGACGGAAGGAGCGACGAGCATGCCCCCGATGATGTTCACCAGCCTTATTGGCCTGCTGTTCAACCTGCTGTTCGCGGGTGTGCTGCCGGTCCAGGACCATGGATGGACCAAGCTCGACGGCGTGGCCCGGCTCGAACGTACCGTCAACGCACCAACGCCATGACCGGATTGAACAAGATGACCCAGATACTGCTCACCGCCCTGTTTGCGGTTACCCTGAGCTTCCTCACCTTCGCTGCTTCGTTTGCCGAAGCGCCGCGCAGCGAGTTCATGCCGAGCGTGGTCACGCAGCGCTGATCAAGCCAGCGGGATGCCCTTGGCACCCTTATCCTTTTGGTAGAGAGCTGACAGGTCGGCATAGAGCGCGTTGAGGTCGTCGAACCGCGCCAACAGGGTTTCGCGATTGCCACGATCGAGCGCGGCGATCATCTGCGCCATATTGTGGCTCACCCAATACTGGTTGGTGCGGTTGTAGAGCGGGCGATCAGGTGACACCGTGCCAGTCTCGGGATCGGGAACGGCGTAGACTGCCTTCAATATCTGGATGTCATAGGGAATGGCAAAGCTGTCGCGGCTGTCTTCGTGGCTGAACAGATAATAGAAATTGTCGAACCCCGACCAGGTGATGCCCGAGAGGCAGAGCGAGCAGGGCTCGTGGGTGGCGACGAAAATGCAGTCCTTCGCATCCGGCCGCTGATCGGCCGGCAGCTCGAAGAAGCGCTTGATGGCGTGCATTTCGCCGTGCCAGAGCGGGTTCTCGATCTCGTTATTGGTTTCGGCCACCACGACCGACAGGTCGGATTTGCGCAGAATCGCTGCCCCGAACAGCTTGTTGCCCCGCGCGACGCCCTTGCGGGTAACCGGCGAGATATCGTGCTCGATGACGTCGAGCAGGCGGGAGATGAGAGCAGCGCTTTCCATAATGGCCCCGATTGAACACGTGCCAGCCTAGCCAGCAGGCATCCCGATGGGAAGGGTCGCTATGGTCCGCGGACCAGGCCCACCAGCGGAATACCGGCGGCGTCGAAAAGCTTGAGCGCGTCGCCGGACAGCTCGTAACCGGCGATAGCGTTGAGCGCGGCGAAGAACCTTGCCTCTTGGCCCATGACGTCGGGCGCGCAGGCCATTCTGGTGCCAGCAATCGGCCCGAAGGACAGGGGGCTTTCGATGAAGTCAGCTTCGGTGAAGTAGTTATTGCAGCCGCCATGGCCGCCCGAACGCAAGTCGGCAGCGATGGACAGGGTCAGTTCGGTAGCGCCGAGCACTGGGTCGCCGCCAATGCTGGTGACCCGCCAGATGGTGTCGAGCAGCGGATTGGGCGCTTCTTCGGGCGGCAGGATCGGCTCGGGCGGATCGTGTGGCGGGTCGGGCGACAGGGTGACGAGGATGCCCGTCGGCACAGGAGCGATCGGGTCCACCGGCACCGGCTGCCAGTTGCGGAACATGGTGCGGCCCTGGGAGCGGATTTCGGCGATGAGGCCGTAGTCGCGGCCATCGGCGATGACCTGGCTGCGTACATTGAGGGTGAACTGGAGCGGCACCTGGCCCCGCGGCGCCACATCGGCTGCAGCGCTCACGACTGGTCTTGCGTCGGAAATGGAGACCAGGGTGATCCAGAGTTCGGCGCCCGGCGGCAGCGCGATGCGCTCCCGGTAGCTGACTTCGCCGGTGAAGGTGATGTCCTCGGCCAGGGTGACACCGGTCACCAGCAGCAGGGTGAGCAGCGCGATTCCGGTCCGAACCAGATTTGCAAACATGGTGTCCTCCCGTTGCCGGGCCAGACTAACGCAGGGTTGTGGCGGTTTCGAGAGGCCGCCTGTCGACAAGGTTACCCGGCATGCTGGACGATGTGGGGCACGTCGAAGTGGTGCTCTTCGAGGTTATTGCCCTCGCCGCCCCGGTCGACGACGATGAAGTCGCATTCGCGCTGCAACGGGGTTAGCACGCCGTGCCAGGTGTTCATGGCGATATTGACGCCCTGGCCGGGTGCCGTGAGGAAGGCACGCGGCAGATCGGGGATGCCAGCCAGATCGGCCGCGACGATGACCAGGAATGGCAGGTCGGACAGCGGGTAGAAGGCCTGGCTGCCCAGCGGGTGGCGTTCGACCATGCGAAGTGTCAGCGGCAACGCATAAGGCTTGCCGCGAAAGATCGAGATCAGCGGGCGGGGATGGACGCCGCCGAGTTCGACGCGCGCCAGATCGTGGTAGCGTTCAGTCATGCCGCCATTGATCGGGTAGTGGTTGGCGCCTTCCAGCTCGATCACCTGTCCAAACGGCGCAAAGGCCTCGGCGGTCAGCTGCTCGATGGTGATATTGGCCATGGCTAGAAGCTCAGCTTCATGTGGCGATTGACATCCTTGTAGAGCAGGTAGCGGAAGCGGCCGGGGCCGGCGTAACAGGCCTGTGGGCAGAAGGCGCGCAGCCACATGAAATCGCCGGCCTCGACCTCGACCCAGTCGCGGTTGAGCCGGTAGACGGCCTTGCCCTCAAGCACGTAAAGCCCGTGCTCCATCACATGCGTTTCCTCGAACGGGATAACGGCGCCGGGTTCGAGCGTAACGATATTGACGTGCATGTCATGGCGCAGGTCAGTGGGCTCGACGAAGCGCGTGGTGCCCCAGCGGTCATTGGTGCCCGGCATCCAGCGGATGGGTTCGTTGCGCTCGTTGGTGACAAAGGCGGTCGGCGCGGCGATGCCGTCTACGGCCTCGTAGCGTTTGCGGATCCAATGGAAGCGGACCGGCACCGTGCCCCTGTTATGCAGGGACCATACACTGCCCGGCGGCAGGAAGGCGTAGCCGCCCGGCGCAAGCTGGTGGGCATTGCCGTCGATGACGAGGCTCGCCTCGCCGTCGACCACGAAGAGAACGCCTTCGGCTTCGGCATTGGGTTCGGGTTGGTCGCTGCCCCCGCCCGGCGCGACTTCGACGATGTATTGCGAGAATGTCTCGGAGAAGCCCGACAGCGGCCGGGCGATGACCCAGGCGCGGGTTTCGCTCCAGTGGGGGAGATAACTGGTGACGATGTCCCGCATCACTCCATGCGGAATGACGGCATAGGCCTCGGTGAACACGGCGCGGCCGGTATGCAACGTGGCCTGGCTGGGCAGACCGCCTGATGGGGTGGCATAGGGGGAGTTCGTCATAGATCAATCCAATCTTCGGCTTGATCTCTTTCTTAGCCCACCGCGTCATTCTCGCGAAAGCGGGAACCTCCGTTTCCTGCGCTGAGATCATCGACAGGGGTTCCCCGCCTTCGCGGGAATGCCTTCGTGGGATCTTCTTCGATCAAACCTCGGGCGCTTCAACCTGTTGCTTGAGCTTGGACAACATTGATGCCGCGTAGGCGGCGTAGGGCCCGATCCAGCGCTCGTGGATGTCGTGGATGGGCAGGGCGTCGAGGTGGTTCCAGCGCTCGCGGCCACGACGTTCGACGACGATCAATCCAGCCTCGTCCAGCACGTCGAGATGCTGCATGACGGTGCAGCGATCCAGTTGCGGCAGCAGCTCGCACAGCATGCCCGTGGTGCGCGACTCGATCTTTAGCAAATCCATGATCTGGCGCCGAACGCGGTGGCTCAAAGCCTTGAAAATTAGATCATTTTGGTCTTCGGTTGACATGTTATATTTTTATAACATATGGTGTGAGAAGTCAAGCGTAAGGAGGCGAAAAATGTCAGCTGTGACGAATGAAAAGGCCCGCGCCGCGCCCGCCTTTCGGGTGTCCGGACGGATCGGCAAACCGGTGCACGAGGTGTTCGAAGCCGTGGTCGATCCAAAGCAGTTGAGTGGCTACTTCACGACCGGCGGCGCGCAGGGGCGGCTGGAAACCGGTGCGACGGTCACCTGGGACTTCGCCGATTTCCCCGGCGCATTTCCGGTGCGGGTGACCGAGGTCGTGCCCGACAAGAAGATCGTGCTGCACTGGGCAGCCGCGGATGGCACCCCCGACCAGGGCGGCGCCTACGACACCACCGTCACCATGATGTTCGAAGGTCTTGAAGACGGCCGCACGCTGGTCACCATCGCCGAAACCGGCTGGCGCGACACCGCAGCCGCGCAGAAGGCGGCCTTCGGCAATTGCGAGGGTTGGACCGGCATGCTGTGCGCGCTCAAGGTCTATATCGAGCACGGCATCAATCTGCGGGATGGTTTCTACAAATAGGCGTCAGGCGCCAAAAGGACACAACAATGACCAAGACCATTCAAGGTGGCATCAACATCGCGATGAAGGTGCCGACCCATCAGTACGAAGCGACAGTCGCTTTTTATCGCGACACGGTGGGGCTTGAGCCGTTCACCGAAAAACCGGGCAATGTCGGGTTCATCCTCGGCCCCAACCGGCTGTGGATCGACGAGGCAGTGAACTATACGCAGGCCGAGGTCTGGCTTGAATTGTTCACGCCCAACTTCCCGCAGGCGGCGGATCGGCTGGCCTCAGCTGGCGTGGTGCGCAATGACGCGATCGAGGATCTCGGCGAGGGTTTCCGCGGCGGCTGGTTCCTCAATCCGGCCGGCGTTCTGCACATGGTGCGCGAGCCCGACGCCTGGTGATCCTAACGCGCTGTTAGGGTTACCAAATCTTCAACCTTTGGCGCGATCCTACGGGGATGAACCCGCAGGTCGCCCATTCCGGGATAGCGCCCCAAGTCTGGCTGCAGCATCACCTGCCGTGGCTGGGCTTGCTTGCTTTGCTGGTGGGATTGTTGCGCGACGAAAGCGATATCGGCTTCGATCCGGACGAGCGGAACGGGTAGGGGCTTTCTTACCTCGTGTCGTCCTCATCCCGGATCGTCACCCTCGGGCTTGACCCGAGGGTGTTACACTTTGCCAAACCGACAGCAAGTAAAGAACCCTCGGGTCAGGCCCGAGGGTGACGGCTGGCGGGTGGAAGGCCGTCTCGGCGCGTTTTGATTGTCTCGCCCTACCCCAACACCGCCTTCAACCTCAGCAGCGCAATCCGCTCCACCTGCGCGCAGGCCGTGGCGAACTCCGCTTCCGCGCTATTGTTGATGCGCGTCTCAAAGGCCGCCAGGATCGAGGCCTTGGTGTTGTCGCGGACGGCGATGATGAACGGGAAGCCGAATTTATCGACATAGGCGGTGTTGAGCATGGTGAAGCGCTGGCGCTCGCCATCGGTCAGTTCGTCGAGGCCGGCCGAGGCCTGCTCGGAGGTCGAGGCTTCGGTCAGGCGTTTGGCGGCCGCGAGCTTGCCGGCCAGGTCGGGGTGGGCGCGCAGCACGGCCAGGCGCTCTTCCGCCGTCGCTATCCGGAACTGGGTGCGCAGCGCAAAATGGAGGCCGATGGCCGTGTCGTTGGCCGGCGCCAGCTCACCCTCCCACGCACGCTCGGCGATCCAGGGCGAGTGCTCGAAAATCGAGCCATAGCGGCTGACGAAGTCGACCTTCTCGAGCTGGGACGGAAGAACGTCCGGGGCGACATACGGGTGTTCCGCCGCCCAATGCTCGGCGATCTGCAATCGCGTCGGCACCCAGACCTTGTCGAAGCCCTTGATATAGTCCACGAATTTCTTGAGCCCCTGAAAGCGGCCGGGCTGGCCGACGAGGCGGCAGTGCAATCCGAGCGACATCATCTTGGGCGAACCGGCCTGACCCTCGGCATAGAGGCAGTCAAAGCTGTCCTTGAGGAACTGGAAATACTCCTCGCCATTGTCGAAGCCCGGCGCGGTGACGAAGCGCATGTCATTGGCGCTGAGCGTATAGGGAATGATGAGGCTGGGCCTGCCCTGATGCACCCGCCAATAGGGCAGGTCGTCGTCGTAAGTGTCCGAGATATAGGCGAAGCCGCCTTCTTCGCTCACGAGGTCGACGGTGTTAAGCGAGGAGCGGCCGGTATACCAGCCTCTTGGCCGCTCGCCAGTGGCGATGGTGTGGAGGCGGATGGCTTCGGCGATCTGCGCGCGCTCCACATCGGGCGGCATATCCTTGTGCTGCACCCATTTGAGGCCGTGGCTGGCGATTTCCCAGCCCGCCTCCTGCATCGCCGCCAATTGCGACGGTGCGCGCATCAATGCGGTGGCAACGCCGTAGATGGTAACTGGCAGGTTGGCTTGGGTGAACAGGCGGTGCAGCCGCCAGAAACCGGCGCGAGCCCCGTATTCATACATCGACTCGACATTGGCATGGCGCTGGTCCGGCCAAGGTGCGGCGCCGAGCACGTCGACCAGAAACGCCTCGGAGGCGGCGTCGCCATGGAGGATATTGTTCTCGCCACCCTCTTCGTAATTCAGCACGAACTGTATCGCGACATGGGCGCCGCCGGGCCAGTTCGCATGTGGCGGATTGGGGCCGTAGCCATGCATGTCGCGGGGGTAGCGCATTGGTCTCATCTCGTCTGTTCAGGCAAATAGTAGCGGGACGGCATCGGAGAACAAGATGCACAAAAATGGACCAGATGGTAAAAAATGAGCATTGCGCATCGGCGGTGATGCGATAGTCTCGTGCTCGGGGATTACAACGGAGCAGCAAATGGCGGGTAGTGGACGCCTCACGACGCATGTCCTGGATACCATGCACGGCAAGCCGGCGCGTGGCATGCGGATCGAATTGCTGTTCGTCCATGGCGATCACAACCACCACATTGCCGACAGCTACACCAATGCCGATGGCCGGGTGGATCAGCCGCTGCTCGACGAGCAGCAGTTCCAGCATGGCGAGTTCGAGATCCACTTCCATGTCGGGCAGTATTTCGAGCGGCTGGGCGTCGAAATCGAGACGCCGTTCCTCGACGTGGTGCCGATCCGGTTCACCATCTCGGAAGACAAGCATTATCACGTGCCACTGCTGGTGAGCCCCTTTGCCTATTCGACCTATCGGGGGAGCTGAGGGATGACCGACGTTTCGGGCGCCATCCGCTTTATCCTCAACGACACCGAGATCAGCCTCACCGACGTGAAGCCCGATACGACGCTGCTCGACTGGCTGCGGTTGGACCGGCGCCTGCGCGGCTCCAAGGAAGGCTGCGCCGAGGGCGATTGCGGCGCCTGCACGGTGCTGGTCGGCCGGTTGCTGGATGACGAGATCATCTATGACTCGGTAACATCATGCATCCGCTTCGTGGGGAGCCTGCACGGCACCCATGTCGTTACCATCGAGCATCTGCGCGGCAAGGATGGGGCGCTCCATCCGGTGCAGCAGGCCATGGTCGATCACCATGGCAGCCAGTGTGGCTTCTGCACGCCCGGTTTCGTCATGAGCCTTTATGGCCTGTGGATGCGCGAACCCAATCCGACGCAATCGGCCATCGAGAAGGCTCTGCAGGGCAATCTCTGCCGTTGCACCGGCTATGCACCGATCATTCGCGCCGGCAAGGCCATCTCGACCTATGGCCTGCCGCAGGGCGACCCGCTCTGGGCCGAGCGCATTGCGCTCAAGAGCAAGATCAAAGCGATCACCGACGGGACGCGGGTCGAGCTGGGCGAGGGCGCCGAGCGCATCATCGTGCCGGCGAGTCTCGATGATTTTGCTGCGGTCTATGAGGCCAATCCGGCTGCGACCATCGTCAACGGCTCGACCGATGTGGGCCTGTGGGTCACCAAATTCATGCGATCAATCGGGCCGGTGATCTTCATCAATCACTTGGCTGAGCTCAAGCGCATCGCCGAAAATGACAGCGAAGTGCGCTTCTATGCCGGCGTCAGCTATTCCGAAGCCCTGCCGGTGATGGCGGCCAATTTCCCGGACATGGCCGAGCTGTGGAACCGCATTGCCGGTGAGCAGATCCGCAATATGGGCACCATCGGCGGCAATATCGCCAACGGCTCGCCGATTGGCGATACGCCGCCGCCCTTCATCGCGCTTGGTGCCAAGCTCAGCCTGCGCCGCGGCGAACACCGCCGCGAGATCAAGCTCGAGGATTACTTCCTCGCCTATGGCAAGCAGGACCGGCAGCCGGGCGAGTTCGTCGAGAGCGTGACCATTCCGCTGCTGCCGGAGGGCGAGAAATTCGCCTGCTACAAGATTTCCAAGCGGCGCGAGGAGGATATCTCGACGCTATGCGGGGCGTTCCGGGTGTTCGTCAGTGATGCCGGTACGGTCGGCATGGCCCGCATCGCCTTTGGCGGCATGGCGGCAACGCCCAAGCGTGCCAAGGCGGTGGAAGCTACCCTGGTCGGCAAGCCATGGACGCAGGCGACTATCGATGCCGCCATCTCTGCCTTCGCCGAAGATTACCAGCCGATCACTGACATGCGGGCAAGCGCCGATTACCGCCTGCTGACGGCGCAGAACCTGCTGCAGCGATTCTTCCTCGAAACCACTGGTCACGGCCAGCGCCTGCGGCGGGAGGTGGCATGAACAAGCATGAAGCCCCCATCGCCATAGCGTCGCTGCACACCTCGACCCGCCATGACAGCGGGCCCAAGCACGTCTCCGGATCGGCCGAATATATCGACGACATGATCGAGCCGGCGGGCACGATGCATGCCTATCTGGCGCTGTCGACGCGCGCCCATGCCGAGATCGTCTCTATCGACTTCGCCCCGGTCGCCGCTTCCCCCGGCGTCATCGGTATTCTGACCGCCGACGATATCCCCGGCGAGAATGACGTCTCGCCCAGCCACAAGCATGACGAGCCGATCTTCGCCATCGGCAAGGTGCATTTCTGGGGCCAGCCAATATTCGCCGTCATCGCCGAGACGCGCGACCAGGCGCGGCGCGCGGCGCATGCGGTCAAGATTGAGTACAAGGACCTGCCGCATCATACCAATGTCCGTGCGGCACAGGCTGCTGGCGGCAAGCTGGTGACTGACCCACTCAAACTCGAGCGCGGCGATATCACCGCCGGCTTTGCCTCGGCCCCACGCCGGGTCAAGGGCAGCATCGAGATTGGTGGGCAGGATCACTTCTATCTCGAGGGTCAAATTTCTCTGGCCATTCCGGGCGAGGACGAAGACGTCACTGTCTTTGCCTCCACCCAGCATCCGAGCGAAGTGCAGTTGATGGTCGCCGCCGTGTTGGGCATTCGTCATCATGCGGTGACGGTCAATGTGCGCCGCATGGGCGGCGGCTTTGGCGGCAAGGAAACGCAGGGCAATCTGTTTGCCGCCGTAGCGGCCCTGGCGGCCAAGAAATGGAACCGCGCCTGCAAGATCCGCCCCGACCGCGACGATGATATGACCGCCACCGGCAAGCGGCACGATTTCGTGGTCGATTACGATGTCGGCTATGACGACGCGGGCAAAATCCTCGCGGTGGATGCCGTCTATGGGGCTCGTGCCGGCTTCTCCTCCGATCTCTCTGGTCCAGTCACCGACCGCGCGCTGTTCCACGCCGACAATGCCTATTGGTATCCGGCCGTGCGTGTGCGCAGCGAGCCGCTTTACACGAATACGGTCTCCAACACCGCTTTCCGCGGCTTTGGTGGTCCACAGGGCATGATGGCGGCGGAGCGCTGGGTTGAGGACATTGCCTACGCGCTGGGCCGCGATCCGCTCGATATCCGCAAGGCCAATTTCTACGGCACCGACACCGATAATGTGACGCCCTACCACCAGACGGTGGAGGACAACATCATCCATCGCGTGGTCGATGAGCTCGAAGCGTCCTCGGATTACCAGGCGCGCCGCGCCGCGATCATCAAATACAATGCAGGCAGCCCGATCCTCAAAAAGGGGATATCGCTAACCCCCGTGAAGTTTGGCATCTCCTTCACGGCCACCTGGTACAATCAGGCCGGCGCGCTGGTGCATGTCTATAAGGATGGCTCCATCCATCTCAGCCATGGCGGCACCGAGATGGGGCAGGGGCTCTATATCAAGGTGGCGCAGGTGCTGGCCGATGCCTTCGGCGTCGGGCTCGACGTGGTCAAGATCATGGCGACCACGACCGGCAAGGTGCCCAATACTTCGGCCACGGCCGCCTCGTCCGGCTCAGATCTCAACGGCATGGCTGCTTACGATGCGGCCCGGCAGATCAAGGCGCGGCTGGTCAAGCATGCGGCCAAGCTGCATCAGGTCAGCGAAGCCGAGGTGGAATGGGTGCAGGGCGGCATTCAGGCCGGCCCCATATTCGTGCCCTTCGCCGAACTGGCCGCCTCGGCCTATATGAACCGGGTGCAGCTCTCGGCCGCCGGCTTCTACGAGACGCCGAAAATCCACTGGGATCGCGCCACCGGGCGCGGGCATCCGTTCTACTATTTCGCCTATGGCGCTTCGGTCAGCGAAGTCACCATCGATACGCTGACCGGCGAATATACGGTCGACCGTGTCGATATTCTGCATGATGTGGGCAAGTCGCTCAATCCGGCCATCGATATCGGCCAGATCGAGGGCGGGTTCATCCAGGGCATGGGGTGGCTGACCACCGAAGAGCTGGTGTGGGACGACAAGGGGCAACTGCGCACCAAGGCGCCATCGACCTACAAGATTCCGCTCGCCTCGGATGTGCCGCCAATCTTCAACGTTAGGCTCGCCGAGTGGTCCGTCAATGCCGAACCGACCATTGGCCGCTCCAAGGCCGTGGGTGAGCCGCCGTTCATGCTGGCGATGAGCGTGGTCGAGGCGCTCAGCATGGCGGTGGCATCGGTTGCGGACTACAAAATTGCACCCCGCCTCGATACGCCGGTGACGCCCGAGCGGGTGTTGATGGGGTGTGAGCGGTTGAAGGGGGCGCGCGGGTGACTATGGTGCGCTTTGCCCCACCCCCTCCCAGCCTCCCCCATCGAGGGGGAGGTGCTGCTCCACTCGTTTTCCATGATCTTGCCCAACACTCTGACCTTCACCTCCCCCTTGATGGGGGAGGCCGGGAGGGGGTGACCTCCGGGCGCGGGATTGCCACATGACCCCCCGCACCACCGAACTCACCACCTTCTTCGCCACCAACCCGGACGCCATCGTCTGCGAACTCACCTCCGTCCGGGGCTCATCCCCGCGCGAGCAGGGCACCTTCATGCTGGTCGGTCCCGCTGCCATCTTTGGCACGATCGGCGGTGGTGCGCTCGAATACATGGTCATCGACCATGCCCGCCGCCTGATCGCTTCCGGCCGCGCCGAAGAGGCGATGGACGTGCCGCTCGGGCCCGAGATCGGCCAATGCTGCGGTGGTCGTGTCGAGGTGAGCCTGCGCTATGTCGATGCTGCTATCCGCGAACGGCTTGCGGCGCTGGTGATGGCAGAAGACGCCGCCTTGCCGCATGTCTTCGTGTTCGGCGCCGGACATGTCGGGCGGGCGCTGGCGCAGATGCTGGCGCTGCTGCCGGTGCGGCTTGAGGTCATCGACACCCGCCGCGAGGAACTCGACCTGCTGCCACAAACCATCGCCTCCCGCGCCGTCGCCATGCCGGAAGCGGTGGTGCGCACCGCGCCTCAGGGCAGTTCCTACGTCATCCTCACACATGACCATGCGCTCGATTTCCTGATCGCGCAGGAGGCCCTGGCCCGCACCGATGCGCCTTATGTTGGGATGGTCGGCAGCGAGACCAAACGCGCTCGCTTTTCGAGCTGGTTCAAGACCGAAGGCGGTGACGCCAAGGCATTGGAACGGCTGGTGTTACCGATCGGCCAGCAGGGGCTTGGGGATAAACGGCCCGAGGTGATTGCGGCACTGGCGGCGGCCGAAATTATGGTCCACATTGGGCAACGGGAAGCTGAAATTGCGCGGGCACGCACCCCCAAGTCATTGGGGGTGGTGATTGGACGCTAGTATGCATTATCGGCTGGAATTGACCGGCATCACCAAACGCTTCCCCGGCGTCTTAGCCAATGACAATATCAGTTTTGCGGTCAAGCCGGGCGAGATTCACGCCTTGCTCGGCGAGAATGGCGCGGGCAAGTCGACGCTGGTGAAGATGATCTACGGCATCATGCAGCCCGATGCCGGCGAAATCCGCTGGGACGGCGCGCCGGTCGTGGTCAGCAATCCCAAAGCCGCCCGCAAACTTGGCATCGGCATGGTTTTCCAGCATTTTTCGCTGTTCGAGGCGCTCACAGTGCTTGAGAACATCGCCCTCGGCATGGATGCCAAGATTCCGTCGCGCGAGCTCGAAGCGCGCATCCGCGAGGTGATGACGAAATACGGTCTCCTGCTCGATCCGCATCGCACCGTGGCGACGCTGTCGGTGGGTGAGCGCCAGCGCATCGAGATCGTTCGCGCGCTGCTGCTCGATCCAAAACTGCTGATCATGGACGAGCCAACCTCGGTGCTGACGCCGCAGGAAGTCGAACAATTGTTCGAGGTGCTGCGCAAGCTGGCGGCGCAGGGCTGCTCGATCCTCTACATTTCCCACAAGCTGCATGAAATCAAAGCCTTGTGTGACACGGCAACTATCCTGCGTGGCGGCAAGCTGGTCGATACCTGCGACCCCAAGCAGGAGACGAGCCGCTCGATGGCCGAGAAGATGATCGGCGCAGGGCTCAAGGATATTGTTCGTGCTTCCGGCCGTACGCTTGGGCAGCCCAAGCTGGTCGTGTCGCGTCTCTCCACGGCCAAGACCGGGCATTTCGAAGTGCCTGTCGACAATGTCAGTTTCACGGTCCGATCAGGCGAGATTTTCGGCATTGCCGGGGTGGCCGGCAATGGCCAGAACGCGCTGCTCGATGCGCTCAGCGGCGAAATCCGCAGCGACGACAAGGACGCCATCACCATCGATGGCCATCCGCTCGGCCTGCTAGATACCACCGGCCGCCGTAAGCGCGGCCTTTGTGCGGTGCCCGAAGAGCGCAACGGGCATGCAGCCGTGGGCGATTTCTCGCTTTCCGACAATTCGGTGCTCACCGCCCGCGATCGGCTTGGCATGGTCGTGCTGGGTCTGATCAATTCGGGCGCCGCCAAGACCTATACCGGCAAGGTCATTGCCGACTTCGCCGTCAAGGCGCTGGGGCCGGCCTCGACCGCCGGTTCGCTCTCGGGCGGCAATCTGCAGAAATACATTATGGGTCGTGAAATCCTGCAGAAGCCCAGCGTGCTGGTGGTGAGCCAGCCGACCTGGGGCGTCGACGCGGGGGCGGCGGCCGCCATCCACCAGGCGCTGGTCGATCTGGCGGCGGCCGGTTCGGCGATCGTGGTGATCAGTCAGGATCTCGATGAGTTGCGGGCGCTCAGCGACACGCTGGCGGTGATCAATATGGGTCGCCTGTCGGCGGCGACACCGGCCGATGAGATGACGGTGGAAGAGATTGGCCTCCTGATGGGCGGCGTGCACGGAACCATGGAGAGCCATCATGCAGTTCCGGCTTGAGAAGCGGCGCGAGCCATCGCGGGTGATGCTTTATGCGACGCCGGTAGCGGCGGTAGCGCTGACCATGATCCTGGGCGCCATCATCTTCTCGCTGATCGGCTATGACGGCATCGGCGCGGTGCGGGAGATTTTCCTGACGCCGCTGACCAATTCCTACAAGTGGCAGGATCTGGGGATCAAGGCGGCCCCGCTGATCATCATCGGCACCGGCCTCTCCATCGCCTATCGCGCCAATGTCTGGAATATCGGCGCCGAGGGGCAATATATCATCGGCGGCCTCGCCGGCACCGGCGTGGCGCTGCTGACCTGGGGCATGACCGGCTGGTGGATTTTGCCGCTGATGGTTCTGGCGGGCATGCTCGGCGGCATGGCCTATGCCTCCATTCCGGCACTGCTGCGGACCAGGCTCAACGTCAACGAAATCCTTACCAGCCTGATGCTGACCTACGCGTCGGTGCAGCTGATCTATTATCTCATCCGCGCGCCATGGAAGGACCCGATGGGGATCGGCTTCCCGCAGACGCGGCTGTTTTCCGAGGCGGCGCGTCTGCCGACCATCATCCCCGGCACCATCGTGCATCTGGGCGTGCCCATTGCCATCGTCGTCGCGGTGATCGCCTGGTTCATCATGACACGATCGGTGTTCGGCTATCGGATGCGCGTCGTCGGCGCGGCACCGCATGCGGCGCGCTATGGCGGTTTTTCCGAGCACAAGACCATCTGGCTGGCCATGCTGGTCAGTGGGGCACTGGCTGGGCTGGCCGGGGTGCTCGAAGTCGCCGGACCGTTCCAGCGCATGGTGCCCGGCTTCCCGACCAACTACGGGTTCACCGCCATCATCGTGGCGTTCCTCGGCCGGCTTAACCCGCTGGGTGTCATCGTCGCCGGCGTCGTCCTGGCCATCACCTTTGTCGGTGGCGAAGTGGCGCAGACGACCATCGGCCTGCCCAATGCGGCGACCGGCATTTTCCAGGCGATGATGCTGTTCTTCCTCCTGGCCGGCGACATCCTGATCAAATATCGGGTGCGACGCGTCGTACCGCAGGCATCGGCGGGGGCTGCATAATGGAACTGATGATTGCCATTCTTGTGACCGTTGTCGGCGCCGCAACGCCCATCCTCATCGCCGCCCTGGGCGAGCTGGTGGTCGAACGATCCGGGGTGCTCAATCTGGGTGTCGAAGGCATGATGCTGATCGGCGCCATTGCCGGCTTCGTCGTGCAGTTCCACACCGGCAATCCCTATCTGGCGCTGCTGTGTGGCGCCGCGGCGGGTATGGCGGCATCGCTGATCTTCGGTTTCCTCACCCTGTCGCTGTCGGCCAATCAGACGGCGACCGGCCTGGCGCTGACCATTTTCGGCACCGGCTTTTCGGCGCTGGCGGGCTCGTCCTATTCGGCCCGGCCGGTGACGCTGATGCAGCCGCTGTTTCCGGCGGAGCTGGCCACCCACCCCATCGCAAAGGTGATCTTCGGCTACTCGTTCCCGATCTACTTCTCCTTCATCATGGTTGTGGCGATCTGGTATTTCCTGCACAGGACCCGCGCCGGACTGATCCTGCGCGCCGTGGGCGAGAATGACCAATCGGCGCACTCCATCGGCTATTCGGTCATCGGCGTGCGCTATCTCGCCGTCATGTTTGGTGGCGCCATGGCTGGCATAGCCGGGGCCTGCTTCCCGCTGCTACTGACCCCGCAATGGGCCGAGCGGATGACTGCCGGGCGTGGCTGGATCGCCGTGGCGCTGGTGGTGTTCGCCTCGTGGAAGCCGTTCCGCCTCCTGGCCGGCGCCTATCTCTTCGGCCTGGTCATGACAATGGAGCTTTACGCAAAGGCCGGCGGCGGGCCGCTGTCGGTGATCCCGTCGGAACTCTGGGCCGCTCTGCCCTATCTCGCCACCGTCGTCGTGCTGGTACTGATTTCGCTGCGCCGCGACGCGTCCACCAATGCACCGGCCTGCCTCGGCAAGCCGTTCTTGCCTGCCAATTGAGACCAGCCGCAATTGTCTCAATCCAACGACTGTCATTCAGGGAGAAAGAAATGACGCTCAATCGCCGTACCTTCGTAAAGATCAGTGGCGCCGCCGCCGCGCTGCCGCTGCTGGGTTCGCATGCCTTCGCTCAGCTCGAAAAGATCAAGATCGGCTTCATTTATGTCGGCTCGATCAACGACAATGGCTACAACTATGCCCACAATCAGGGCCGCATCTTTGTCGAGGAAGCGCTGGGCGACAAGGTCGAGACCATTTTCGTCGAGAACGTGCCTGAGGGGCCGGACTGCGAGCGCGTGCTGCGTGAACTGGCCCAGCAGGGCTGCAACCTGATCTTCGCCACCAGCTTCGGCTTTGGCGACTCGGTGGTCAAGGTTGCCGCCCAGTTTCCCGATATCGCCTTCGAGCATGCCACCGGCTACATGCCTGGCCCCAATATCGGCCTTTACAATGCTCGCTTCTACGAAGGCCGTGCCGTTTGCGGCACCATTGCCGGCCATATGAGCAAGACCGGCAAGGCTGGCTATATCGGTTCGTTCCCGATCCCCGAAGTGGTGATGGGCATCAACGCGCTGGCCCTCAGCGGCCGCCGCATCAACCCCGCCTTCACGGTCAAGCCGGTCTATATCTCGACCTGGAATGACCCGGCCAAGGAAGCCGACGCGGCGCGTGCCATGATCGATCAGGGCATCGACATCATCGCCCAGCACACCGATGGCCCGGCTGCCCTGCAGGTTGCCGCCGAGCGCGGCATTATCGGCGGCTTCGGCCAGGGCGCCGACATGAGTGCCTTTGCGCCGGAAACCCAGCTCACCGCCATCATCGATAACTGGGGCCCACACTACCTGGCCTCGGCCGAAGCCGTGCTCGCCGGAACCTGGACTCCGGGCAATACCTGGGAAGGGCTCAAGGAAAACGTCGTTGAAATGGGCCCCTACGGCGCCAAGGTTCCGGAAGATGTCGTTGCCGACGCCGAAAAGGTCCGCACCGGCCAGATCGACGGTTCGTTCCACATCTTCACCGGCCCGATCAAGGACAATACCGGCGCCGAACGCGTCGCTGCAGGCGTCGTCATGACCGATGCTGAACTGCTCAGCATGGACTGGTATGTCGAAGGCGTCGAGCAGCCGGCATAAGGCTTGAACTGGGGGGAGGTGGGTTTCCCACCTCTTCCCTTCTCCCTTGCGGGAGAAGGTGCCCGAAGGGCGGATGAGGGGTTCTGAGCCATCGAAGCGCGTCGAGCGTAGGGATGGCTCCGGACCCCTCACCCTGATCATCCTGCTGAACGCCGGATGATCGTCCCTCTCCCGCGAGCGGAGAGGGGAAGAAGGAGAAGGCGATGCCGGACTACATCATTTTTTACGAATGGCTGATGTTCGCCGTGCGCTGGTTGCACGTGATCACGGCCATCGCCTGGATCGGCTCGTCCTTCTACTTCATCGCGCTGGACCTGGGCCTGCGCAAGACGCCGAGTCTGCCGCCGTTTGCCCACGGCGAGGAGTGGCAGGTGCATGGCGGCGGCTTCTACCACATCCAGAAATACCTGGTGGCGCCCGAGTTTTTGCCCGAACACCTGACCTGGTTCAAATGGGAGAGCTACTGGACCTGGTTTTCCGGCTTCATGCTGCTGGCGCTGGTCTACTACGTCGGCGCCGATATTTACCTCATCGACCGCAATGTGCTCGACCTCGCGCAGTGGCAGGCCATCCTCTTGTCGATCGCCTCGATCGTGCTGGGCTGGGTGCTCTATGACGGGCTCTGCAAATCGCCGATCGGCAATTCGACCACCGGGCTGATGCTGGTGCTGTTCGCCATCCTCGTGGCGATGAGCTGGGGCTATACGCAGTTGTTCACCGGCCGTGCCGCCATGCTGCATATGGGCGCGTTCACCGCGACCATCATGGCGGCGAACGTGGCCATGATCATTATCCCCAATCAGAAGATTGTGGTTGCCGATCTCAAGGCGGGCAAGGTGCCCGACGCCAAATATGGCAAGATCGCCAAGCAGCGGAGCCTGCATAACAACTACCTGACGCTACCCGTCATCTTCTTCATGCTGTCGAGTCACTATCCGCTGGCCTTCGCTACACAGTGGAACTGGATCATTGCCAGCCTGATCTTCCTCGTCGGCGTGGTCATCCGGCATTATTTTAACACGCGCCATGCGCGGAAGGGTAATCCGCACTGGACCTGGGCCGTGGCGGTCATCCTCTTCATCATCATCGCGTGGCTCTCCACCGCGCCAAAGCTGCCAGGGTCGGCGGGAGAGGAGGTGGCGTCTCGTGCGGCCGAACCCTTTCTCGCAGCAGAGCATTTTGCCGCTGCCAGCCTAGCGGTGCAGACGCGCTGCGCCATGTGCCACACCGCCGAGCCGGCCTGGCCCGGCATCTATGAAGCGCCCAAAAACGTCATCCTCGACAATGACATCGCCATTGCCAACCACGCCAAGGATATCGCCATGCAGGCCGGCTACGCCCATGCCATGCCGCCAGGCAATGTCAGCGAAATGACGGCTGAAGAGCGAGCGCTGGTTGTGGAATGGTTCCGCGAGGGCTCGGAGCAATGAGCCGGACGATCCTGCGCGGCCGCGTGCTCACCTTTGTCAGCGAGCCGCGGGGCCTCGATGACACGGAGAGCTATCGCTTTTTCGAAGATGGCATGATCGCCATCGCCGATGGCAAGGTGGTGTCAACAGGCGACTACGATGCAGCCGCCATTGGCGACGCCGAAGTCATCGATCATCGTCCGCATCTTATCCTGCCCGGCTTCATCGATATGCATCTGCATTATGTGCAGAGCCAGATGATCGCCTCCTATGCCGGCTCATTGCTGGAATGGCTCAGTACCTACACGTTTGTGGAAGAGCAGAAGTTCAGCCAGCAGGGCCATGCGGGTGCTGTTGCCGCTGCCTTCTACGACGAGCTGATCCGCAACGGCACGACCACGGCCGTCGCCTATTGTTCCAGCCACCCGCGCTCGGTCGACGCGTTTTTCGGCGAGGCCGAGAAGCGCAATATGCTGATGGTGGGCGGCAAGGTGATGATGGATCGCAATGCGCCCGAAGCGCTCTGCGATACCGCCCAGTCGGGCTATGACGACACCAAGATGCTGATCGAGCGCTGGCATGGCAGGGGCAGGGGCCTCTACGCCATCTCGCCCCGTTTCGCCATCACCTCGACGCCGGAGCAGTTGGACGCGTCGCGCGCGCTCGTGGCCGAGCATCCCGAATGCTATGTGCAAACTCATCTCAGCGAGAACGCCGCCGAGATCACCTTCTCGATGGAGCTTTACCCGAACTCGCCGGATTACACGGGCATCTACGAGGATTACGGCCTGCTAGGCCGCAAAACTTTGCTGGGTCATTGCATCCACCTCAACCACCGCGAAACCCATGTGCTGGCCGAGACCGGATCGGTGGCCGTGTTCTGCCCCACGTCCAACCTGTTCCTCGGCTCCGGCCTGTTCGACCGCGAGCGGTTGGCCAAGTCCGGCGTGCGGATCGGCGTTGCCACCGATATTGGCGGCGGCACCAGCTACGGCATGCTGCAGACCATGGACGAGGCCTACAAGATCCTGCAATTGCGCGGCCAGCGGCTGACCCCGCTCAACTCGTTCTACATGATGACCCTGGGCAATGCCCGCTCGCTGTCGCTCGAAGGCACCATCGGCACCATCGCCCCCGGTTGTGCGGCCGATCTCGTGGTGCTCGACGCCGCGGCGACGCCGGCGATGAAGCTGCGGATGGAGACGGTGGAGACCCTGGTCGAGGAGCTGTTCCTGCTGCAGACCCTGGGCGACGATCGCTCTATCGCCGAGGTCTATGTGGCTGGTGCAAAGGCAAAGTCGACTTTAGGCGGGTTGTGAGCCGGCCGCCCTTCGCCTAGATTTTATCCAGATGTCTCAGTCGTCCACCCTCCCCCTTGTGGGGAGGGAAGCGAGATAGGACTTAGCCTTGCTAAGTCCGTTAATCGAGCAGGGCGGGGGTATCTCTCCGCGAGTCCGGTGAATGTGACTACCCCCACCCTTGATCCCTCCCCACAAGGGGGAGGGTGTCGACTGGGAGAGCGGTGAAACCATTGCGATAGTCCCGCCCGATTGGCAGGGCCAGAGAAGGAACTAAAATGACGACCTACCAGACGAAATCCGGCCTATCGGTTCACCCCCTGCTGGTCGATTTCGTCGAGAAGGAAGCGCTTCCGGGCCTGGCGGTCAGCGCCGAACAATTCTGGTCCGGCTTTGCCGCTGTTGTTGCCGAGCACGCGCCGACCAATGCACGGCTTCTGGCCAAGCGCGACGACATCCAGGCAAAGATCGACGACTGGCATCGCAAGTATGGCCCGGTCGCCAATAACCCGCAGGGTTATGAGTTCTTCCTCAAGGATATCGGCTACGTCGTGCCGGAGCCTGATGATTTCACCATCGAAACCACTGGCCTCGATCCCGAAATCACCACCCTATGCGGCCCGCAGCTCGTCGTGCCGGTATCGAACGCGCGCTACGCGCTCAATGCTGCCAATGCCCGCTGGGGCAGTCTCTACGACGCCTATTACGGCACGGACATCATCGCTCGCGACGGCGAGCTGGCGCCCGGCAAGGGCTATAATGCGGCACGCGGCGCGGCCGTGGTCGAGAAGGCTGCGGCGTTTCTCGACGAAGCCTTCCCGCTGGCGACGGGCAGCCATCGCGATGTCACTGGCTATCACGTGGTAAAGAATGGCGACCACGCGCATTTCGAGGTCGACACATCAGCGGGTCGCACCGGCCTGCGCGATCCCGGTGCTTTTGTCGGCTATGGTGGCACCGAGGCGTCGGGCGAGCTGGTATTGCGCCACCACGGCCTGCACGTGATCCTGGTCATCGAGCCGGGCAGCGTCATCGGCGGCACGCACAAGGCCGGACTCGCTGATATCATCGTCGAAGCAGCGCTGACTACCATTCAGGATTGCGAGGATTCCGTTGCCGCCGTTGATGCCGAAGACAAGGTCGGCGTCTATCGCAACTGGCTCGGGCTGATGAACGGCACGCTCGAGGACACCTTCGAGAAGAATGGCCGTCAGATCACTCGCAAGCTCAAGGCCGATCGCACCTACAAGGGCGTCGACGGCCAGCCACTGGTGCTCAAGGGCCGCTCGCTGCTGCTGGTGCGCAATGTCGGCCACCTGATGACCACTGACGCGGTGCTGTTCGACGGCAAGCCGATTGGTGAAGGCCTGATGGATGCCGCCGTCACCGTGCTCTGCGCCATGCAGGACAAGGTCAACAGCAGCACCGGCGCCATCTATGTGGTCAAGCCGAAGATGCACGGCCCCGAGGAAGTGGCCTTCGCCTGTGCCATCTTCGCTTCGGTCGAGGCCATGCTGGGGCTCAAGCCGAATACCATCAAGATCGGCATCATGGACGAGGAGCGCCGGACCTCAGCCAACCTCAAGGCCGCGATCTACGAAGCGCGCCAGCGGGTGTTCTTCATCAATACCGGCTTCCTCGATCGCACCGGCGATGAGATTCATACCTCGATGGA